>NZ_JBEOOU010000019.1:0-44170 GCF_040309405.1 Psychrobacter sp. W2-37-MNA-CIBAN-0211
GTGGTGGGTGATGACGGATTCGAACCGCCGACATTCTGCGTGTAAGGCAGACGCTCTACCAACTGAGCTAATCACCCTGAGAAGCGTTAGCTTCGCAAGTTAAAATTCCTTAAAGGGAATCTTATAGAAGTCTTAACATTTAAAGTTGTCACACTCTAAATTAATAAAAATTCTAACAACATAGAACTTAATTAAGTCCCCTTGCTGTGGGTGTGTATTATATAGATTTACATATGCCTGTCAAACGTTATTTCATATATTTTATAAATTAATAATTATCTTTCTTTTACGTCAGCGACATTAAGACTTGTTCAGCCCATATGGTGGGTACATAGTTACCTATTGTGTGCGCGCCAAAAGCTACTATACTGATAATGCTTTGTGGCACGTGCAGGTATTGGATAATTTGATTTGTATTAATTGACTGATTGGTTGATGGAGGCAGGCATAGACACTTTTGCTATTGAAAAGTACTTTACGACATGGTCATTGGGTGACTTTGCAGAATTGGGGCTGATATTACATGTCGTGCTCATGATTTTAATGACACTACGGATTGTATCGGTACAGCGCAATATTGGCGTATCGATCGCTTGGGTTGCTGTTCTCTATACCTTGCCTGTCGTAGGATTAATTGCCTACATACTGCTCGGTGAGCCAATGATCGGACGTCGCTATCGTGAACGCATGGATCAAGCCAGTCTGCTGATGAATGAGATGGCAAAGCGGGAGCATTTGGTCTTTGATAAAGGGCAAGATTTGTTGCCTGACAACTATCGAGGTGTCAGCCAAATAGGGACACGCTGGACAGGGTTTGGGGTGTTCCCCGATCATCAAATGCAGCTATTAACCGCGCCCAGTGCTATTTTTAAGCGTTTGATCGATGATATTGAGTCAGCAAAGAGCATCATCTTGATGGAGTTTTATATCATCTATCCGAAGGGGCAGGTGGTAGAGGTGATAGAGGCGTTGGTCGCTGCCGTACAGCGCGGGGTTGAGTGTCATATATTGGCTGATAGTGTTGGTAGTTTTAGGTTTTTTAATAGCAATGAGCACCGAATATTAGAGCAAGCAGGTGCCTTTGTTCATCAGTCGTTACCAGTAGGCTTGTTCAAGACCTTATTTAAACGTTCAGATCTGCGTAATCACCGAAAAATGGTGGTCATTGATGAATATATTGGTTATATCGGCAGCTTTAACTTGGTCGATCCTAAGTTTTTTAAACAAAATAAAAATGTCGGACAATGGATCGATGTGGCGATACGTAGTGTGAGCCACCGTACCATCAGTATAGCGACGGCGATGGCAAAAGTTGTGGTCACCGATATTGGCGCTGAAAATAACAACAATCTAGACGAGCTCAACCAGCGAATCAATAACTATACCCGCAAGCTATATGTGATGGATCCGACTATCAATGACATCAACAGTCGGGTAAAATTTTTGGGTGATAGTATCGATGCTGATGAGCCGCTACATACTGGCTCAATGTCGATAGTCATACCACAGATGCCTGTAATAGAAGGCGTGATCGCGCAGTTGATACCTTCGGCACCGCAGGTAACAGCGCATGTTATTTATAATACCTTGGTGACGGTTATTCATCGTGCTAATAAACGCATTTGTATTACTACGCCATACTTCGTACCCGATGAGGCGCTATCAAGTGCGCTGACGATCGCGGCTAAGCGCGGGGTAGAGGTGACGATTATCGTTCCCGAAAAGGTCGATTCGTTTTTAGTGCAGCATGCGTCACAAGCGTATTATGAAGAGTTATTGCAGGCGGGCGTCACCATTGCCTTATTTAAAGGCGGGCTGCTACATGCTAAAACCGTGGTGATCGATGATGATTATTGTCTGTTTGGTACGGTAAATATTGATATGCGCAGTTTTTATCTCAATATGGAAGTCAGCTTGGCGATTTATACCCCTGAAATGGTCGCTCAAATTGCTAACTGTCAAGAGACTTATCTACAGAGCTGTTATTTTTTAACGTTAGCAGAATGGCAGCAGCGCGCAGGCTATGAGCGTTTGTTTGATAATGTGGTACGCTTGTTTAGTCCTTTATTGTAGCGATTTATTGTAGCTATTTGAATTTTAGGCTAAGGTAAACTATCTACACATTGCATTACTGTCGCCATCATAACGATGTCATCCTATTCATTACCTATTAAACTGTAAAAGGACACGCTGGTCTTATGTCTGCATCGCCTCTAACACCACTGGATTATATCGCCGCAGGCTATTGGCAAGATTTCTTAGCGGGACGCCCTATCGCAGGTGGCATTGCCTATGAAGCGGAGTTGCGTGATTGCACTTTGGATGAGTCGCTGTCGAGCTTACAGCGAGTAGATACTTTGCTATCGCAGATACGCCGTGATCTGATTAAAATGGGTAATTGGGATGAAGATGCGCTGTTAACGGATGAACGCTATCGTAATCTTATGATGTTTTTGGCATTTTATGCCGGACAAGTATTGGCGCAGCAATGGCAAAATACGCCGCATTGGTATGGTCAATTCGAGCTGCGCAAACGTTATCCAATATGGTCGCTGAGCACCGATGATTTTTATCAGCATATGGCAGTGTTATATAGTGAGAATAATAGTGCCAATATTAATGACAGTGCCAATGCTAATATTAATGACAGTGCCAGCTTACCAATATTTTTTGCCCTAGAACCGATAGGCTTGCGCTTGTTTGGTCATGTCGATCGACCCTTTGTCGCGGTACAAGGCGGGCAAGTTGCTAGTGGCTTGTATCAAGCGGTTAGTGCCAGACTGCCAGTCGCTGGCAATGATTACGTGTCTACCATTATCACTCAAGACAATAAATCTAACGTGGCTGCTCGCATGGCTTCTCAAGTGGATTTAGGCTCAAGTAGCATAGAATCTAATTCTCAGACAGTGGGCACTAGCGTAGACTCTTTGATAAAGCAGAATACAACCACCACATCAGCAGATGATCTGAATAGAGCTGCTTTGAATAAAAATGCTTTGAATGAAGCTACTGTTTCGCAAATGATAGCCGATCCACTGGCAAATAAAGACTTATCGAATGAACAACAAGGTGAGATAAAGCCTGAGCTGTCTAAATTGGAACCGGCATTAACGCAAACTAAGTTAGCTACTTCTGTCAAACCCTCACCAACCACAGAAATTTTTAGCCAATTACTCATAGAGTTAGATGAGATTGAACGGCCGCAAACTGCGGGCAATGCTGAATATCAGCAAGCCCGTAAAGTTTTGGATCAGTTTGAACAGCATGTTGCCAAGCAATCTAAACCGCGTGCGCAAATTAACTTTTCAGAGAATCATCTGGCGGCAAAAAAGCAAGCGTTGTTGAAACTACAAGAGGCCGCGCATGTCGGGAATAGCGCTGCTATGCTGCGTTTGGCGATGTATGAGCTACTCGGTGAAGGCTTGGTGATTGATAAAAATGCTGGTATAGAGGCAGGTGTTGAATGGGTTAAGCAAGCCGCTAGCAAAGACGACAGCCGAGCGCAGCGCTTACTCAGTAAGATGTACTACCAAGGGGTTGGCGTCGTGCAAGATATTAATAACGGTAAATATTGGTTAGAGCAAGCTGCCCAAAACGGTCACGTGGAAGCGGCCAGTTTGGTGGCACAGTGGCAGCAAGCGCAAGCGTTGATAACGACACAAAAGCAAGAGCAACACAGTATTAAGCGCTACCAATTATTACTGGCGGTAGTGCTAGTAGTGGCGGTGTTAATATTAATTATTGTCTAAACGATTTTTGTTAGCTCATACTGCGTAAAAGCTTATTATTAAGCAGAAAATTCAGGTAGAATTGTCGCGTTTTTTACCATCAGTTTTTTTGAGAATGGTATTATCTGATCCATTACTAATCTGGGCTGTTCTATGCCATCTTCTCCTACGCCATCCAAACCCTCTACCACCGCGTCTTCATCTACCGCGTTGTACAGTCCAGCGGTGTATCAGCCACCCTTTTATTATCAATGTATCATTGGCTTACTCAAGCCGCTATATCGCCTACAGGTTTGGCGACGCTCACACGAGCGCGACAACTATCAGCAAGAAGTGGCGCAGCGTTTTGGCAAGCACTATCCTGCAGCGCCAACAGCTGATATCAAAGCTGAAATAAACCATAAAGCTGAGATGAATAATAACGTTATCTGGTGCCACGCGGTGTCTTTAGGTGAGACCAATACAGTAGCGCCGTTGCTAGACATGCTATTGGCGCATGGTTATAAGATTTGGCTGACCAATACCACGCAGACGGGTTTCGCTCGCGGTGCTAGCCGTTTCGCTGCTGACATTGCTCAGGGTCGGCTTAGCCATAGCTACGTACCTGTAGATAGCCCCGCTGTTATTGAAACGTTTTTAGCGCACGTGCAGCCAGTTGCGGCCTTATTTGTAGAGACCGAGCTGTGGGCGAATATTTTAACCAAGCTGTCCGAACATCGTATTCCGAGCATCTTAGTCAATGGTCGTCTATCAGCCAGTTCTTTTACAAGCTATCAAAAAATCGCTGCTGTCAGCGCCAGTATGATGAAAAACCTGACGTTAATTATTGCGCAAGACAATGAGTCTGCCAAACGCTTTCGTCAGCTGGGTGCTCATAGTGCGCAAATTCGGGTGGCGGGCTCACTCAAGTGGGTCATTAATAGCCCAGTGCTTAATAATGAAACGATTGATAACAAAACTGATGATGTACAAGCGACTGATAGCAACGCTGCTAAGAAAGAACATGAGTGTGCCACTATACAAAAGCAAAAGAGCGGTATTGCCGTCGAGTTGGGAATAGCGGATCGTCCTATTTGGGTCGCGGCCAGCACCCATAGCGGCGAGGAAATCATCTCTCTGTCATTGCAAGAGCAGCTATTGTCCAACCCAGCGCTGGCAGACACGCTGTTGATTATCGTGCCCAGACATCCTGAACGCTTTGATGAAGTGGCGACGCTTATCCAAAACAGCACGTTGATAATGGCACGGCGCAGTAACGAAGAAGCGATCAATACGGACACGCAAGTCTATTTAGCAGATAGCATGGGCGAGCTGATGACATGGTATACGCTAGCCGATGTGGCGTTGGTGGGCGGTTCGTTGGTCGATGTGGGCGGACACAATCCAGTTGAGCCAGCGAGTGTGGCAACACCGGTGCTAATGGGACGCCAAACCCAATCGTGTCAAAGTGTGGTCGATAAGCTGGCGAGTGTGGGCGCGTTATATCAGCCAAACAATACGTTTTATCGTCCAATTAATATAGAGGATGTTGCTACCAATAATGAAAATATCGCCAATTCAGATATCAGTAGTTCAGAAATAAAGGGTAAGCAAAAATCCTCGCGCAATAAGTCCTCATTAGCTGCTAACGATACGGCGCTCATTTATGATCAGCTACAGTCCTGGCTTAGCCATCCGCCATTAGCCAAACAAGCAGGGCAAGCTGGCGAGCAGATGACCGTACAGCAGCAAGCAGTATTAACGCGCCAATTTGCCATGATCGAAAAGGTGATTGAGCAACACTCAAACCAAGAGACGCTATGAACTGTCTATTACTGCCTGCCGAAAACTTTTCGCAAGATTCTGCGACAATCAATCATCTATCGCAAATTAACCATATCAATGACGTGTTGACCGCAGCAGTGGGAGATACCCTCAAAATTGGGCAACTCGGTGGTAATCTTGGTACAGCGATTATTGAGGAGATTGCTGCTCACCGTATTCAGCTAGGTGATGTCCAATTGTCAGTTGTGCCACCTGCTAAGTTAAATCTGACGGTCATCTTGGCATTACCACGTCCAAAAGTGCTGCGCCGCTTGATAATGGATATGACGGCGCTTGGTGTGCGCGATATTATCCTTATCAATAGCTATCGCACGCAAAAGAGCTATTGGCAAAGTCCGATGTTGAGTCGCCTCGATGAGTTCGTACTAGAAGGCTTACAACAAGGAGTGGATACTGTTGCCCCGCGCATTACTTTGCAAAAGCGTTTTAAACCCTTTGTCGAGGATGAGCTGGCAAGTCTAATCACCAACCGCGCTATTGTCGCGCACCCTTACAGCGATCTGTCATTTTCGCAATATGTGCAGCAGCAAGTGCTAGCAAAGCAAGAGCAAACTACGCCATCGCTCGTAGAAACCAACTCAGCTAATAGCACCTCCTTGCCCAGTCTCGTTTGTATCGGCGCAGAAGGGGGCTGGATCGACTATGAGATTGAGCTACTTGCCAGTCAAGGCTGTCAGGCAGTACACATAGGTCCACGCATATTGCGTACTGAAGCGGCAGTCAATGTGATTTTGGGGCAATGGCTGTTATAAAAAAGTGTTGAGCGAACACTATTTGGCTAAATCATTGCTTTTGAAATTGTATTTTAAAAGCAATGATTTAGCCAAACAAGCACCAGTTTATCCAGTTAAATAAATGTATTGATAATTAATCTCATTTCTATTAGTATGTTGTTTTCAACTAATATGCTCTTATTACTCTTAATGAGTAATGTTGTTTATCTCTCTCACTTATCCGTAGCACCATTATGGGGAAAACCATGTCATTGAAAGCTTTCAGCGCAAATTTACCTTCTACCAAGCTCACTTTACCTGTTGCCGTATTTGGCATGATGCTAGGGCTTGCGGGTTGTAGTAATTCCTCTACGCCAGAAGAAAGCGTTGATGCTGAAGCGGCGCCAGCTAGTAGCGAGCAAGAAGTGGCTAACGATGGCGCGACGAGTGCTGAAGGACAAACGATTACGATCTACTCATCACGTAACGAGCAGCTGATCAAGCCTTTGCTAGACCGCTATACAGAAGAAACAGGTGTCAAAATTGAACTGGTCACTGATAAAAGTGGTCCATTGATGGCACGCTTGCAAGCGGAAGGTCAAAATACGCCAGCGGATATGCTATTGACTGTAGATGCGGGTAATTTGTGGCAAGCTACAGAACAAGGATTGCTCCAGCCAGTGGCATCGACGGTATTAGAAGCCAATGTCCCTGCAAAATATCGTGATCCAAAAGGTCAGTGGACAGGTCTGTCATTACGTGCCCGTACTATCATGTATGACCCAAGTAAAGTCAGCGCCGACCAGTTATCCACTTATGCAGATTTGGCGGATCCAAAATGGAAAGGCAAGCTTTGTTTGCGCACCTCAAACTCTGTATACAACCAGTCATTGGTTGCCAGTATGATTGAAAACTTAGGCGAAGAAAAAACCGAAGCCGTCATTCGTGGTTGGGTAGATAATTTAGCCACTGACGTCTTTAGTGATGACACTAGCATGCTAAAAGCTATCGCTGCCGGTCAGTGTGAAGTGGGCTTGTCTAACAGCTACTACTATGGTCGCTTGCTCGATGAGCAGCCTGATTTTCCTGTCAAAGTCTTTTGGGCAAACCAAGGCACTACTGGTACCCACGTGAATATTTCTGGAGCAGGTGTGGTGACAGGATCAGACAATCCTGATGGCGCCCTCAAATTAATGGAATGGTTGTCTTCGGATAAAGCCCAAGGTCTCTATGCCAGCTCTGATAAAGAATATCCAGTCAAAGAAGGCGTTGATGAGTCAGATATGCTCAGATCGTGGGGCGAATTCAAAAAAGATGATATCAACGTGCAAAAGTTTGGCGAGCGTCAAACCCAAGCGATTCAAATGATGGACAAAGCAGGTTATAAATAGAGTATCACAAGCCAACCACGCCCAAAAAATGACAGTAGCCATCAGATAAATGTCAGCATGACTCTTAGTAAGCGGAACAGTAAGCTGAGCAAGTTTGACAGAAAAAATGGCGTTTTTGGGTGTGCGATAGGCGAATTAGATCGGGATCTCTATGCGTATGACATGGTAATAATTATATGATAACAACGCCAAATGCGTCTGTTCGTCAAGACAAGACAGCCAACGACAATAACAATGGCAGTGACCATAGTAGTTTGGCTGTTAGTCAAGACCATGCCGTTCGCAAACGCATCCTCTCAAAATCAGTCTTAGGACTGATTTCGTTGTTTATGCTGGTACCAATTCTCATCGTCCTGCTGTCATGGACGCAGCCAGTGGCAGACATCTGGACGCACATGCGCGAGTATGTGCTGCCACAAGTCCTCAAAAATACCGCGATTTTATTGGTGATGGTGACGGTTATCTCTGGCAGTATCGGCACCGCACTTGCTTGGATCACCAGCATGTATCGCTTTCCCGGACAGCGCTTTTTTTCGTGGGCGCTGATGCTACCGCTGGCGATACCAGCTTACGTGCTGGCATTTGTTACCGTCGGTATTGTTGATTTTAGTGGACCGCTACAGACAGGTTTACGAGAGTTAGGCATCGATACAGCCATTCCGTCAGTACGCAATGTCTGGGGCGCAGGTTTGGTATTGTCATTGGCATTTTATCCCTACGTTTATTTGCTAGCGCGTCAGGCCTTTTTGTCACAAGGCAGGCGGGCGATTGAAGCGGGTCAAATGCTTGGTTTAAGCCGCAGTCGCGTGTTTTTTCGCTTGGCATTACCGCAAGCGTTGCCGTGGATAATTGGCGGCTTGTTACTCGCCAGTATGGAAACGCTTGCGGACTTTGGTGCGGTTTCGGTCTTCAATGTAGACACTTTTACAACGGCTATTTACAAGGCTTGGTTTGGCTTTTTTAGTCTAACGACTGCCGCACAATTAGCCGCTTTATTAATCGGTGTGGTATTTATCGTCGTATTGTTTGAGCAGTATTGGCAAGCCAAACGCGGTAATATAGTTACCCAAGGCAGCAATCAGCGTTTTGAAGCCAGCGCGTCTGCTAAGCTGGCCATGACATTCCTATGTACACTGGTGTTTTTGCTGGCTTTCCTAATACCGTTCTTGCAGTTGATCTATTGGACCGCATTGAACTTTCGCCAAGATTTTGACGCCCGTTATATTGATTTTGTCACCAACAGTCTCATGATTGCGAGCATGACCACCATTTTCATTGCTTTTTTAGCCATTATTATTGCGTGGATCAAACGGCAATATCCTGATAAATCAACCAAGCTTATGACGACTTTAGCCAATCTAGGCTATGTTGTACCGGGTACAGTACTGGCTGTTGGCATATTTATCCCAATTGCTTGGATAGACAATCAGCTGATTGCGTTCGGTGTGACCTCAGAGCAAGTGCTGTCGGGTAGTGTGATCGTGATGCTCCTTGCCTTATCGACGCGCTTTATGACGGTAAGTTTTCAGCCAGTCGATCGGCAGTTACAGCGACTGACTGTCAATCAGGAAGCGGCTGCTAAACTACTGAGTGACAGCCCTTATCAACGTTGGCGGCAAGTGATGTTGCCTGTACTCAGCCCTGGGGTGCTAACTGCTTTATTGATGGGTTTTGTCGAAGTGATGAAAGAGATGCCGATCACTTTGATGACACGTCGGCAAGGCTGGGATACGCTAGCGGTGCGGGTGTTTGAGATGACCAGCGAAGGCATGTGGGGCAGAGCAGCATTGCCAAGTTTGCTGATTGTGTTGGTCGGTCTTATTCCCGTTTGGATACTGCTGCGCCAAAGTGATAAGCAGGGATAAGTTGAAAACAGTTTATTATTTAAGACATTGCCGTTTATTATTTGAGAAGTTAAAGACAGAGTTGATCGCGCTTAAGCCTTCATTAGTACCATAATTTTTTACCGTTTTATTTATTGGTTTTATTCATTAATCGCTTACTGGTACCATCTATGTATACTGACTTGATTAAAGACTCAACAGACCCAGCCAATCCTCAGTCGGCGACAGCTAAAGTGAAAGTGCACGCTGATAATGTAAAAAAATCATTAGTATCAAGAGATGAATTCTACCAAATGCAGGATAATAATATCGCTAAGCACGATGCTAACTTTACCGCACATACTGAGACAAATATCACCACCAATCCTTACTTTAGCGTGCAAGATTTAATCGTCGGTTATGACGATACCATCATCGTTAATGGACTATCGCTAAGCTTACAGCAAGGCGAGATTGGCTGCTTTTTGGGTTATAGCGGTTGCGGAAAGACCACGGCATTGCGAGCCATTGCAGGGCTAGAGCAAAGTCGTCGCGGCACGATTGGCTTAAATAACCAACGCTTGACAGAACAGACGCCAACGACCTCGTTTGCCGTCGCGCCAGCCAAACGTGGCATGGGCATGGTGTTTCAAGACTATGCGTTATTTGGGCATTTAAGCGTGGCAAAAAACATCGCTTTTGGTCTCAATAAATGGTCAGCGGCTGACAAAAAAGCCCGCGTGGCTGAGATGCTAAGCCTCGTTGAATTGACTGAGCATGCTGACAAACGTCCCAATGAGCTCTCAGGTGGACAGCAACAACGTGTTGCTTTGGCACGAGCGTTAGCGCCCAATCCCAAACTCTTGCTACTCGATGAGCCGTTTTCTAATTTGGATGTGGTACTGCGTGAGTCATTGGCGATGAATGTCCGCGATATTCTCAAACGTACCAATACCACCGCTATTTTGGTGACTCATGATCAAAATGAGGCTTTTGCGCTGGCAGATAAAGTAGGCGTTATGGATAAAGGTCGATTGGTACAATGGGCGACACCAAGCGAGCTATATCATGAGCCAATCAGTCCGTTTGTCGCTGAGTTTGTCGGTGAAGGGGCGATGATAGATGGCATTATCAAAGAAGGTCACGTCGAGACCGCGTTAGGTGATATTTACCGTCGCATGGAAGTTTATGATGAGTCAGGGCAGCCGCAGTATTGTGAGTACGATTATCCCAATGGTACACCGATTAAGGTGCTCGTGCGCCCTGACGATATAATCCATGATGATGATAGTACGCAGACCGCTTTGGTGATTGGGCGCGTCTTTCGCGGTGCCAATTATCTGTATCGCTTGCAACTCGATGATGGGCAGACAGTTTTATCCTTGGTCGCCAGCCATCATAATCATGAGATTGGCTCGCAAATTGGGATTTTGCCGATACTTGAGCACGTTGTTGTTTTTGATGAAAAAGACATCAATGCGACGACTTGGTCAGAGTACGATCGGTCCGAGCGCGTGGCAGAAGCCAGATAGCAGTTATAGCAAATCATGATTTAGGTGCTCGTTATCATTCAGATTACTCAACTTAACGAGTTGCCATTATATGCAGATAGCGACCCAGCCATTTATACGGCTCTCGTTGTGAGTAGCGCAGCTCCATACGTATGACTGCATCAGGATCATTATGACCACCGCGCTTGAGCGGTGCATAATCATGAAACACGCGCAAGCCACTGGTTAGAATGGTTTGGTAATGATGTGTGGTGAGCCAAGATTCGACTTCTTCTTTGGCGACCGGATAATTAGGCGTCAGGCTTTTTTTAGTGTCAGCCTTATAATCCGTGTTATCGAGCAGATTAAAATTACCCATAATCAGATTACGATAGTCAAAGCTCGCTGGATTATAAAAGCACAATGACAGCGCGCCATGCTCAGCCAGCTGCCGATCACAAAAGTCCATAATCGCTGCTGGTTCTGCGAGCCATTCAAGTAGGGCGTGCGACATTATCAAATCAAACTTAGCTGCGTTCTCAGTATTCTTACCCATACTGTCTTTATTCTGCAACTCATCGATTGCCAATTTATCCTCTATCTCCTGATAAGGGCACACATACCAGTGTATATCTAGATTCCTATCGATTTCTGCTGCGCTCGCTTTTGCTTTCTCTAACATATTGGCAGAGATGTCATTGATGACCACGCTATGCCCTTGAGCCGCAAGCTCAATCGCAATCTGTGCAAGTCCTGCACCCACATCTAAAACTCGTAAAGGTCGCCCAAGCTCTTTACTCATCTGCGCTGTATAGGCAAAGATATCACGGCGCAATACTGCCAGTCGAATGTCGCCTTTAAGACCACCGTAGACCTTTTTTTCAAAATAATCCGCAATCGTATCAAAACTACGATCAGTGCGCGTCTCGTCTTGCATCGCTGTTTCTTTTGTGAGATCTGTCGATTGGCTGTTGGTTTCTTTCGTGCTTTGACTGCTGGTTTGCATAGGGTGATATCTGTATGAGGGTTAAATTTGGAACATCGTACAACAAAGACTAAAGCTAAGCTAGAACTGCTTTAACGGCAACAAAATTTTTCGTATAAGGTAAAAGACGCCACTCAGCGCATGTTTTCCAGTAGCTTTTCATAAAATTTTACGGTATAAATAGTAAGGTTTAAGAAACAATAACTATTGAGCAAATTTTGCTAAAAAGTGCTTAATACAAATCATTGATGAAAAAAGCTGCCAAACTAAACGGCATTTACTGCCAAAAAATTTCAGCAAACGTCTGATTTACCATTGCTAAGGACAGCAACCATGATCAAATCCACCACGGATACCAGCGGCAAATTATCTGCCCCTTTATCTGCCCCTACTTATCAATCCATGTCTATCACTACCAAAACACCAACGATGTCACGCTGCTTATTGTCAGTAGCCGTTGCCAGTGCTTTACTACTCACCGGTTGTGGAGATGACGACGATGATAACGACACAGCATCCGTCATTTTTCCTACTAGCGTTGAGACAATTAGTGCTTTCAGTACTGCTCAAATAGATGGTATTCCTGGATTGGAAAATGCTGGTACGCCTGATGCTAAGTGTGATATTAAAGTAGAAAAAGTCACCTATCAAACGGTAGGGTCAGCAGGCGAGGTTACCAATGCAACTGCTGCTTTAATGCTGCCTAGTGGTGAGAGTGCAGATTGTTCGGGCGATCGTCCAGTATTATTATATGCTCATGGTACGACTACCGATAAAAGCTATGACTTTAGCCAAGTTGGCAATCCTCAAAATTCAGGCTCGGGTGAAGCCACCTTGATAGCAGCAAACTTTGCCGCGCAAGGCTATATCGTCGTAGCCCCTAACTATGCTGGCTATGATGATTCAGAGCTTGATTATCATCCGTACTTAGTTGCTGAGCAGCAATCTGCTGATATGATTGATGCGTTGAATAGCTCGCGTATCGTTATCGATGCACAAAAACGAGATAAAAATACCAATTACGCCAATATCGATGATTCAGGCGAGCTATATATTTCAGGATATTCGCAGGGCGGTCATGTTGCTATGGCTACTGCTAGAGCGCTAGAAGCACAAAACAAACCAGTGACAGCCATTGCGCCTTTATCAGGCCCTTATGCTTTGGCTGCCTTTGGTGATGCTATCTTTACAGGGAGCGTTAACCTTGGTGCAACGCGATTTGCGCCATTATTAACGACAGGATTACAGAAAAAGTATCCAAACATTTATAATAATGTTAATGAGATTTTCACTGACCAGTATGCTAATACTATCCTTCCAAGTGACTCAAGTTTTGAGCAATTAGTCGAGGATAATAAACTGCCTGGATTTGCGCTGTTCCAGTCAAAATCTACTGGCAATGCAGTACTTGATCAGCTACCTTTTAGTACACTACCTTTTGCATTTTTAGGATTTTCTCCTGATAACTATCTCATTAAGACGGACTTCCGTGCCGCTTATGTGACAGATATGCTTGCAAATCCTGATGGTTTGACAGCAACAACACCAGCTGGAATACCAGCCGCTTCTCCACAGAACGAGCTTCGCAAAGCCCTAAAAGACAACGATTTACGAGGATATGTACCAAAGATGCCAACATTGTTATGTGGTGGTCATCGTGATCCAACGGTATATTATGATTTAAATACAGGTGCAATGACTGCTCAGCTGCAACAAGCCAACCTAAATGTCACTGTTCTCGATGTCGACAACGAAAATGAAGCGGGTCGTGGCATTCCGACGTTGCTGCCTTTAGGTCAATCAGCATTAGCAAACCCTTGGCTAATGACCAATACTATTGATAATATTCAGTCGCGATTTAATAATAATGTCGACGCTGCTGGAGCTGGCCTCTTATCTAGCTATCATGGTGGTTTAGTCGCTAGTGCTTGTACTGACGCCACTCGTGAATTCTTTAAGCAAGACTTCAGTGCCAGTGCCAACCGAACTTAATATGACCAAGCGGCAATAAGTTATTTACAGATGAATGATGTCAAAAAACTGCATCCCATTGAGTGCAGTTTTTTTATGTATAAAACAATTGCTTTTTAGGAGGATAAAACAATGAAATCAATAATGTTATCTTTGCTAGCGCTCACCTTTGTATTGTTGCCTATGAGTCAAGCACAAGCAAAAAATACGCCTTGCTCTGGTAAGATGGGCGGCGTTTCCCATTGTTCAAAAGATGGTAAATTCGTCTGTAAAAATGGCAAAATTAGCCAGTCTAAGCGAGTATGTCATTAAAGATATTTCGGCGGATATTACTGGATCCAAAAACCTGCGCTAATGAGCTGTTTTGCTTGATTTTAATGACAGTCAGAACCCCCTAAATTAACAAATTTGTGCTAAAATAGCTTCTTTTATTCAACATTACTTTTAACAAAAACCGTATCGCCATTTTCCTATGGTTTTGCACGTTTTGAGGTGTTTTTTAGCGTTGATATAACAATCATAGTTGCGCATTTGTGCAGCTATATTTTTGTATCAGCTTAAACCTTTTTAAGGCGTGCAACCCTTAGAGAAATTATGTGAGTGAAGGAGTGTATATGAGCGACTCGATCAGTCCTATTGCCATCGTGGATGAATTAAAGCAATCCTATTTGGATTATGCGATGAGCGTGATCGTCTCGCGCGCGCTGCCTGATGTGCGTGATGGGTTCAAACCAGTGCATCGCCGTGTGATGTATGCGATGCACGTGCTGTCTAATGACTACAATAAAGCCTATAAGAAGTCGGCGCGTGTGGTCGGTGATGTCATCGGTAAATATCACCCGCATGGCGATAGTGCGGTCTATGATGCGATTGTACGGATGGCGCAGGACTTTAGCTTACGTTACCCGATGGTTGATGGTCAAGGTAACTTTGGCTCGATTGACGATGATCCACCGGCAGCTATGCGTTATACCGAAGTACGTATGACCAAGCTGACCCATCAGATGCTGGCTGATCTCGACAAAGACACTGTCGACTGGGAAGACAACTACGATGGCTCTGAGCGTATGCCAAGCGTGTTGCCGGCGCGTGTGCCTAACTTGTTGGTCAATGGTGCGACTGGTATTGCAGTCGGCATGGCGACCAATATGGCACCGCATAACCTGACCGAAGTTATTAATGCGTGCTTGGCATATGCCGAAAATCCGCAAATATCAGCTGAAGAGCTGATGACCCATATCTCTGGTCCTGACTTTCCTACGGGCGGTATCATCTACGGTCGTGCAGGTATTTTAGATGCTTATCGCACGGGTAAAGGCCGCTTGCACATACGTGGTCGCTATATCATTGAAGCGATGAGCGATACGGGCGTCAACCGTGATCGTGAGCGCATTGTATTTACCGAAGTGCCTTATCAGACCAATAAAGCGAAGCTCATTGAGCGTATCGCTGAGCTGGTACGTGACAAAAAAATCGAAGGTATTACTGAGATTCGTGATGAGTCTGATAAAGACGGCATGCGTATCGCCATTGATTTGCGTCGCGGCGAGACGGCTGAAGTTATCGTCAATAATTTATTCCTCCAAACACCGCTTGAGTCTAGCTTTAGTATCAATATGGTGGCGCTCGATAATGGTCAGCCAAAATTATTGAGCTTACGTCAATTAATCGCTGCTTTTGTACGTCATCGTCAAGAAGTGGTGACGCGCCGGACCATTTATGAGCTAAATAAAGCTCGCGTTCGTGGTCATCTGCTTGAAGGCTTGACCGTTGCACTGGCGAATATTGATGAAATTATCGCTGCGATTAAGGCTTCTGCAAACCGCGGCTTGGCACGTGAGAGCTTACTAAATAACACATGGGGTTCAGGCAGTGTCGTGGCGATGCTAACCGCTGCTGGCAGTCAATCAGTACGTCCTGAATTCATCGAAGGCGAAGATCCAAAAGCACCGTTTGGTCTGATTGAGGGTAATGAGCATTATCGCTTATCGCTTGAACAGGTCAATGCTATTTTAGATATGCAACTACATCGTCTAACGGGTCTTGAGCAAGACAAACTGACCGAAGAATACCAAGATTTACTGCGTGAAATCGCCCATTTAGAGTCTATCCTTGGCGATTTTGACAAGCTAATGACCATTATCTCTAATGAGATGATTGAGATTCGTGAGAACTTCGGTGATGAGCGTCGCACTGATATTATTGATTCACGTATGGACTTTAACCGTGAAGACCTTATCCCAGAGCAAACCGTAGTCATGACCGTTTCTCGTACTGGTTATGCAAAAACCCAGCCAATTGATGATTATGTCGCGCAAAAACGTGGTGGTAAAGGCAAATCTGCGACTGCGATGAAAGAAGACGATGTGATTGATCATCTAGTAGTGACCTCAACGCATTCTACAGTATTGTGCTTCACTGATACCGGTCGCGTCTTTAGCCTACGTGGGTTTGAAGTACCGATTGCCAGTCGCGGTGCCCGTGGTCGTCCATTGGTGAATTTAATTGGGTTGAATCCTGATGAAACCGTGACAACTATCTTGCCTATTCCAAAAATAGTAGAAGAGCTACCGGTAAAAGGTGACACATCATTAACAGACACCTTAATAGAGGGTGATGATGAGTTATCAGAAGATAACAATCAAGCAGAGCCACCTTTTGTATTCTTTGCAACTGCTAATGGTACAGTGAAACGGGTAGAGCTTAAGCAGTTTGCCAATATTCGATCAAACGGCTTGATTGCTGTTGGATTAGAAGAGGGCGATAAATTAGTCAGTGCTCGTATCACCAATGGTAGCCAAGAAGTGATGTTGTTTGCTTCCAGTGGCAAAGCCATTCGTTTTGATGAAAATGATGCTCGTGCGATGGGTCGTACTGCGAAAGGTGTCCGTGGTATGCGTCTGGCTGCTGATGAATTTATCAAATCATTGGTCGTTATCGAAGATGATGTCCGCGAAATCCTAATCGCTTGTGAAAAAGGTTTCGGTAAACGTACCTTTATCGATGAGTTCAATACCCAAAATCGTGGTGGTGGCGGTGTAATCGCGATTAAGACCAGTGAGCGTAATGGTGCGTTAGTACGAGCCACCAAGGTTGACTCTACCGATGATATTATTTTGATCTCTGACAAAGGTACGTTGGTGCGTACGCCAGTTGAGCATGTCGCTAGCTCTGGTCGTAATACGCAAGGTGTCACGCTGATTCGTCTGTCAAAAGATGAAAAACTGGTTGCTATGGCACGTGTCGAGCACGAAGAAAGCGATGATGAGCTAGTTGATGCTATGAGAGAAGATGGTACGTTGCATGTAGAAGGCCAAGAGCAAATAGACATCGATGCGGCAACTGAAGTTGATGATGCTATCGATATTGCAAATAATGATGAGTTAGACGGCGAATAAATGTCTCAGTAGTTAGCTTTGTGATCTAGTCTTATATGATTGTTCTAAAAAAAGCCTCTGACGTTATCGTCGGAGGTTTTTATTTTTTGATTCTCATTTTTCTCAATAATGTAAATAAGGTTCTATTTTTAAGGCTGTTGTTATGCTTACGACCAATCAAACTTTTCAGGGAACTGTCGCATCGGTATCATCGAGTTTTTTATTTTCGATGATGTTTGTATTTGGGCTGTTTATGTTGCCCTTAACGGGGACACAGGTAGCATCATGGCGTGTCCTTATGATGCTATTAAGTTTGGTAATATTGCTTAGTTTGACCAAGCAGTGGCAGCATGTCTTTGATTATATAAAAACGCTAAAGACACTGAAAGAATGGTTGATATTTATATTGCCTGCACCGATTTTAGGTGGACAGATCTGGCTGTTTATGTGGGCGCCCGTTAATGGGTTTGGTCTAGACGTCACGCTGGGTTATTTTTTATTGCCGCTTGTAATGATTGTGCTTGGTCGATTTTTTTACCATGAGCATATGAGCGTCCTACAGTGGGCAGCCGCACTATTCGCAGCGTTAGGCATCGGTTACGATATTTTTCAGTATGGTTCGGTATCTTGGGTGACGCTGTTTGTGTGCTTGGGCTACCCACCTTATTATCTGTTGCGTCGTACACTTGCTGTGCCACCAGTGACGGGGCTGTTGTTTGATTTGACTCTGCTGACGCCAGTAGTGCTCATCATACTTTATGTGACTGGTGGTTTTGACGTTGCGGCACAAGAGATGAAGTTTTGGTATCTGTTGCCGCTGCTTGGTGCTTTGAGTGCGCTTGCGATGTCACTGACGATGATTGCGAGTAGTAAGCTGCCCGTGTCATTGTTTGGCGCGTTAAGCTATATAGAGCCGATGCTGTTGTTTGTATTATCCATTACGGTTCTGAGTCAAAACCTTGATGAAGGCGGTTCGCTCTTTATGTATGGCATGATTACACTTGCGCTACTGGTCATGATGGTTGATAGTGCCACAGGCTATCTGGTTCGTCGTCGTAACGATCATCTTTATGGTTATAGAGAGCCACAAGTAGGCGGTTTCCCACCGCGACGCCATTTTATCAATCAGCGTATCGATGGCGTACTAAAAGCGCATCGTTTTCGCAAGATACGTCGTTACCAAAAAAAGATGAATAAGATACAGCAAAAAATTGAGCAACTTGATTTAAAATAAGCACTTACGTGCATTAAATTGACTCATGGCAGAAGTTAAGTCAGTAGATGAACAGTGGCATTGCTTATCTATTCTGACTTTGACATAATGCTGCCCATGATATAAGCACGACATATCAAAAGCGTTGATCTTGGATTGCGCGACGACCTTATATGCAAAAGCCTCAGACGTTCTCGTCTGAGGCTTTTGTTTTTTTTAAAATTGCCAAGGATGTGCCCCAATCTCTAAAGGCTGCTGTGATGCTGACTACTAACCAAACCTCGCAGGGTACGATCACTGCTGTGGCTGCAAATTTCTTATACTCATTGCTGTTCTTATTCAGCTTGCTGCTGCAACCGTTATCAGGTACGCAGGTCGCTTCGTGGCGCGTGCTAACGATGTTTTTTAGTTTGGTGCTATTGGTAAGTGTATTAAAACAATGGCAGCATATTTTTGACTATCTAAAAACATTAAAAAACGCCAAAGAGTGGTTTTTATTTATATTGCCCACCCCAATTTTGGGCGCACAAATCTGGATATTTATGTGGGCGCCAGTGAATGGTTTGGGGCTTGAAGTGACGTTGGGTTACTTTTTATATCCAATGATTATGATCGTCGTTGGTCGATTTTTTTATAATGAGGATATGAGCTTACTTCAGTGGGCTGCCATTGTATGTGCGGGTCTTGGTATCGCTTATGATATCTTTGAATATGGTGCTATCTCTTGGGCAACTTTGTTTGTCTGCTTGGGTTATCCTCCTTACTATCTACTACGTCGCAAGCTGGCAGTGCCGCCTATTACTGGTCTTATCTCAGATCTTGTGCTGTTGTTGCCCGTTGTACTGGTCGCGCTGTATATGAATGGTGGCTTTGAAGTAGCGATAACCAACCACAAGCTTTGGTATCTGCTGCCGTTATTAGGCATTATCAGCACCGCTGCGATGTCATTGACGATGGTCGCCAGCCAAAAGCTACCTGTCTCCTTATTTGGGACTTTGTGCTACCTTGAGCCGATATTCTTGTTCGTATTCTCAATCGCAATTTTAGATCGTAACTTACATGATGGTGGATCCATGCTGATGTACAGCATGATTTTTGTGGCATTGCTTATTATGATCGCTGATAGTGCGCTGGGTTACTTGGGACGCAAACGTGATGACCGCTTACATGGCTACAATGAGCCACAAGTGGGCAGCTTCCCACCACGCCGTCGCCTAGAAAATCGCCGTATTAAAGGCGTGTTGGCTGCGCATCGTTTTCGTAAGATTAAGAAGTATCAGCAAAAAATAGACAAAATGACGCGAAAAATAGAAGTACTCCACGCCAAATAAGTAGAGGTTGTTGTAAAACCAAAGTTGACTTGGCAGGCATTATTTTTCGTAACTACTCTACACAGTTGTAGTGTCAAAGCCGCGTTAAGTACGCTATTATCAGTAGCAGCAGTATCACACTCGACCTAATTTGGCACATGATATCTAGGGCGTGTCCTCAATCTGAACGAAAATACTTAAATGGGTCAAAAATGGCTAAATCTTGCCAAACTGTGTCAAATAGCTGGTTAATATCTCGATATTATCTGTGCTAATTTCCTTGTTTGGCTGCAATTTATCTCATTTTTATCACCATGTTCAGAATGAGGACACACCCTAAAATAGTATAGCGGACTCACAATTACTTATTACTAGGATGGTTTATGTTACACCTTCATCATTTAGCAAACTCACGCTCGTTTCGCATTTTATGGTTATTAGAAGAGCTCAAAGCTGATTATCAACTGACGTGCTATGAGCGCAATAAAGCTTACCGCGCGCCTGAGAGTCTAAAAGCCATACATCCGATCGGTCATGCACCGATATTGGAAGTGGATGGTCGCCCGCTGATTGAGTCAGGGTTTATCATCGAATATTTGCTCAAGCATTATGATAAAGCCCATCAGTTCAAACCTGCCGATGACAACGAAGCAGCGTGGGAAGCCTATACGTTTTGGTTGCATTTCGCTGAAGCGTCTGTGATGCCACCGCTCATCATGCGATTGGTGTTTACCAAAGTGGTTGAGCAATCGCCGATGTTGATTAAACCTGTTAGCAAGGGCATCAAAGCAAAAGTCGAAAAAAGCATGATTGCTAACAGCTTAAACAAAATACTCGACATGATGGAGCAGCATCTACAGGACAATCATTGGTTCGCTGGTGAAGATTTTAGCGCCGCCGACATTCAGATGCATCTGGCGGTAGTAGGTGCCAATGCTGGTCCGGGCTTAGATAAGAATAAATATACCAATATCTTAAATTGGCTAAAACGCTGTGAAGAGCGTGATGCCTTTAAGAGCGCAGAAGAAAAGGGCGGTCGTCTTAAGTTCTAGTTGCTGGCGTTTACACATATATAAGCGCTTGATTTAATATTTTGATAAAAGGTTTTGTTTATGCATAGACAAAACCTTTTTAGGATAAAGTAATGTCTGACCTGAATAAATCTGATAACAAAAGCATCGATACCGATGTCAATACTAACCCATCGCTTGCTCGTCAAGAAATCAATAGCCAGCAGGTGTCTATCAAAGCGTGGTCACAAAAACTGCTGGTCGTGCTGCTATGTGTAGCGAGCTTTTATGGTGGTTGGAAGTCTTATGAGTCCAATATGGTCAATGAGTGTACTGCCAATGGTGGACAAATGGTAGTAGGCGATCGAACCATGATGTGCCAATTGTCATAAGCCGTATTATTCATTAATAATTTTGTACTATGAGTGCTAAGTCATGTTCAAACTGACCTTTTTAGGTACTTCAGCAGGGGTGCCAACCAAACAGCGCAATGTCACTGCCTTAGCGATCGAATGCTTGAATCCTTATTCATCGGGCGCTAGTCAGCATCCTAAAAAATCGCGTCCGTGGCTATTGATTGATTGCGGTGAAGGTACGCAGCAGCAATTGCTGCACACCAAGCTCTCCTTACATCAATTAACCGCCATTTGTATTACCCATGTGCATGGCGACCATTGCTATGGTTTGCCAGGATTGCTGGCGAGTGCGGCTATGTCAGGACGTCGCGATCCGCTGACCCTCATTGCACCAAAAGCCATCGCTACATTGCTTGAAGCTATTACCGCCCCCACAGAGTTGTATTTGCCCTTTGCCATCAATTTTATGGCGATTGAAGAGTTATTGTCGAAAGATAGTGGGGGTAACGGTCAGGTAAGTATCAGTTTAGACAGCCAGCATCAGCTTGATATTGATATCACACCACTATCACATCGCGTCGCCTCTCATGGTTTTGGTATCACTCAGACTGTCAGTCAGCGCACGCTTAATGCGGATAAGTTGACCGCAGAAGGCATTCCAGCAAGTGCACTGTGGGGCAAACTGCAGCAAGGCAAAGATATCATTACCGAAGACGGTCGTGAGCTGCGGTCAGCAGATTATGTCAATAATGACGCTAAGCGCACACGGATAGTGGTAGCGGGGGATAACGATACGCCAGCTTGTCTCACCTCTGCGTTGGTTGACACGGATTTGCTGGTGCATGAAGCCACTTATACTCATGAATTTTTAAGCAAAATCAAAGCCAAAAATCCAGACTTTGACCCCATGCATAGTAGTGCGCAATTGGTGGGCAAATTTGCTCAAGATATCGGGCTTAAGAATTTGATTTTGACCCATTTTAGCGCGCGTTATCAAAGCTTTGATAACCCAGATAGCAGTACGGCAAACATGGGGCATATTCGCTTAGATGCAGAAAGTGTTTACAAAGGTAATCTCTGGTTGGCAGCAGATTTTTCTCAATATACAGTCGATGGTGCTGCTGATTTGGCAAGCAACCAAGAAGAAGATAACCGCGTGCAGTATCTAGGCTCTGCACGCAGTGATTAGACATGGGTTAGCGTTAGATATGGCTTAGCGCTTACCGTCTGCAATTTCCAATTGCGTTTTTCCGCTCCAATAGCGACTGAATTGATAAGCGACCCGTCCCGAGCGCCCACCACGTTCCGATGCCCAGCGTAAAGCATCTGCTCTTATATTGTCAGGCAGATTTTCGCCTGTTAAATCAAGGTCAATATCAGTATCAATACTGGCTGAAATCCTCTGTTGCTCTAAATCCAGATAGTGCTGAACGATATGCAGATAAGTCTGCTGATCCATGGGATGAAAGGTCAATGATAAGCCAAATCGATCCGATAACGACACGGTTTCATCAATGGCTTCATAGGGGTTGACTTCATCCGTCTGCCCATTGTAAATATCAATATTGTCTTTCATCATTTGCGGTAGCAGGCGACGGCGATTACTGGTGGCATAGACCAGCAGTTTGTCTTGCTCAGAGTCTAGCGAGCCATCAAGCACGCTTTTTAGGGCGCGATAACTCTCGTCTTGACCATCAAATGCCAAGTCGTCACAGTAGACCACATAGCGACAACTACAATCTGTGGGCAGCTTATTGATCGCTGCACGAATCTTGTCTAACACTTGTAGATCATCACGAGCAATCTCAATAATGCGCAAGCCTTCGCTATGATAAGCTTGTAGCAAGGCGCGAATCAGTGATGATTTACCTGCACCGCGTGTACCCGTCATCAGCACGTGATTGGCAGGGTAGCCTTTTAGGAACTGGCGCGTGTTTTGTACCAGTTTCGACTTTTGTGTGTCGATACCGTGTAAATCATCCAAGCTCAAGAACAGATTGACCGCTAAAGGTTTCAAATGACCGGTGCGTCCACCGACCCAGCGATAAGCAAGCTGGCTCGGATCAATCTCGATGGTTGGCGTGACTTGCTCTTGCAGGTATTGACTGAGGAGGTCTAATAAAGGTGCGGGCAAGGCATAATCAGCAGATGGATTGGCTGCTTCGGATGAGCAAAAAGGCTTAGATGAATTGGCTGGTTGCGACATAATGACTCTAACAGTTAAGGGTGCGTTTAAATTAGGAATAGCGGTTTGATAAAGGCTTCGCCATATCATGAGAAACTGGTCATATGAAAAATAATACCATGGAAAATAGTGCCAGTAATCTGTCTATTATACAAGCGTTGCAATCTCAAGCCGCGCAGTTATTGCCGCTAATTACTTACGAGTTGTCATCACGGCAGTATGATGAGATAGCGCATCAGCGTATCAGTCAACAAAGTAATGGTAGCGAGACGAATTATCAAGGCTTAACCCGCGCTCAGCATCCAGAGTTCGGTAGCGTGATGATTAAATGGCAATTGAGTACTGATACCAATCAAAACTCCTTTGACTTAAATCACGAAGCCAACGTTTTGAAGTCTTTAATGGCTTTAGCAAAAAATAAAAATAATATGACCGCTATTGCTCCATCCATCCTAGCCTATGACAATCCAACCGTTCAAATATTAGAGCAACCTCATTACTTAACGATAGTTGTCATGCCTTATTATCCTAGTGGTAGCTTGGCAGCTCAGATTAATTCTCGCAATCATTCGATATTAAGCACTCAAAGAAAGCATCACTTCATTGTGCAGTCGGCCCATCTTATCGCCGATTTACATAAGACTGGCTGGCTACATAATGATATAAAGCCCAGTAATATTTTGCTAGATGGTTTGTTACCAAATAGTGCGGATAATAGCAGTGTAATGCCTGATTTACTGTTGACCGATTTTGCCTTAGCGCAGCGCTGCAACGCAATAAGTGTGGAAAATCCTGCTGGCACGCCAGCGTATCTCGCACCTGAGCGTTGGCAAGGGCAGGGCGCAACGGTGCAAAGTGATATCTATGCATTTGGGATAATGATGGTTGAGGTATTAATGGGCGTGCGACCATTTAAGATAAATAAACAAAGTAGCGATCCAATGATTGACTGGGCGACGCAACATTGTCAACAGCCTATGCCAGCTTTGCCGCTAGAATATAGTCGCTATCAATGTATTATTAATAAAGTGTTAGCGAAGCGGGTAGAGAAGCGGTATCAGAGTATGGATGAGGTGTTGGAGGGTTTAGAGCATTTGTGATAATAGATAACCAAACTCCAGACACAAAAAAACCTGCTAAAAAGCAGGTTTTGATATTTGGTCTAAGATGTACTATCCGAAAATGGTGGGGCTGGAGAGACTCGAACTCTCACACCTTGCGGCGCCAGAACCTAAATCTGGTGCGTCTACCAATTCCGCCACAGCCCCATTTTCGTTACTCTATCATTATTAGCGTTTAAACTCAAACACAACATAGATAGTTAACTGATTCGGTAGTGCGTCTCAGTGGTTGGCTATTATATAGAGTTTGAATGGTTTGACAAGCCCTTTTTGCAATTATTTTTAATTATTTAACGATTATTTCTAATTTATATAATAAATAATTGATTTTACTGGAATTATTAATTTAATGATTTTGCGCTTTTATTACTCTTTGGTCTGCGTTTCTGCTGCTGACATATCTAACTGCTGTAATTTACGGGTGAGCGTATTACGTCCCCAGCCGAGTAAGTTGGCAGCCGCTATCTTTTTGCCACCGCTATGATTGAGTGCCGCTGTAAGTAACACTCGTTCGAACTCAGGCGTTGCCGTTTGCAAGATGTCAGTTTCGCCTGTTTGTAGCGCTTGTTTGGCCCACTCTGCCAATGCCTGCTGCCAACTTGGATTTTTAGCGATGTTTTGAGTTTGGATGTTTAAATTATTGCTATCTATATTGGGGTTATGTGAGCTATCACCGTTGTGCTGTTGGTTGTACTGATCAAATTCAGACGAGGATGACGTTTGTTGTGGCTGCAACTCTGTGTTTGCTGGCATCGCTTCAAGCAGCTCTGGCGGCAAGTCATCAACCATGACTGTATCTCCGGTTGCCATGACCGTTAGCCATAGGCAGACGTTCTCAAGTTGACGAACATTACCGCGCCAGTCAAAGGCTTGCATAATCTGTAGCGCAGCAGGCTGTAGCTGTTTTAAGGCGGTGTTCATTTGCTTAGCAGCTCGTTGCATAAAATAACTGGTTAAAGCAGGAATATCTTCGCGGCGCGTCCGTAGTGGTGGCAGCGGTAGACGAATGACATTGAGACGATAAAATAAATCCTCACGGAACCGACCTAGTTTGACCAGTTCTTCCAAGTTTTGATGGGTGGCAGCAATGATGCGCACGTCCACTTTGACCGGTTGCTGTCCGCCCACACGGAAGAACTCACCGTTTGCCAATACCCGTAGCAGCCGCGTTTGGGTGCTAAATGGCATGTCACCGATTTCATCCAAAAATAACGTACCGCCATCAGCTTGCTCAAAACGACCTTGCCGTGTCGTCGTTGCACCAGTGAACGCCCCTTTTTCGTGACCGAATAACTCCGACTCAATCAAATCGTGCGGAATCGCGGCCATATTGAGGGCAATGAATGATTGCTGGTGACGCGGTGAATGCTGATGCAGGGCACTGGCGACCAGCTCTTTCCCTGTGCCTGATTCACCGGTAATCAAAACGGTAATGGGTGAGTGCGCCAATCGCCCAATCGCACGAAACACTGTTTGCATCGCTTGTGACTGACCAATGATGCCGCTGGGATTGTCATTGGCTTGTGTATCAGTTTTGATCTCAGCTTTGTTTTTAGTCGTCTTATGGGCTTTGGTGGCTGTCTTAGTGTTATGAGTGGCTTTATTTTTACTAATGGACTTCGTATCTGTCTCAGGCGATTTATTTGCAGTTGTTTTGGCATCCGACTCATTTGGTTGATCTATTTTCGCCATGTCTGGTTGAAAATTAATCGCTTTATAAATCGTAGCGACTGCATCATCTAGGTCAAACGGCTTCGGCAGATATTCAAATGCTCCTGTCTGATAGCTATTGATGGCAGAGGTCAAGTCTGAATGCGCTGTCATGATGACAATCGGCAACGCAGGGAAGTGCTTATGCACCCAGTCGCTAAAAGACAAGCCGTCCATCATTGGCATCCGAATATCAGTCAATATCACATCCGGTAGCTGCGTGGCTGACTCGCGCTGCTGCAAGATATCATTGAGGCGTGTCCATGCTGCTTGTGCTTGGGTAAAGCTGATGACCGTCAACCCAGCATCTTCAAAAGTATCCGCCAACACCAAGCGCAACGCTGCATCGTCATCGATGAGCCATAAGGTCGCAGGGTTGTCAGCAGGCGCATTATTGACCGTTACTTTCATAGCTTGGTTATTAAGTGCTTGGTTATTAAGTGTTTGGCTGTCAGATATTTGATTACCAGACATTTTATCATTCGAGCCTTGATTGTCGCTGTTAGATTTAAGGTTGTCGTTATATGCAGTCATGTATCAGGCCTAATGAGCAAGTGATTCAGGGTTGTTGTTTGATAGGTTCAGCCATGATTTTTACGCATCGGTTGCGGGCTGTTTAAAGGGTAAGTACAGCGTAAAACGAGTCTGACTGTTATTGTAATTATAACTGGGATTAGAATTTGGGTTAGCGCTTTGTGCTTGATTTGAGCTGACGTCAATCATACCATGATGGCAGCTGATAATATCTTGCACAATCGATAAGCCAAGACCAGTACCAGCGGCACGACTGGTCACCATCGGGAAAAATATCTGCCCAATCAGCGCTGCATCTATCCCTGAGCCGTTATCTGTAATGCTAACTTGCAAAGCTTGTTTGTGCTGTTGGCTGCCAATCGTATGTTGGAAGGCAACACGCGTTTGAATATGCAGTTTTGGTTGATAGTTTTTCTCAACCTCAAGATTACTATGCAAAATATCTGAAGGTAATTGATCAGCTTTGGCTGGCGCGTTTTGTTGAAGTGTCTGCTCAAACTCAGTCATTGATTCACAGGCATTGTTAATTAGGTTTAAAAACACTTGAATCAACTGATCTTTATCAGCGCATAACTCGGGTAACGACAAATCATAATCACGTTGCAGTGTAACTTGGGGGTACTGATTGAGCACTAAGGTTAAAACATGCTCAAGTGGCTCATGAATGTTAAGCATTTGCCAGTTTGGTAGCTGATTGGAGCCAAGAAACTGTCCGATAAGATGGGTTAAGCGGTCTGTCTCCGAGATAATGATATCGGTATAGCTGCGGAGCTTCTGCGCTGTTTTTTGCAACTGCCTATCGCTATTCTGCGCTGAATTTATATCGCTAATAGCAGGAGACGGAGGGTTATGTAAAGCAGTCGCCTCGCTGAATTTGATAAATTGTCGCTGTAATAGTTGTGCCGCGCCGCGAATACCTGCCAATGGGTTTTTGATTTCATGGGCAACCGAACGCAGCATATGACGGGCAACATTATATTGCTGCTGCTGACGTTGCTCTTCTGAGATACGGCTTTGGCGGTCTTTACCCCACATCTCAATGATAAAGTAAGGTTGCTGCTCATAGATGACAGGCGTCACGCTATAGTCGATTGAGAGCGGTAAGTTGCCATTGAGTGGGGTTCTGATGATGTGATCATGATCGATAAAGGGTTGTTGATATTGCTTTGCTTGATGAAATCGCTCGGTCAAGGCGCAGTGATTATCCAATTGGTCAGAGTTCAAAGCCAGCGCATCGCGCTCGTCGAGCTTTAATTCATCGGTTGCGAGCAGGGTCAATATTGACTGATTGAGCAAGCGTTCACTGCTGATGGCTAGTAGTTGTTCAGCTTGGGCATTTAGCCACGTAATGACTAGCTCGTCATTGACCCACAAGATAGCGGTGAATAAATGCTGTGATATAAAGGCTAAGTCAGGAGTCGGTTTGGCGGTTGTAAAATCAGCTGTCATTGTCAGTGCCTAATATTGTCAGTGCCTAATAAAGAATAATACTGAACGTAATATTTAACCATAAATCAATACACTAGCGCGGCAAAACTGGTGATTATCACAAAAAAAACGTACAATGCGCTCAGCCAATTTATCTCTAGCAAGGTCAGCCATGCCCAAAACTTCTATCGAGTCTATTAATACGACAATCGTAACATCCTCGTCAGCGTCTATTGCTCCAAAAGACACTGCCACCCTCTTTAATCCTGCCAAGCCGACAGCAACGCCTGCGCAAAGCTCGACGGATAGCAGTGAACCTTACCATCATAAAGCCAATCACAATCAAAACCGTAGCATTGAGCAAAGTAGTGAGGTTACGACAGCCAATGCGACTGCCACGATGCCTGTTAGTGCCGCGCCAAAGATTGGTTTTGTATCATTAGGTTGCCCAAAGGCACTAGTGGATAGTGAGCGTATTATTACAGAATTGAGCCGTGATGGGTATCAAGTTGCCAGTGATTACGAAGGTGCCGATCTCGTCGTGGTCAATACCTGCGGCTTTATTGAATCTGCAGTGCAAGAATCATTGGACGCCATCGGTGAAGCCATTAGCAAAAACGGTAAAGTGATCGTCACTGGTTGCTTGGGTAAAGAAGCGGACAAAATCCGCGCCATGCACCCAGCCGTGCTAGCCGTGACCGGTGCGCATGCGTATGACGAAGTGATTACGGCAGTGGCGCAGCATGTACCCAAGCCGAACCGCAGTTTGGACGCAAACTATGACCCAAAGATAAATTTAATCAATGAGGCGGGTATCAAATTAACCCCAAGCCATTATGCTTATCTAAAAATATCGGAAGGCTGTAACCATCGTTGTACTTTCTGCATTATTCCAAGCTTGCGCGGAGATTTGGTCTCGCGCCCGATTGATAATGTCATGAACGAAGCCATGGCGCTAAAAAACGCTGGCGTGAAAGAGCTGCTAATTATTTCGCAAGATACCTCTGCTTATGGACTGGATTTGAAGTATAGAACCAGTTTTTGGAATGGTATGCCGCTCAAGTCAAAGTTTTATGACTTATGCCAAGCATTGAACGATTTAGGTATTTGGGTGCGTCTGCATTATGTCTATCCGTATCCGCATGTGGACAAAGTCGTTGAGTTGATGGGCGAGAAGAAATTATTGCCTTATCTTGATATTCCGTTCCAACATGCCAGCCATCGCATCCTAAAGGCAATGAAGCGTCCAGCGCACAGCGAAAACACCTTGGCGCGTATCAAAGCGTGGCGTGAGATTTGTCCAGACATCGTTATTCGTTCAACGTTCGTCGTTGGTTTCCCTGGTGAGACGGAAGAAGATTTTCAATGCCTGCTTGATTGGTTGGTCGAAGCTCGCCTTGATCGCGTCGGTGCCTTTACTTATTCAGAAGTCGAAGGCGCAGTGGCTAATGATTTGCCAGATCACGTCCCTGAAGCCGTCAAGCAAGAACGCTATGAGCGTTTCATGGCGCTACAGCAAGACATCTCAGCACAGAAGCTGCAAGAAAAAATCGGCAAAACCTTGACGGTATTGGTCGATGAGATTGATAGTGAAGAAGGCATTGCGATTTGCCGCAGCTACGCTGACGCCCCTGAGATTGATGGTCATGTCTATGTTGATGATATCAATGCACAAGTCAAAGTCGGACAATTCCTCACGGTCACGATTGATGATGCTAGCGAATACGATTTGTTTGCCAGTTACCAAGGTTAGATGAGTGCTATTTAAATGACCGCTATAAAGGTTAAATGACTACGATAATATGTGAGTGAAAATTGCCCAATGGTAGGCAGTTTTTGCTACAATTAGCGCAATTTAGCCTTTTTACATGCCTGCCATCACGTATGGCGGTATAAGCGAGTTTAAAGGCTAACTGTATTTGTGTTTTACCGATGATTTTAATTATAATTTAACGAAACTATAGTTTAACGAAATAAGGTGACCTCATGTCTGACAAAAACCCGCGTTACTCTCGTATCTTGCTGAAACTCTCTGGTGAAGCCTTAGCCGGTAGCAAAGACATGGGTATTGATACCGAAGTGCTCGATAAGATGAGTTTGTCTATCGCGCATTTGCGAGGGCTTGGGGTACAAGTCGGTATCGTGGTCGGCGGTGGTAACTTATATCGCGGTGCCCAGTTACAAAAAGAAGGCTTGGTTGGTCGCGTCACCGGTGATCAGATGGGTATGCTAGCGACGGTCATGAACGGTCTGGCGATGCGTGATGCCCTTGAGCGTCGCAATATCAAAACGCGTTTGATGTCAGCTTTGCCTATTGGAGAAGTGACCGAAAGCTATAGCAGTCGCAACGCCATTCGCTACCTAAAAAATGGCGAAGTGTGTATCTTTGTCGCAGGTACGGGCAATCCTTTCTTTACCACTGATACGGCTGCTTGCCTGCGCGGTATTGAAATCGAAGCGGGCTTGATTCTAAAAGCCACCAAAGTAGACGGGGTTTATGACAAAGACCCAAGCTTACATGACGACGCAGTGAAGTACGACGGTTTGACTTTTGATGAAGTATTAGAACAAAAGCTTGGCGTTATGGATTTGACCGCGATTGCTTTATGCCGTGAGCACAACGTGCCGCTACAAGTGTTTGATATGACCAAACCCAATGCTTTATTGAATGTCATCATGGGCGAAAATGAAGGCACACGAGTTTTTCATTAATTCATATTGATACAGCGGTCATTAGCACTATTATGGCAATGGCAATAAATAGCTCACTGGTTTAACAGTTAATACCTTAATAATTAACAACAATGAATGATTTGTCGATAGCGATAAATAAGGATACATGATGATCAAAGAGATTAAGCAAGACGGCGAAGCACGCATGCAAAAGACACTGGAAGCGCTTGAGAGCACTTTTAGTAAAGTTCGTACGGGTCGTGCGCATCCAGGTATGTTGTCAGGTGTGATGGTCAGCTATTACGGTTCTGATACAGCACTTAATCAGGTAGCCAGTGTGAACGTTGAAGACTCACGTACGTTACTTGTTCAACCGTTTGACCGTACTATGGTACAAGCGATTGATAAAGCCATTCGTGAAGCAGATCTGGGTTTGAACCCAATGACCGCTGATGTGATTCGTGTACCGATGCCAGCATTGACCGAAGAAACGCGCCGCGACATGCAAAAGCTTGCGCGTGGAGAAGCAGAGAACAGCCGAGTCTCTATCCGTAATATCCGCCGCGATATGATGAATGACATCAAAGAGCTGGCCAAAGAAAAAGAAATCTCAGAAGATGACGAGCGCCGCGCCAGTGATGATATCCAAAAAATCACTGACAAATATATCGAAACTATCGATAAAAGTCTGACCAAAAAAGAAAGCGATTTGATGGACGTTTAAGCACTGTCTTTGATTTATTTTTTATCAATAAAAAATAAATCAAGCGCTTAAAAATTAAGTTTTTTGATGCAGACAATATCATAATAATAGACAGCTAATGGTCAATCACTATTGGCTGTCTATTGCTATATGGATTGTGATGACATAAGCACAGAGTTTTATAACGTTTCTTTAATAGCTCGCAAATAGGCCTTAACAGTTTACAAAAATGGTTTTCCAATCCTCATTAGCTCTAGACTGGTTTATGATAAGTTTATGAATCTTAAGCATGACGCTTTTTTAATGCGATAGAGCGCGTTATGATTGTTTTACCTCAATACATTATTTTACCTCAACAATAAGTCGTATCGCCCATGTCTACTCCCACCGTTTTGGCTCCTGTACTCATTCCTCGTCATATCGCCATTATCATGGATGGTAATAATCGCTATGGTACAGCCAATGCGCTCGGCAAAGGCCAAGGCCATGTGGCAGGTAAAGATGCGCTAGATCCTATCGTGGAGTATTGTGTCGACGCGGGTATCGAAGTATTAACAGTATTTGCTTTTTCCAGTGAAAACTGGCAACGTCCCCCTAGCGAGGTGGCGCTATTAATGCAGCTGCTAACATCGACCATTCATGAGCAGATGCCGCGTATGAATGAGTACCGAATTCGCTTGCGTTTCATCGGTGATCGTAGCCAGCTTAGTCATGATTTACAGACATTGATGGCAGATGCAGAAGCAGAAACGGCTCATTTTGAAGCCATGACATTGGTTATTGCCATTAGTTATGGGGGGCAGTGGGACATCGCCAACGCCGCAAAACAGCTGGCACAGCAGGTAGAAGCCGGTGAGTTGCGCGCTGCAGAAATTGATAAAGAAATGCTTGGTAACTATGTGCAATTAGCCGATGCGCCTGCAGTTGATATGTTGGTGCGGACGGGCGGCGAGTACCGAATTTCTAACTTTTTATTGTGGCAATCAGCTTATGCTGAGCTGTTCTTTACCCAGACATTATGGCCGAACTTTACTGCCGATGAGTTGGCAGCGATGGTAGCAGAGTTCGCTCAGCGCCAACGCCGTTTTGGCAAAACCAGCGAGCAGATAGTGACAGAGCAGCAGCGCTAAAGCCACTGATTTAGTCAGGATCGAGTGGTTCATGATGACTTGATTCATTATTAAATCTGTAGCATATTCGCTGGCATTTATTGACGAAATACAGTCACTGTTTTGAAACGTGTGTATTCGAAAAATCTATCAAGCCATTAATATTACTTGCTTGTGCAGTCACAAACCGCTTTAATTGGTCTCAATCGCCATTAGTAGGCTATTGTAGATTAGCTACTATATAAGACACTTTTATATAAGGCACTTTTTGACCAGACATTTTTCATTATTATAAGGTTCGACAAGTATGTGGCAACGAATTAAAACGGCAATCGTTCTCGTTATTATCGTTGGTATTGCAATGTTTGCGAGCCAAACCCCTATCTTGTTTGCCCCATTATTGGCCATTGGCGTGATTATCGCGGCGCATGAATGGACAAAGCTGATGCCAAAGTGGCGCCAGCCTGCGGTGTTTGTGGTATTGGTATTGGTACTGACTTTAGTTTCGCTGATGTTCAAAGTAACTTGGCTGTTTTGGTGGGTGGCTTCACTCGCTATATGGTTGATGGCGCTATCTTGGGTCAGGGTATTCCCGACGCACACCAATTGGTACGGAAAGAAACTAGCGTTGATGGGTGCAGTTATATTGACCGCATCGATTACGGCTATGTTTTATTTGTGGCAGCTGTCAGCATGGTGGCTACTCTACGTATTCTTACTGGTTTGGTGTGCGGACAGTGGTGCTTATTTTGTAGGTCGCAAGCTCGGTCGCCGAAAAATGGCACCGAACGTCTCACCTAACAAGAGCATGGAAGGGTTGGCTGGCGGTCTTGTGACTGGTCTGCTAGTTGTGGTTGCTATTAGTGTCTTCAAACTGCAATTAACTGGTGTACCGTTAATCGCATTTGTGTCGCTATCAGCCATCACTATTCTTGCCTCTGTACTCGGTGATTTGTTTGAATCAATGCTCAAGCGCCGTGCTGATGTGAAAGACTCAGGAACGATTTTACCGGGGCATGGCGGGATACTTGACCGTATTGATTCGCTATTGTCTGCCACGCCAATATTTGCGCTTGGCTTTTGGGCGATACAGCAGCTGGGTCTCATCGTCGTTTAAGAGACTGATGCAGGCTCATTGATTTGCTGAGTCTGATTTGGCGACTGGTTTTTGCCAACACCTTAGTTTTATCTATTATAATAAAGCATCGACATGATCTAGCATCGATATAACTAGCATTGATGCTTTGCTGTTATTCATACCTTATTAACTCTCCTGATTTTTTATTTAAATTTTAACAGTAACAATATTGTGGGCACCGATGGTTATGACGCAACGCATCGCCGTACTAGGCGCAACAGGCTCGATTGGCGATAGCACGCTAGCAATTTTGGCGGCGCAACCGCTCAATTACCAAGTCTATGCGCTATCAGGCTACCACCGCTTAGACAAATTGTTTGCGCTTTGCCAGCAGTTTTTGCCCAAGCGTGTCAGCGTGCCGACAGCCGCAGTCGATGACTTTGCCAAACGCCTCAGCGCGGAAGGTCTCAATATCGATGTGGTAGGCGGGGCAGCAGGGCTGGTCGATATTGCTACCGATACGCAAACTGATACCGTTATCGCTGCTATTGTTGGCGCAGCTGGCCTGCCTTCTACTTTGGCCGCCGCACGGGCAGGCAAGCGTATTTTATTGGCAAATAAAGAAGCGTTGGTAATGGCAGGTCAGGTAATGATAAATGCCGTTAAAGCGAACAATGCCACCTTGCTGCCGCTCGATTCTGAACATAATGCAATTTTTCAGTGTCTGCCGCTCGCTATTCAACGAGATAACACTCAAATTCATCAGCCAAACCATGGTGTCCGTAAGCTATGGTTAACCGCATCTGGCGGGCCATTTTTGCAGCAGTCATTTGCTCAGATGCAGCAAGCGAGCGTCGCTGAAGCCGTTAAACACCCAAACTGGTCGATGGGGCAAAAGATATCGGTCGATTCTGCAACGATGATGAACAAGGGACTTGAGTTGATTGAGGCTTGTCATTTATTTGATTTGCCTGAAGATAAGATAAATGTGGTCATTCATCCACAAAGTATCATCCACTCAATGGTAGAATATAGCGATGGCAGCTTTTTAGCGCAGCTCGGCAGCCCAGACATGAAAACTCCGATTGCGCATGCGCTCAGTTACCCTGATCGTATCGAAAGCGGCTCGCAGCCTTTAGACTTGTTTGCGCTAAGTGCTCTACAATTTATTCAGCCTGATTTGCAGAAGTTTGCGTGTTTGCGTCTTGCCCGTCAAGCCATGCAAGCAGGCACACAGGCAACGATTGTGCTTAACGCTGCTAATGAAATTGCCGTTGCTGCATTTTTGAACGGTCAGATTTGTTTGACGGATATTGCTGATATTAATGAGCAAGCCTTAAATGACATACAGGTACCACCATTAAACGACACGGCTGACATAGAAGATATATTAACAATTGATAAGATAGCGCGCCATCTTACTGACAAGCTTGTGGCAAAGTTGGCATAATCATGGCAAGAGTTTCTTAGGGTCTGTTGAACATTCAAATATTAGGACTGCTGATCGCTAAAACCATCCCAAACTAGGCGTAAACCGACGATAATGTCGAGACCTTAGCTAGGTTTACAACAACGTTTGGGATGGTTTTAGTAGCAGCCCTAAGTATACAAGCAGGGGCAGGACTATTTTTTGCCAATATATGGCGAAATTGTCTACCCTAGAATGACTAGGCGTCAAAAATTTCACTGCATATTGTCTAAAAAATAGCCACTGCCAGTTCCACATTTGAATGTTCAACAGACCCTAGTTTAAAAGTGATATTAATAGAACATGCTAAGAGAAAATACTGAGAAAAGATCATGACGTTTTTATTAACGCTCCTTGCGGCAATATTGGTCTTAGGTCCGCTTATTGCCTTACACGAATGGGGGCACTACATTGTAGCGCGACTCTGCGGCGTTAAAGTATTGACCTATTCTATCGGTTTTGGTCCCAAACTCTTTGGCTGGACGAGCAAAAAGAGCGGCATTGATTATCGTATCTCAGCGCTGCCGCTGGGTGGTTATGTCAAGATGCTGGATGAGCGTGAAGGCGAGGTAGCCAAAGATGAGCTACATTTGGCCTTTAATCGTCAGCATCCGCTAAAAAAGATTGCCATCGTTGCCGCTGGCCCTATCATGAACTTTGTTATCGCGATTGCGTTGTTTTGGGTGTTATTTATGACGCCATCAGAGCAGTTGGCGACGAAGATTGGGCAAGTACTACCTGATACACCAGCGGCTATAGCACAGCTGCCCGTTGGTGATAAAATCGTTGCGATTGATGGTCATGAGGTGCAAACGTGGGAAGGTATTAATTATCGCCTTGCTGGACGGATGGGCGAGACTGACAACGTTAGTATTACCTTGCAATCAGAGTCACAGGCTTCCAATGCAACGAAGACTTATCAAGCACCCGTTAAAACCTTTATGCAAGGCACCTCGCAAGGTAAAGACGCGCTAACGAGCTTTGGCATGCTACCATGGCAGCCAGATATTGAACCTATCGTTGGTGATTTGAGTGCTGATGGTGCTGCCAGTCGGCAGGGGTTAAAAGTCGGTGATCGCATCACAGCTATCCATGATACAGAAATCAAAGATTGGATTAGTGCTACCCGTATCATCCGCGATAATCCTGAAACACTGCTCAATTTTATGGTTTTGCGTGACGGAAAATCCGTTCAATTACAGATTATGCCGCAAGGTAAAAAAGACAATCTAGGTAATGACTTTGGACAAATTGGTGCTATGGTAGCGCAGTCTGAGATTGTCATTCCCGATGCTTATAAAGCCACTGTCGTGTATGGTCCTGGTGAGTCATTGGTTAAGTCGTTTGAAAAAACAGAACAGTTGGCAGTGATGACAGTTAGCTCAATGGGCAAAATGCTCTCAGGTATGATTGGTCTGGACAATTTATCAGGGCCTATTACGATTGCTAAAGTCGCCAAACAAAGCTTTGATATCAGTTGGCAGATGGTATTGTCCACCGCTGCTTTGATTAGCCTGAGCCTCGCCGTACTCAATCTTTTACCGATTCCAGTGTTAGATGGTGGTCATATTGTGTATTATCTCATAGAGCTGATACGTGGTAAGCCTCTCTCGGAAGGGATACAAATGGCAGGGCTAAATATCGGCTTACTCTTGCTGGCAGGTTTCATGGTGTTAGCAATTGGTAATGATATCAGTCGGCTGTTTTGATAGACTACAGAGCAGCCTAAAGGGTAAGCCGCGATACACTAATGGTTTTGCGCGTATCTTGCGCTGATTATTGGTAGGCGTGCTGCGCTCTTTTGTATCGCTGTCTCTGTACTAATCGTAATTTTTAGTTTATTTTATGATGCGTTTTATATAAAGTGTCCTGAGTCTCCCGCGAGTGAGCGAATGATTTCACTCGGATTGGGCTAGACAACATGTGCTTTTTAACTTAACTTCAGCAAGTTTTTTATTGACGGATAGTGTTTATGCGTACGCCTTTATTTATGAGCGCGGCAGGGTTGCCGTTAGTTGTAGCGATGATGAGTATGCCTGTACAGGCGGCAGAATTTGTGGTCACTGACATCGGTTTCAATGGTTTACAACGCCTAACTCCTGATAGTCTCTATCCGGTTTTACCTATTTCGGTAGGCGACACGGCGAATGATAGTAGTCTGGCAGCCAGTATTAAGGCGCTATATGCGACTGATAACTTTGCCGACATCCAAAGCCGTGTCGAAGGCGGTCAGCTACGATTTGATGTCGTTGAGCGTCCAATTATTGCTGAGGTCAGTTTCGAAGGTAATAAGCTCATTCCAAAAGAAGGTCTAGAGCAAGGACTTGGCAACGCTGGTCTGTCAGTCGGTAGTGTGCTTAAGCAATCGACATTGCAGGGCGTCGCCAATGAACTACAGCAGCAATATATTAGCCAAGGTTATTACAATAGTAATATCGAAGTTGATCAAACGCTACTGGATGGCAACCGTGTCAAGCTTGATGTGCGCTTTATCGAAGGTAAGCCTGCTAAAGTGGTTGATATCAATGTTATTGGTAACACACATTTTAGTGACGAAGAGATTAAAGACGTTTTCGCTGTCAAAGAGTCGTCATGGACACGTTTGCTGTCTAAGTCTGATCGCTACGCAAAAGAAAAGCTGGCTGCCAGTTTAGAGAATTTGAAAGCGCTGTATCAGAACGATGGTTATGTGCGTTTTAACGTGGATAATGCGGTACTCAATATCAGTGAAGACAAACGCAGCGTCTTTATCGAAGTCAGCTTGAGTGAAGGCGAGCAATATCAGTTTGGGGAAGTGAATTTTTTAGGTAAGCCGACATTTGAGACCAATGAGCTTAAAGAATTGGTTACTTTTGAGCAGAATGAAAAGTATTCACAAGCCAAGCTTGATGCCACGACTGCTTCTCTAAAGAGCCGTTATGGGAATGAAGGTTATTATTTAGCACAAATTCGACCAGTGCCGCGTATCAACGATGATACTAAAATGGTCGATGTCGATTATTATATCGATCCAGCACGCCCTATCTATGTGCGCCGTATTAACTTTACGGGTAATACCAAAACTCAGGATGTGGTACTGCGTCGTGAAATGCGTCAACTGGAAGGCGCACTCGCCTCTAGCGAAAAAATTCAGTTGTCACGTACGCGTCTGATGCGTACAGGTTTCTTTAAAGCAGTCAACGTCGATGTCAAGCCAGTACCCAATCAGCCAGACCAAATGGATGTGAATTTCACGGTTGAAGAGCAGCCTTCTGGTAGCTCAACGATTGCTGCCGGTTACTCGCAAAGCGGCGGTGTTACTTTTCAGTTAGATTTGACGCAAAATAACTTTATGGGTACGGGTAACCGCGTTAAAGCAGCGTTATCACGTTCAGAAACCCGCGATTCTTATAGCTTGGGTTATACCGATCCGTATTTCACCGAAAACGGTGTTTCTCAGGGTCTGAGTGCCTATTATCGCGAAACCAAATATGATGACAGAAACGTCAGTAACTATGTCACCGATTCTTATGGTGCTACGCTGAACTATAGCTATCCTGTCGATGAAACCAAGCGTGTTAGTGCTGGTCTAAACGTTGATAATACCTCAGTACGTGGTGGTCGCTTCCTTGGTGTATCAAACGTACAACAGATTATCGATGATGGTGGATCGTTTGAAAACTTTACTGGAGACTTTGAAGGTCGTACTGGCTTCAAAAACGACTATCAGACCTATAACTTGCTGTTTGGTTGGGATTACAGCACTTTAGATCGCCCAGTATTTCCGACCAAAGGCATGAGTCATACGGTTGACGCGACCATTGGTCTTGGTGATGCCAATTATCAAAAACTCGTTTATCAAGGCAATGTGTACTATCCACTTTATAAAGATCTAGTCGCACGTGGTTATACCAAGCTCGGTTATGGCAATGACTTACCCTTCTACGAAAACTTTTATGCTGGTGGTTACGGCTCGGTGCGTGGCTATGAAGCGTCAACACTAGGTCCTAAATCACAAGGTTATTTTGACGCGATTAATAGTGACAGCCGCTTTAAAGACGAAGAGGTCGGTGGTAATGCCTTGGTCAGCTTTGGTAGTGAGCTGATCTTACCAATGCCATTTAAAGGTGATTGGGCAGATCAAGTGCGCCCAGTGCTATTTGCTGAAGGTGGTCAAGTATTTGATACCACGAGTAAAGAAGATCGTACGTTTATTGACCCTAATACGGGTGACCCGACTAAGAATTCAGATGGCAGTGAAATAAAGCTATTAACGCAAGATAATGACATGCGGTATAGTGCGGGTGCAGGTGTGACTTGGTATACGCCAATCGGCCCAATTTCACTGAGTTATGCCGTACCGTTCGGTGATAAAGAAGGTGATGAGACTGAGAAAGTACAGTTCCAGATTGGTAGCACGTTCTAAGTTGCCAGCGCTTATTAGCTTGGTTTGATGGCTTATATTAAGTCAATATTATAAATCAATAAAAAATCTGATCTCCATAGGTCATCGAGTTGATGTTTCAACTTGATGACCCTTTTATTCATTCTAATGTTAATGCCAACTATGATAACGATTGAGCAACTTATCACGCGGATTGAGCAGCGTCAGCCTATCATTAATAAGGCTGATCTTAGCGCTGAACAGTTACAGCTGACACTCAACAGTGTTGGTAGTTTAACCACTGCTAATGATGCACAATTAAGCTTTTTGGCAAATTCTCATTACGTCTCTAGCTTGACCAACAGTCAGGCAGCGGCAGTGTTTGTCACTGCTGAATACCGTGACCAAGTACCAGCAATGTCGATAGCACTGGTAGTGGCAGCGCCTTATTTAGCTTATGCGAGTGCCAGTCAACTATTTGCTCGTCAAACGCCAAAGGTTGGTATCCATCCTAGTGCGGTCATTGCGGATAGTGCGATCATTGGTGAACAGGTCAGTATTGGTCCGTTTTGTGTGATTGGTGACAATACGAGCATTGGTGCGCGTAGTCGTCTTGATGCCCATGTGGTCGTCGAACCCCACAGTACTATTGGTACTGATTGCCTCATCAAGTCGCAAGTCGTCATCGGCCATGACTGTATTATTGGCAATCATGTTAGGCTGCATGCTGGCGTCAGCGTAGGGTCTGAAGGCTTTGGTTTTGCCCCAACCAGAGACCCGAGTATTACGGGCTGGGAGCGCATCGCTCAGCTTGGTCGTGTGATCATCGGCGACCATGTACGTATTGGTAGCCAGACCTGTATTGATCGCGGTGCTATTGATGACACGGTAATTGGCAATCATGTTATTATTGACAATCTTGTACAGGTTGCCCATAACGTGCACATCGGTGATGGGACGGCTATTGCTGCCCACACGGCAATAGCGGGCAGCACGAGTATTGGCAAACGCTGTGTTATCGGTGGGGCAGTTGGTATCACTGGTCATATTGATATCACCGACGATGTGACGTTGTCGGGAATGACCATGGTGACCAAGTCCATTAAGGTCGCAGGGTCATATTCCTCTGGAACAGCTGCCATGCCGACTGCTAAGTGGCGCCGTGCCGCTGTACGCTTTCGTCAGCTCGGCAGTGAATAATGCCTTACAAGTTCGTCATCCATAAATTTTTTAACATAGCTTTTAACATACAGCTTTTTTAATATAGCAAGGAAGCGTCATTATGAGCAGTACCCATATCGATATCCCATCCGACGAAGACATCAAAAGCTTAGCGGAGCAAGGTCTGACGTTGCCGCTAACCTATCATACGCTCAAGCATTATTTACCACACCGTTATCCTTTTATGTTGGTAGACAAAATTATCGCTTGTCAGCCTGGGGAATGCATTACTGGTATCAAAAACGTGACCATTAATGAAGAATTTTTCAATGGCCATTTTCCTGATGAACCGATTATGCCAGGGGTATTAATGGTAGAGTCCATGGCGCAAGTTTCTGGCGTATTAGGCTTTATTAGTGCCGGATTGACTGCCGAAGATGGCTATCTATATCTGTTTGCAGGGGTGGATAAGGTGCGTTTTAAGCGCCGCGTCATTCCTGGTGATCAACTGATTATCCGTGCCAAAACGGTTATGCAAAAGCGCGGTATTTATAAATTCGATTGTACGGTACATGTTGAAAATGAGCTTGCTGCGAGTGCTCAAGTCATGATTGCCCGCCAAGAGCAGTAGTTTATCTTCACCATCTTGGAATGAAGACTGGTTCAATCGTTCAAAGACTGACGCTTATATCGGCGATAGTACTAACCACTAATCATTATAATCTGAACGGGTATTGGCTTAATTTATAAAGTTAAATTGGTTGTATTTGTTTTACTATTTACTTGCATCAGATGATACAAAGGCCTAAATTATGAGTCAGATCCATCCAACAGCACTCATCTCACCGTCCGCTCAGATTGATGAGACTGCTATCATCGGTCCTTATTGTATTGTTGGCGATGAGGTGACGATTGGTGCCTATACGACGCTGCATCGGCATGTCGTCGTGGCAAGACTTACCCGTATTGGCAGCCACAATCAGTTTTATCAGTTCGCCAGCATCGGTGAAGATCCACAGGATTTGAAGTATGCAGGTGAGCGTACTTGGCTTGAGATTGGCGATCATAATACCGTTCGAGAAGCTTGTAGCTTACATCGTGGCACAGCCCAAGATGGTGGACTGACCAAAATTGGTAGCCACAACCTGATGATGGTTAATACGCACATTGCTCATGACTGCTTGATTGGTGATCATAACGTATTGGCTAATAATGTTGGCATCGCAGGCCATGTAACGATTGGCGATCATACGATTATCGGTGGTAACTCAGGTATTCATCAGTTCTGTACCGTGGATGATTATAGTTTGGTGGGCGGTGCCAGTTTAATCTTAAAAGATGTAGCAGCCTTTACTATGGTGTCTGGCAATCCGGCAAAAACTCATGGCCTCAATGTAGAAGGCATGCGCCGTAAAGACTGGTCTAAGCACACGATTGACATCTTACGTCAAGCGTATCGCACGATCTTTAGATCAGGCTTAACGACGGCTCAATCGCTTGAAATTCTAAAGCAAGAGCTATTACCGAAAGAGCCAAAAATTCAGCTGCTTATTGATTCTTTACAAAAAAGTCGTCGGGGTGTCGTTCGCTAGTCAGGTGATAGATAGTGTACGGATAGAAAGTTAGAGCATTACCTTGTCGAAGATTCGATGAACCAAACGGTTGTTAAGTAGTCATAAACATAAAAAGCCATAGCCAATTGTTATGGCTTTTTATGTTTATGACTACTTGACTTTTTTGGTCGCTTAGCAGAAACTGAGCGTTTACGATATTGTAAACAATTCTTTCATAATGTTGCTAGGCGCGTCACATTGAAGCGTTGATTAGATAGTCTGTGGTACGGAGGACTATTTAAAATAATCATGGAAGATTATAAGCGACATTAATTGAAGCACGAGGACAGAAAAAATGGCTATCAATAAACAAGAACATGCACAGTGGAGCTCAAGTTTTGGCTTCGTATTAGCAGCGGTTGGTTCAGCAGTAGGTTTAGGAAACATATGGAAATTTCCATATATGGTTGGTGAAAGCGGTGGTTCAGCTTTTGTTATTGCTTATTTATTCTGTATCGCGCTGGTAGGTTTTCCTATCTTAGTTGCTGAATGGTTGATTGGTCGTCGTGGGCAAAAAAACCCAGTCAATACTTTTGCAGACGTAGCCGCAAGCGAAGGTAAGTCACGCAGTTGGGGTATCGTTGGGGCCACTGGTATTTTGGGCGGCTTTTTGATCCTATCTTTTTATAGTGTGATCGGTGGTTGGGCGCTCAATTATATTACTAAAGTAGGTACGGGAAGTTTTGTAGGTCAAGATAGTGATTCTGTCGCTGCGACCTTTGATGCCATGCTCGCTTCAGCTGGTACGCTGACGATTTGGCATACCGTATTTATGGCGTTGACCGCTTTGATTGTTGGTATTGGTGTGACCAAAGGTATCGAAACCACTGCCAAAGTTTTAATGCCGCTACTAGGTGTGATTTTATTTGTCATCGTTGGTTATAACGTGATAAATGGTGGCTTTGGTGAAGCAGTAGCTTACCTATTTACGCCAGATCTTAGCAAGCTGACCGCTGACGTTATGCTTGCAGCTTTAGGACATGCTTTCTTCACGCTATCTATTGGTATGGGTATCATGGTTGCTTACGGCTCATACTTGGGTCGAGAAGTGAATTTGCTTAAGACCGCACGTACCGTGGTTATTTTGGATACGGTCATTGCCTTAGCAGCTGGTTTAGCTATCTTCCCAATTATCTTTAGCAATGGTCTTGATCCTGCTTCAGGTCCTGGTCTTATCTTTGTGAGCTTGCCGATTGCTTTTGGTAGTATGGGCGCAGGTACGATCATTGGTACTTTATTCTTCTTACTCATTACTTTTGCTGCTATTACCTCATCTATCTCATTACTTGAGCCAACGGTTGAGTTTTTAGAAGAACGTACTTCGATGAATCGTACCGTATCAACCATCGTTGCAAGTACAGTGATTTGGTTATTGGGCATCGCCGCTTTATTATCATTTAATCTATGGTCTGAGTTTACGATTATGGGCAATGGTATTTTTGATGCCTTGGACAAAATTACCAGCAAATTCTTATTGCCATTGACGGGTCTGGCGGCGATTATTTTCCTTGCTTGGAAAATGGATCAACGTACTATTCAACAAGAGCTTGGCTTATCGAATGGTGCTTGGCAGCTTTGGCAAATTGTCGCTAAGTTCGTAGCACCAATTGCCGTGATCGTGGTATTTGTAACCTCGTTAATGGGCTAGTACTGATTAATTAGAAATAATAAAAGCAACACACTAAAAAGGGCTTAAGATAATTCTTAAGCCCTTTTTGTATTTAGGTGTAATGGACATTATTCATGCTGGCGTAGGGTCTAACGCTATATACTGTCTATATTTGCAAGGAATCAACGCCATGAATCAAAAAACTGCCCTTTTTGTAGTGATAA
>NZ_JBEOOU010000020.1:0-17665 GCF_040309405.1 Psychrobacter sp. W2-37-MNA-CIBAN-0211
ACACTCAAATAACATGAATTTTGTCCATTAGCGACTACCTTCTAATTTCTAGCATGAATTTTGTCCATTACACCTAAAAAAATGAAAATTGTTATTTGATATTATATTTTTTAGCAATCGCCTTACTACGTTTCTTACTCTCATTAGCAGTACAGACATTAGCGTAAATCTGGGCGTACACCACAGAATTATTCATTGGACCTTCGTATTCAAAGTCACACTTATCATTACGATCCTTTAACCATATACGCTGCTCTTTATCCAACTGCTCTTTTTGTGTCGTATTCAAAGTACGATAAGCACTCATATAAATTTTATTAAGACGATTTTTTTCGACTATAATCGCATCGTTACCACAATCATAAGCCACTTCCATATAAGCGTCTTCACAGTTATATTGATTTTCGATAAACTCCGCTTGTGCCGATTGCATGAGAGAAATAGACAAAGCAGCTGCCGCTAGCGCCGTCAAAAAACCAGTTGCATCTTTCATCTCGACCTCCCAAGCAAAGCAAAATAACATTTGCCTATATAAGTATATAAACGGATTTGATGAATATTAGCAAGCACTCTTAGTCTACTGACGAATTAAACGGCTTGGCTTCGGCAATAAGCTTATATCACTCACGCGACAAGGGTTGATATCGATACCGCCTCGGCGCGTATACCACGCACGAACCATCAGCTCGCTTGGCTCATAGTATTGACTCAAATCAGCGAATATTTGCTCCACGCACTGCTCATGAAAGCCATTGTGCTGGCGAAAGCTTAAGATATAGCGCAGCATTGCAGCTTCGTCGACTGTCTTATCACTGATAATCGAAACCGCCAATGTGCCCCAATCGGGCTGATTGGTCACCGGACAGTTACTGCGCAATAGATTTGAATAAAAATTGTAGGACTGAGAGCTTTCTATTTCTAAATTAACATTCGTTTCAGCGTTACTCAGTAGCGAGGCATCGGGATGCTCGCATAATGCGACTTTATCATTACTACCTGCTAAGGCATCATCGATACAAACCCCTTCAGGCTGTGCAATTAATAATCCCGACTGCTCATTGCCTTGCTCATCATCTAAACCAAACAACTCAACGGTTACTTCTGCTTGCACACATGCTGACAAGTCTTTAGCAATTAGCGTTTGCACCTCTACCCAATTAGTAAATTCAGTAAAGTTGATACTGTTTAGATACAGCTTGAATGATTTTGACTCGACGATAAATGGAGAACTAGCGGGTATACTAAAGCGCGCGATGGCAACCTGTGAAATACCTTGCTGGTTAAGCCAAGACATCTCGAATGCCTGCCACCAATCGACGCCAACCATCAACTTATCGTCTTGCCAGCCAATAGCAGCGCGCCCCATACTGCGGGCAATAGGATACAAGGTTTCTGGACTATACTCAGTTGGATAGTCGGTGGTTTGCTCACCCAAGATACCGTGAATACTCATCTGTCTTCCTAATATTGAACAGTTAAAATTGATTCTAAAAGAGACTAATCAGACAGTGCATGCACTGTCTTTTAAATCATAGACATCATAAGTTAAATCATAGACATTATAAACGCACACGCGAGCCATCATTGAGCAGACGATACGAGATGATATAAAACACCACGCAGAATACAAAAATCGCGGCCATTGAATACCAGACATTGACATCAGAATACCCTAAAATCCCGTAGCGAAACGAGTTTACCATATAGACAATGGGATTGAGTAAGGAGACGGTTTGCCAAAATGTTGATAACCCTTCCATTGAGTAAAATACCCCACCCAAAAAAGTTAAAGGGGTTAATACAAAGCTCGGAATAATAGAAATATCATCAAATGAGCGGGCAAAGACGGCGTTAATAAAGCCGCCAAGCGAAAAGAGTATCGAAGTGCCAAGCACAGTAAATACCGTCACAAATAAATGCTCAATGCCAAGATCTGTAAAAAACAGCGCGACGATGGAGACGATAATAGCGATGGCCAAGCCGCGGAAGATACCACCGCTGACATAACCCATCAAGATAGCGTGCTTGGAAACAGGAGAAACCAACAGCTCCTCAATACTCGAAGTAAACTTGGCGCTAAAAAAGCTGGAGACCACATTAGAGTAACTATTGGTAATCACCGCCATCATAATAAGACCAGGAACGATGAATTGCATATAAGGCACACCGCCCATTTCACCCACTCTATCGCCTATCATTCTACCGAAGATAACGAAGTATAGCGTCATAGTAATCACGGGTGGCAATAAAGTCTGTGGCCAAATACGTAAAATACGGCGCACTTCTTTTAGCAAAATCGTCTGAAAAGCAATCCATTTTTTGGACCATGACATGCTGTCATTAGGGTCTACTACTATTTTCTGATTCATAGTCCTGACTCCTTCATACTGTCTCCATTCTGGATATTTTTGTCGACAAGGCGCATAAACAACTCTTCTAACCGATTGGATTTATTGCGCATACTAGCAATCGTAATACCTTGCTCAGACAATTGCGCAAACACGCCATTCAATGACTCACCTTCTGTTAAGGTCACTTCAAGCGTAAAATCGTCTGGCTGCGTCACTTCGGTGACACCTGTTAATTGTAACGGATGCTCAAGCGGGGTAGAAATATCAAAGACAAAAGTCTCAACCGATAACTGCGCGAGCAAATCCTTCATATCCGTATTAATTCGAATCTCACCATGGTCTAAAATAGCGATACGCTTACAAAGCTGCTCTGCCTCTTCAAGATAATGAGTGGTCAGAATAATCGTGGTGTTCTCTTCGATATTAATCTGCTGCATGAATTCCCACATAGAACGGCGCAGCTCAATATCTACCCCTGCGGTTGGTTCATCGAGAATCAATAGCTTAGGCTTGTGGATCAACGCTCGGGCAATCATCAAACGACGTTTCATACCACCTGACAGCTCGCGTGACATACTGTCGCGCTTGTCCCATAAACCAAGGGCGGTCAATAGCCTCTCGGCCCGAGGTTTTGCTTCTTTGGCAGAAATACCAAAATAGCCTGCTTGTGTAATCAGAATATCTTCGACTTTTTCGAACATATTAAAGTTAAACTCTTGCGGTACTACGCCAAGATATTGCTTAGCAACCGAAGGATTCTCTAACAAGTCATTGCCAAAAATATGCACACTGCCTGTTGTGGGCTTAAAAAGTGAGCTGATGATGCCAATCATTGTTGATTTACCCGCCCCATTGGGACCAAGTAACGCAAAGAATCCACCTTGTGGTACTGTAAGATCTACTCCCTTCAATGCCGAAAAGCCATTGTCATAAGTCTTGGATAAATTTTTTATCGTAAGCGCTGGTGCCTCAGACATGCAAACCTCTTTATTTGTTATAAATTTATGTGAAAATTGACTATTAAAATACTAGGGCGTGGCATCACTTAGATCGTGCGGCTTAAAATGAGAAGTACTGCTGCTAAATAAGGAGGAAATCGCCGTAGATATAAATATATTGACAAGATTTCTGACAGTGTTTAACAGGCTTTAGTTATTTTAAGACCAGCAAATGTGTAAATACGCTAATTGATGACAGGCCCTAATATTTGGCAGAGACAATCTAATGTCTTAAGGTGAGGCTATTAGCAACGAATTTCAACTGTGTTCTATTAGAAGCACCATATTAATAATACTCATCATTAAAAAAGCGCCTACCTCATTAAATGAAATAAGCGCTTAGTCAATGCGTATCTTAAAAGCTTAGTAAGCTATTCATCACGGTCAGTAATGGCTGAGCAATAATTAGCTGGCTTCACCAACCATATAATCTACTGCATTCTGAACTTCTTCATCCGGAATGTCCGCACCACCTTTAGCAGGCATCGCGTTGAAGCCATTGATCGCATGGGTGTATAGAGTATCTTTACCTTTTGCTATACGTGGTCCCCAAGCCCCTGCATCCCCTAACATAGGTGAACCAAGTAAACCTGAAGCATGACAAGTCTGACACACGGCATTGTATACTGCTTTGCCATCGCGAGGGCCATCACCTGCCGAAGGACCTGATGAGCGTGCCGTTACATCACAAACCTCATCGTCTTCGAAACATACTGTAGCGACAGGCTGAATACGAGCAATCAAGTTAGGATACAAAGCAATGAGCTTTTGTACTTGCGGCGTATCTTGTGGAATGGGTTCTTCATCCGCCGCAGGCGCTGCTGCTGCCACTTCTTCCGTTGCCGCAGCGTCATCTGTAGTACCGTCTGCTTGCCCGCTCGCATCGACCGCAGCAGTGTCATCTGTAGTATCGGCGGCAGCTTGAGTATCATCACCTAACTGTTGTGGCGCGTTTTCGACCACATCTTGCGCTTCTGCTACATCAGAGACAGTTACAGGTGTGCCTGCAACATCTTCCGCTTGGCTCACCGCGATACTAGCAATTCCTAGAATGGCAGCTGCCGATAACATCACTACTTTTCTCATTCGTCACGTTCTCTTATTACAGATACAAGGGCTCGCATGATTTGGACATTCTGTTTATCCTCCTTCGACGACAAACATTTCGTCATCAATAGCAAACAGCCATCCCGTCAGCGCGCGCACTTGTAATCGGTGATTATAAATATGAATTTTCCCTGACATTATAAGGGAAAAGACGGGCAAATTGCCATGCTTGTTTACTGACTATCCTGTTTTTTCTTAAAAAACGTCAATAGCGGGCTTCGCTCATTGGCTTTCTGGCTTTTATTTGTTAGACTAGGCGGTCTTTATTTTTCGACAGACTGCCCTGCCAATCATACTCAATTAAACGCAGTATTAAGCAACCTAGCAGTCAACTCGTATTATGCGCTCGTAGCTCAGTTGGATAGAGTATCGGTCTCCGAAGCCGAGGGTCGTGGGTTCGATTCCCGCCGAGCGCACCACTATTTATAGCTTAAGTTTTATTCATGGTTCGCCTCAAATATCATATTGTTTGAGGTTTTTTTGTGTCTGAATTTTAGATCAAGCCTTTTATTTATAAGGGCTGGCTATTTTATACATATAAAAACATAAGAGACAGTCCACTCTTTAATAACGAATGAGCTATGAGTTTGTGTGCATGCCTTCCACCTGTCAATCGATTTGCCAACAGTTAAACTATAGGTAGCTTATTTCCCTTATCTTGATCAGTGTAGATAACAACGCGACTAACAACCTTTGATGACTGCTCCTCTACCGTATGGTAGCCTAGCTTATCTAGTATACCCACGTCTCTTGCATAACCACTTATCTGTCTAATATCATCAATGATATAGCTTAAATTCCTATCTTGTTGATAAAGAGACTATATTTTATTACACAACGTCGCAGATTTGCTTAATACTACACGCGGAGCATTGAACAATCAGGCCAAACTGAAGAAGTAGCGGTTAGTTCTTGCCGCTATACCTGATTAGAAACAGAGCTATCTCACTAAGCTTAGAGTAACAAGCTAGACAAACTCAATCCTCGAATTGGAACACAAGCGGTCTAATGCGAGGACTTATTTAGGATTGGATAGCGATATATCTACTTCTAGGAGTCATTAAAGAGATGATTTGTGAGAGAGGTACAAAGGGATGTAGTCCCAACCGTATTAAAACTTAATAGCTCTGCCTAACCACGCTACCAACTCACGGGCAGGAGCCCCACTCAAGCACTGTGGACAATCAAGATAAGTCATTATGCAGTCATTTAAATCAGTCAACATATGTAGTAATAACCCTAAACCAATTACCTTATAGGGCTTTGGTAAAAACAACATGCCCGCATATACTGCCATCGCATAATAAGTATGTAGCGGATGGAAATTAATACTACAACGATTGGGCGAAAAGATAGGTGTCGCTAGCAGATGATCTAAATCAACTAGCATGGTTGCTAATAGGATCAAATAAACTCGCTTATAGTCACTACGAAAAAACATATAGGCGATGATAAACGGCATACCAAAGTGTAGAAAATAATGGATAACGGTTTGAGTCATCGCTTTTTCCGATTTAAGAGGGTGTTTTAAAAAGTGTTCTAAGAGTATCATACACGATCTGAGGTATACCTTCACACCTGAAAGACAGGCGCGAATCCACCACCTGGCATACGGAAGTTGGTCATCTGACCGTGATAAACACGCGCAGCAGGTAACATGCTAATCTACCGTTGAGAGACGCCAGTAAACGGTAACTCGGTCTGGTAATGAGGAACGAGTAAACATGCAACTGTATTTATTGCTATGGCTATTTTTGGAGGAATTATGACTCTTGTAAACCAATCGTGCCGAGCAGCAGCGTCAGCTGTGCTTGCCCTGATGGTGTGGAGCGTAAGTTTCTTTCTCCATTTTTTTTGGGAGATGGCACAGGTACCGTTCTTCTCAGGCATGGCAGAAGCGAGCCACTGGGAGGTGGTCTGGCTTTGTACACGTGCGACCTTCGGTGATGCCAATATTGCCTTTGGCGCCTACGTGCTTGGGGCGTTGTTTGTAAAAGACTGGTTCTGGATTTCAAAGCAGTGGCTTCTGTCGACTTTATCGATATACCTTGGCGTTGGCCTGATTGTGACAATACTCTTTGAATACTGGGCAACTGGAGCTGGCCAAAGGTGGAATTATAGTGGTCTGATGCCTGATGTTCCGTTACTAAGCATAGGTGCGTTGCCGCTCTTTCAGTGGATGGTCATTCCGATAATATTAATCTACGCTGTCAAATGGATGTTCCTTGGGTGGCTGGTTTCGAAGCGTACCGAACGCGAGTAGATCGAGTAAAACTACACCGACATTCTCTCAAAGCGCTTCCGGCATAGTCAACATCCATGTCCTGACCTGAGGTATGAAACTCTGCTCGATATATCGTTGAGAGGGCGTTTAGCTAATTTGAAAGGGGTTTTTTACCACTCATGATCTGAAGAACAAAGGTTCCGGATACTGTAATCAATAGGAAACCGTGGAAAGCCTCCATAGCAGTCATGAATCGTAGATGTCCGTTGGGCATGAGATCGCCTCGCCCAAGCGTTGTGAAGTTGACTAGCGAAAAGTAAAAGTAGTCCATAAAATTAAGAGAGCTACCATCGCTAGATGAGGACGATACGAGGTTACCGACCTCAAGGTCGTGCACAGCAAACCAGAAGCCAGCAGCGTAGAGCAACGCCTCGAACGTATGGGCAAGTACGATTGAGCCGACTGCGACCCCAAGACAGTGTCCTAGACGGCGTCACAAACTGTGACGAGAACTTTAACGCGCCGTAATGTATTGTCGTGCAGACAGCGATCAGAATCGCTGCCATTATGATTGCCAGAACCACTTTTTACCCTCTTCAAGAAAGTCATGTTATAGTCGAAGGAACGGCACAGATTACCACGCTCTATCTATCAACTGTAGTTGTTTCTTCCTATCGGTGTAAGCACAATAAGCCAGAAAAACTTATGCCCGTTTCGCCTCATAAGATAACGTATCCCTTTTATTCAGTATCGGATATAGTAATCCTAAGCCAATTATTTTGATGCAGAAAGTAATGAATAAAGAGTTGAATCATCATTTTTCCAGTTCAGCATGATATTTTGATTATTGCATTAGTACTTAGAATAATCCAAATAGTAAACACTGCTTAAAAGCCAAACCCAAATGATCACACTTGGAAAACAGGCGCAAATCCACCCCCTGGTGTGCGAAAATTAGTCGCTTGACCTTGATAGATACGCCCAGCAGTTAGTAACAGCTGTCCTGCATAGGTATAAAGACGTATATCTACTTTTTTGGTCGTCACAACATCATCGATTTTTATTGATCGCTCTGTAGCAGGTATAAAGGTCTGTGCAATATAATCCTCATCCAGAATGTTCTCAAAAACGCGTCGAGTGAGCTTGCTACCGCGATAGACGCCTTTGCTTCCATATCCAGCAACTGGCTTAAAAAACAATTGTCCCCGAGTACGCCATAACTCTGCTGCATCCTCTTTTATAACCATTTTGGTAGTTGGCACTGCCCTTTCTAGACATTTTGCATCATCATTATCTAGTCCCCACGACTGCAAAGTTTGCGGATCGGATAGTAAGGCTAAGTTGCGCTTATTCGCAAATATAGCATGGACATGAGGATTAGGCGTTACTACTACCGCACCCTCTAGATAGGCACTTTTAAGCACGGCGTGGTTAGGGTTTTCAAATGCAAAGTCGACCAACCGATTATAGATCATATCAATGGGCTTACCATGCGCTGTCAGCTTGCCATCAACATAGTTAATTTCAGACGGATCAAGTATAACGGTATCAATGCCCTTAGCTTGAAGTAGTCGGCAAGCCAGCTGAAACTCTAAATACATGAACTGACTTTTGGGATCATTATCGATAATAGCTATGCGATTAGGCATGGCAGTAGCCGATTGTCGCTGCCACTCTTGTATGAACATGTTAGTGACGGCTTCTTCAAAGCCATCAAGCATTTTAGTAGTATCAGCACTTTGCTCGGAAGGGTGGCAGCATTGTTTTTGTGCGCGGGCAAGTGCTACGTTTAAAAATGCGCCTCCAGCGTTAGTATTGATCTCAATAAGTTGAGGGCCATCGCTACCTAAGTGAAAGTCATAACCCATAAAGGCTCCTATTGGCCCTGGATCGAAAGCAGCAATTTTGGGTGCCCATGACAATACTTGCTGTTGGTAAAATGGAAGTCTAGCAGCCGACTCAATAGCTGCGACAATTCGCACCATTGTCTCTATCTCTGTTTTGGGGACAAACACCGGTGTTGCTGAAAAAATTTTATTAAGCTCATTAGCTCCTATTGGGTTGTCTCTAGTGTCTGACAATTGATTTTGAAGGCTAGTATTAAGTACTTTACGATCTAAAGTACGGCAATAGCACTCTTTATTAAGTTGATCTGCAAGATTGTCATTCACTTTATCTTGGTTATTGCTTAGGTGTTCCATTTAAATCTCATTACTAAGTTTAGTGGGTATGCTGATAAGGTTTAGAAGACAGCCAAAGTAAAAAAGGTATTTGAAATGTTTAAGATAAGGTTGTTTTTATAGTTGTTTTATAAAATAGTCATTGTGCGCCATAGCTACTTTGCGAGGTTAAACAGTTTTATGCTCTTCTTTGATTAGCACTTTTGCTAAAAACAAACCTAACTCGAACAGTAGCCACATCGGAATCGCTAGCAATAGCATTGAGACACCATCGGGTGGTGTAACTACAGCTGCCACAGCAAAACAACCAACAATGATATATCGGCGCTTACTCTCTAGACTCTGAGTGGATACGATACCGACCATTATCAATAGTAAAGTAACCACTGGAATCTCAAAAGTCAGTCCAAACACCATAAACAACTTGAGTGCAAAGCTCAGATAACTATCAATATCGGTCATAGGTATGACATTCTGCGGAGCGAATAGGATAAAGAACTTTAATACGCCTTTGAGTACCACAAAGTAGGCAAAGGCAACACCCGTATAAAATAGAAATATCGAAGAAAACAGCACAGGAATGGCAATTTTCTTCTCTTTTTTATATAAGCCAGAAGCTATAAATGACCAAATTTGATACAGAATATAAGGCATCACTACAAATGCAGCAACGAAAATTGTCAAGCGAATAGGTGCCATAAAGTTTGAGGTAATGTCAGTGGCAATCATAGTCGAGTTCGCAGGCAACTGTGCAACTAGAGGGTCTGATAAAAGGTTGTAGAGTTCACGCGAAAACCCTACCAATGCTAAGAAAACAATCAAAACGGCTACGCATATTTTGATGAGATGCTTGCGTAGTTCAATCAAGTGTTCAGTAATAGGCATATCACTGAGCGCATTCAGCACATTATCAGCCTCATCACTATGGGCAGTGTCTGGGGCTTTAATATTTGTATCCGCTAACTTTTTTTGTCGATTTTTTTGGCGTTTAAATAAGCTCATTCATTCACCTTTTCTATAGGTGAAGAAGAAATATTTGGCTGATGAGGATCGGTTGGTTGATGTGAAGCGTCTAAGCTTTGATTCTGCGAGTCTTCAAACTTTTGCATACTACCGCGCATCTCTGCTAGTTCACGCTTCATATCTGACTCAGTCTGACGGATTTTTGCAAGCTCATTTTGCATTTGTTGGCGCGTTTCAGCCAGATCAAGCTCAGCTTCTATTTCAGACTGTAAAGTGGATACTGTACGGCGCAGTTTGGCATACCATTGCCCAGCCGTACGTGCGGCCTGCGGCAGTTTTTCTGGGCCCAATACGATTAAGGCTATGACGCCAAACAAGAGTAACTCGGAAAACCCGATATCAAACATAACAGACAAATATATTAATTAATAGGCTATTGAGTATCGCCATCTATAGCGGCGCATTTCATACTTTCTGCTTATTATCAGTGGTAGCAGGGTTGATTTCTATATCATCAGCCTGTGTATTTGAGTCAGTATCTGGTACTGGCAGATTGCCTTCATGACTAAGTGCGCGGTTTTTGCGAGTATGCTCGGTCTCTTCATCTTTTACCGCTTCTTTAAAGCCCTTTACCGCACCGCCTAAATCTTTACCCGCGTTTTTGAGCTTAGCGGTACCAAATACAACCACTACGACTACTAACAAAATCAGCCAATGTGTAATAGAAAAACTACCCATAACGATATCCTTATTTTTAAATTCTAATAAAACCCGTATTGGGCATTACGTTTTGACAATTTTTCCTAACATTCATATCACAAGTCCAACCTACGTAGTCTAAGCGCGTTAACAATCACCGAGAATGACGACAAGCTCATAGCTGCCGCTGCTATCATTGGACTAAGTAGAAGCCCAAATACGGGATAGAGCACACCTGCGGCAATTGGGACACCAAGTGCATTGTAAATAAAGGCAAAAAACAGGTTCTGTCTGATATTGCGCATGGTGGCGTGGCTAAGCTTATAAGCTTTAGCAATGCCCATTAAATCACCTTTTAGCAGGGTAATACCCGCACTCTCCATCGCCACATCGGTACCCGTTCCCATAGCGATACCAACATTAGCCTGCGCTAGTGCGGGCGCATCGTTGATACCGTCACCTGCCATTGCTACCAATTTACCGCTATCTTGCATCTCTTTGACGATACGGTTTTTGTCCTCTGGTGAGACGTCGGCATGGACTTCATCGATACCTAATTTATTGGCGACTGCCTGCGCGGTTTTTTCGTTATCACCCGTTAGCATGACGACTTTTAGTCCCGCGTCATGAAGCAGTGAAATAGCCTCTTTGGTGCTTGGTTTAATAGGGTCAGCAACTGAAATAATACCAGCAGCTTTACCATCTATAGCCACAAACATTACCGTTTCACCGTCTTTTCTACGGACATCAGCTTTAATGGACAGCTCATTATCAAAACTATTTAGGCTTTCCATAAGCTTAGAGTTACCAATAGCGACTTTCTTACCATCGACCACGGCTTGTACGCCTTCGCCAGTAGTCGAATTAAAGTCAGTAGCTTTAGGAATAATGAGTGATCTTTCTTGAGCCGCTCTAACGATAGCTTCTGCCAGAGGATGTTCGCTAGCACTCTCTACCGCTGCGACGAGTACAAGGAGTTCATCCTCATCTAAGTCGCCAAGCGCTTCGATAGCGGTAAGTTCTGGTTTGCCTGCTGTCAGTGTTCCGGTTTTGTCCACGACGATGGTGTCAACTTTTTCCATGCTCTCTAACGCTTCAGCGTTCTTAATGAGCACTCCATTCTGCGCACCTTTGCCAGTACCAACCATGATCGACATTGGCGTGGCGAGTCCCAACGCACAAGGGCAGGCTATGATTAATACCGCGATAGCATTGACCAATGCAAAAGCCATTGCAGGCGCAGGTCCGAACACAGCCCAAACAATAAAGGTTACGACAGAGGTAACCAGAACAACTGGCACGAACCAACCAGCTACTTTATCCACCAGTTTCTGTATTGGCGCTCGGCTACGCTGAGCTTCAGCAACCATCTTGACAATTTTGGACAATACGGTGTCCTCACCAACATCGACTGCTTCAACCAATAGGGTCCCAGTACCGTTTACTGTGCCGCCGGTGACTGTATCACCTTGTTCCTTTAAGACTGGAATTGGTTCGCCAGTCACCATCGACTCATCAATGCTGCTACTGCCATCTAGCACCGTGCCGTCTACAGGAAGCTTTTCTCCTGGCTTCACTCGCAATCTGTCGCCACTGACAACTTCGTCAAGTGACACTTCTGTCTCGATATCGTTCTCATCTACACGTCTTGCCGTTGGTGGTGCCAGCTCGAGTAGAGCACGAATCGCGCCAGAGGTCTGACTTCTGGCCTTGAGCTCCAGAACCTGACCCAATAGCACCAGTGTCACAATGACTGCTGCTGCTTCGTAGTAAACCCCAACTTGACCAGAGGCGTCTCTGAAGCTATCTGGAAAAATACCCGGCAAAAAGGTTGCTACCAGACTGAAACCAAAAGCAGCGCCTACGCCCACCGCAATCAGAGTAAACATATTCAGGTTTCGGCTTTTTACGGATTGCCAACCGCGGACAAAGAACGGCGCTGCGCCCCAGAGCACAACTGGCGTCGCAAGCGCCAGCTGAATCCACTGAGCAATCTGCCCAGAGATATCGCCCTGACCGCCCTGAATAAGGCTGTCTAGGTTTATCCCGACCATGTCACTCATTGCATATAAAAATAGCGGTATGGTCAGTGCCGTACATATCCAGAAACGGCGCGTCATATCATCGAGCTCTGAGGTGTCCTCCTCACCGATAGTAGCCGTCTCTGGCTCAAGCGCCATGCCGCATATCGGACAGCCACTATTCTCCACGTCTCTAACCTCAGGATGCATGGGACAGATATAGACCATACCGCTGTAGCCAGCTGGTACCAGATCGTACTTGCCACCTTTGACAGATTTTATATCTTTATTCGAAGCGCTGTCATTATGACTATGGCAGCTTGCGTGGTTATCTTCCATCTCTGCCATCTCTTCCATCTCTGCAACAGTGTCTTCAGGTTTGAGAGACATTTTGCATATTGGACAGCCGCTATCCTCGATGTCCCTGACTTCAGGATGCATAGGGCAGGTATAGATTGTTCCGCTGTAGCCAGCTGGCACCTTGTCATGCTTGCCGCCTTTAACAGATTTTTCATCTGTATTCGCCGTACTATGGCAGCCTACGTGACTGTCTTTCATCTCCTCCATCTCGGTAACAGTGTCTTCAGGTTTAAGAGACATTTTACATATCGGACAACCACTATCCTCGACGTCCCTGACTTCGGGATGCATTGGGCAGGTATAAACTGTACCACTGTAGCTGGTCGGCACCTTGTCGTAAGTGCTATCTTTATTAGGTTCTATGCCTGTATTCGCTGTATCGTCACAGCAATCATGGTCTTCATTGTCCGAAGTTTTTTTTGTCGTATCGTGTTTCATGACTATGTTTCCGTTATTGATTGCAATGATAGTTTAGGATTAAGTTGCCAGCTTTTGATGCCATCCAAGATCAGTGCACTGTTAGTCGTTCTCAGTATAGCTGACCTATCTGAGCCGAAGGTTCAACCGCTACAATAAACTCATCGTACTTTGGCAAACCAGCGATATAGCGGCACAAACACAATCGCAAAATACCACCCATAAAGATAGGATTCGATAAGCCCAATCAGGAAACCTGACCATGTCAACCATTCAAAACCAGGTAGCAGCGGTGCCCAAGCCTCATGCATGCTTATCTGCTCAGGTGCGATTAGCCCAAAACCTATGCACAAGAGATAGCTGATGAGCAGAAACAAAGACACGCTGTTGCCCACAGGGCCAATTCTTAAAGTATTCGTTGTTGAATTCAATTCGTTCATTTTGGCTCTCCTCGGTATTGCGTAATGCACTTCACACCTGATCCAACCAACCGTTTGTCTGTCCGTTCAATACCAAGCGTGCTGTATCAGTAAAAGCTTTACATTGAGTTGATATCACTTTTTGGCTTGTGAGGCGGCAGCAAGCTGACGCCAGCGTCCCCAGCGGGGAATGAACATTGGCACTCGCCGTTTGTAGGTCAGGTAGTCTTCACCGAACGCTTCAAGCATGTGTTTTTCCTCACGTCGAGCTAGCCACGTATACACTAGCACAATCACTGGGAAGAGGCCGATCGAGAACAGGGTTGGCCAATGTACTACGCCTTCCCCGAACAGCGCGATAAACAGCCCAGTGTACTGGGGATGTCGCACGTAGGCATAGAGTCCTTCAGTCATTAGGCGATTTTCGCCCCGTGCTTTGTGGACTTGGCGCCAACCTTGAGCAAAAAGACCGACTCCTAAAAATGCAATAGCATAGCCGAGTAGCATAGAGATCATCATGCCCGTTTCACCCAGACCAACGAGAGTTGACCATAAACTGGCACTGACATATTCGCTGTCCAAACCAAAGAAACGGATCAACAAATAAATGGTGAGCGGAAAGCCATACATTTCTGCATAGAGCGCGATAATGAAAGCCTGAACTACACCGGCTCCAGCCCATTCACGCCAGTTCTTCGGTGCGAAATAACGGTAGAAGAACCAAGAAATCAAAACAATAACAATTAGTGCGAGACCCCAGGCGCCAGCGTGTTCAAATAGCTCATTCATAACTCGTTTTCCCTACTTTCTTTGTGCATACCGTGTTTTATGAAATCACTCCTTGAAGACGATGGGTAGAGATTTAGACTCTACGAAATTGGTACCCGAACACCGTTTTTCTACTGCCAAATTTAGTTATTTATTATGAGGTTCAGTCTGGTTTGCGCAGATATTTGAGAAGTGCCATAAATACCAACACGATCACAGTAAAAAATAGTAGCGCAAAAAACAAGCAGACAATCATCATTCCCCAGCCCATGCCTTGCATCATTGTTCCGTTCATCATACCGTTCATCATATTATTTCTCCATAGATCATAGTATTAGCATTAATGGTAGTGTGCGAGCTCAGCATAAGAATATTGAATGCCCGTTAATGACATCGATCCAAGATAGGCTTAAAAATAATCAGCTTTTGTCTGATTGAATTGACCGTCATATTGATGTAATCCAATCCACTATTCCTAACCAGGTTGGGAGCCGATGAACCGGCCATCGTCAATTTCCCTGAAACCAGTCATATCAGCCCTGTGGGCTCTGCGTCATCTGGCGACAATAACTGGCTAGGTTGTCTGGCAAGTCATCTGGGCAAACGCCACATTGCTGGTTGCCGGGAACAGCGTAGTCGATGAATTTTGGATACGGTAGGTTTAGGTTGTCCATGATGACCTTGAACTCTTCGATTGTCGTATCCCCACCAAGCCGTGGATTGCGCTTCTTTTCCTGATTGATCGAAGACACAAAGCGCCCCTGATAGTCGTGCGCGGGGTAAACCAAAGTGTCGCCTGGTAAAGAAAACAGCTTCTGCCGCACAGATTTATACAGTGCATCGACGTCACCGTTCTGGAAGTCGGTCCGGCCGCACCCGTCAATGAGTAAAGCATCCCCAGTGAACACACGCTCATTAAAGAGATAGGCAAAATGCCCAGCGGTGTGCCCTGGCGTATGTAAAGGATGTAAGGTAATGCCAGCAACCTTCAAAGGTATGCCCTCTTCGAGCCCGACATCCGCACATGGCAGCCGGTCGTAGGCAGGCGCGGCGATCTTGCTGCCAACAGCGTGCTTCAACTCCAACGCCGCGGTGATATGGTCCGCATGGATATGCGTATCAACTGTGTAGACCAAATGCAGGCCTAACTTACGCACCTCGGCCAAGTCGCGGTCCATTGTTGCAATGACCGGATCAATAAGGACAGCTTGCCCTGTGTCTTCGTCCCCCAACAGATAAGTGTAGGTGCTTGAAAGGGGTTCATACAATTGCCGAAAGATCATGATAACTCCTTGTCTGATGCAGTAGACGGCGTCCGACATACCAATCTTTATATTTTATATATATATATTATGTTCCAGTATATTGTACTTGTAAAGTATTACACCGTACGGGCCTCTCAAGATGTTCCCGAGATAAATTTATTCAGTGAAACTTCATGCTGTAGCTGACGAAGCGTGCAAGCTTTTAAAGGTGTCATCCACCCCAGCCCATGCCCTGCATCATTGTTCCGTTCATCATCGTTCCATTAATCATAGTATTTCTCCATAGATCATAGTATTAGCATTAATGGTGATGTGCCAATGCATCTTTTTCGATAGATTTTCTCCTCGCTGACGACTTGAGGTAAATCTGCTCAGCCACAGCAATCACTACAATGGTGACAATTGCTACGCCAATCACAAATGGATCTGAATTCAGTTTAATCCAGACAAAGCCACCGAGAACCAAAAGATCAAGAAATATGGCCACTGCCGGTACCCATATCACAGCTTTCACGTCTTGACGAAGGTATCGCAGAACACCCCAATGAATGGCAATATCCATAATTAGATAAAAAACAATCCCAAGCGCTGCAATACGTGACAAATCAAACAATGTCGTGAAAGCCAAGCCCAGCACTACGGTATAGACGAGCGTGTGCTTCTGGATACTTCCGGGCATCCCGAAGTGGCGATGAGGTACCAGCTTCATCTCGGTCAACATTGCAAGCATACGAGAGACTGCGAAGATACTAGCAAGAAGACCTCCAGCAGTAGCTATCATTGCGATTGCCACTGTGAACCACAGACCATAATCGCCCAGCGCTGGGCGTGCAGCGGCAGCCAGAGAGTAATCACGAGTTTCAATAATTTCAGCAAGAGATAGATTGCTTGCTACAGCGAAGCCCACCAAGGTGTAAATCACTACGCAAACTGCAATCGAAATAATGATGGCTCGACCAACGTTACGATGCGGGTCTTTTACCTCTGAGCCACTATTGGCTATCGTGGTAAAGCCCTTAAATGCCAGTATGCCTAGCGCCGTTGCGCCAAGAAAGTTGCCAACGGTACCCGTGTCTTCCAATGTAGAGGAGTCAACTGCAAGACTATCAGCCAGCCAGACCCCAACCAATCCAAAGACAAGAATACCGACAATCTTGAGAATGCCAATAATGGAGGCGACCCCTTGGATCCAACGATTACTGAGCAGGTTAATCAGAAATGCAGCAAGAATAAGCGCTGCGCCAAGGACGGACACCATACGGCCACTATCATCACCACCGAACAGCTGCATCGTATATGACCCGAACGTCCGAGCCAGAAAGCTCTGTGCAATAACCATAGAAAAATACATCAGTAAGGCGTTAAACCCGGTTGGCAAACGATCTCCGTATGCCTGATGCAAGTACATCGCAACACCACCAGCTGACGGATAGGCGTTAGATATTTTGATATAGGAATAGGCACTAAAAGAAACAACGATTGCAGCAGCCAAAAAAGCCAATGGGAAAAGCGAACCTGTCATCTGAGCCATCTGCCCAGTCAATGCAAAAATACCGGCGCCAATCATGACACCGGTACCTAGCATAACTGTGCCTGATAAGGTTAGGCTATCTTGCTGATAACGAGTCGTTCTGTTTTGTTCCATGCCTATTAATCCTTTCACTACCTTTTTGACTAGTAGGATTTTGAATCTGCGGTGGATGAGAACTTTGAGTGAAGGGACCTACATGAGTACTGTAACCATTCGATAGATTACTATTTCCTTAGTTTAAAACACTCTTATAATCTTTTACTCTAGATCTGTGATAAGCGCTTGCATCTCAGCGATTTCACGTTTTTGCGCTTTTATAATATCGTCAGCAAGCTGTTGTACACGCGGATCTTCAATATCAG
>NZ_JBEOOU010000021.1:0-15982 GCF_040309405.1 Psychrobacter sp. W2-37-MNA-CIBAN-0211
TGCACCGGTCTTGAAAACCGACAAGGGTTTGTAGCCCTTCGAGAGTTCGAATCTCTCCGTCTCCTCCAAATTCGAAAAAAGCCCCAATCAGCAATGATTGGGGCTTTTTTTATGATGAATTTTATAACACCACTTTTATCAATTATCTGAATGACTGCTTTTACTTTATCAGCGATTCATCGAACTCAATTTCTTGTCCATTCTCTAATATCAACGTGCCTTTGCTGATCATAATAGTCATGTCTTTGGTGTTTTTAATGGCACGCATGACGTTAATGTCTTCTATGCTACTTTCAATGATGATTTTGCCAGACTGCTCTGGTTGAATGGGCGGATCAAACTGTGTCGAGGGCACGTTGAATCTTTTGCCTTTCGTCAGCTTCGCGTCTTGCATGATTAGCGTGCCTTTAAAGCTTTTGATGGCTGCCTTACCGTGATTTGATAGCATGAACTGTAGTTTTACTTGGTTTAAGCTATCGTCGTCGCTGGTCTTGACTGGTAATAGAGCGACAGGGTAGCTCTGTGCATTGGCACTATAAGCTGGCTGACTGCTGACAATAGGGCTTTTTTTACCCGTTGGATTGTTAGGGTGCAAGCGTTCATATTCACGCTGTTGCACAAGGGCTTGCTTGATGGTGGTACGCGGCATCGCACCAGATTCGTATGCGTCACTGAGCTTCATTCGCAGCATATATCGGCTAAGTACTTGTTGATCGGGCTGGGATAATTGCTCAAAAGTTTGCCCCAATTTCTTTTGCCATTGGTCTGAATCTGTCGGTATGGTTGTTTTACTTGGGTCAGTCTGCGGCGATGAGCAGCCAGTCACAGTTACTAGCATTGCTACCGTCATGGTTGAAAACAAAGTTTTGTTGAAACGCTGATGTAAGCTCGTCATCGTACACCTCCTTGTAAATCTTTATTATGTTGAAACCCAATAAATAGTCGCGATTATTTTATTAATATACCTCGTTTAATGATAGCTTGTGTTTACTTATGGCTAAATACGGTAGCAAATTTAATAGAGCGCTAAAAAAGACGAGTGACTTTAAGTACGAAAGGAAAGCACATAACGAGAAGCGGATTTAAAAAATATCAATAATGCTTTAATCTTTATAACAGACAAAAAAAGACCAAGTTCGCTGTAGCAAACTTGGTCTTTTTTAATAAAAATCATTGTGAGGTTTTATACGACCAACCAATGACTTTTTAAATGTACTTTTCTAATAGCATTTAATAGCAGTGCTACTAATCGTTGTTCTGTAGCTCAGACAAAGGATGAGTAATATTGTTATTGTGCGTTAGCACAATAGCCTCATCGATGATATGTTGGCTCACACCGCGCTTACGGAGGGTTTCGATAAATACTTCATCATGGGCTAGGGTGTAATCCTGATGGTCACGATCGAGACCTTGGCGAATATACAAGCGTATAAGACCTTGAATACGTTTGAAACCTAATTCAGACGAAGTCGCTTCTAGTAGCGAAATCATTTCTTCAGACAGACGAATGCTGACTGGCCGCATGATTTTTTGCGGATGATCAGAAAACTTATTTTTTATACGTACAGGTATCATAATAAACCATTACTTTTAGTGAGTAGGAGCAAAGCACTCAAACAAAAACAAACCCAATCAAGACTAACCTTACCATACAACAAAAATGTCTAAAAGAACACCGCAGCTGTGCTAATATTATTAGAAGTAAATATAAAAGGGGTAACAATAAAAAAACCTCCATCAAATTATGATGAAGGTTTTTAGTATATGGCTCTCCAACCTGGGCTCGAACCAGGGACACACGGATTAACAGTCCGTTGCTCTACCAACTGAGCTATTGGAGAATAGATGGTCATAACAGCAGATTATTCATGCTTTATATCAAAGCGATTACTTATCTTGTTTGCGTTATGTGGGGCACATTTTAGCCAAGTCGTTCGAGGCTGTCAACCTTATTATGACATTAATGATAAATATTGTCGTAACTTATCAAAAATAACCCGTAATCCCTTATTAAACGGGCTGTTTTGGTGAACCCTTATATCTGAAATCTTTATTAAGTAACTAGATTAAGTGACTAGGATTAAATAACTAGGAAAAGCCTTAGTTGATAGGCCTTTACAGAAGGTTTTAGCCATATTAATTCATCATTAAAATAAGCACTCATCAGTGTTAGTTATCAGTCTTTACAATCATATTTGATTAGATGAATTGCCTATCTTTTTGAATACTAAGAGAATTTGTACATCGCTAGAAATATAAAATTGTAAAATTACCTTCACATTGCTGGTTTATTTCTATAGAATACCGACCGTATGGTTTCTTTTGCATACGGTGCTTTGCTGCTATGTGCCATAAATTGTTATGGATGTTCTAAATATGAGTCCTACCACTATTGCTTATGGATATTTAGCCATTGCCATCATTTGTGAAGTGATCGGCACCACCTTCTTGATGAAGTCAGAGCAGTTTACGCGTTTGGTACCGACGCTCATTATGGGTTTGCTTTATGTCATCTCATTTTATTTGTTGACGCAGACCCTTAAAACCATACCGCTTGGTATTGCCTACGCGCTGTGGGGCGGACTCGGAATCGTACTGACATCACTCGTGGGCTTGGTGTTTTTTAAGCAAAGCCTCGATACAGCAGCAGCAGTTGGTATCGCTATGATTGTGGGCGGTGTGATGGTGATGAACTTATTCTCTAATTCTGTGGTGCATTGATATGGAAGTGGAAAACGCTTACAAACGTAAAAAACAGCCAGAAGTTGTGCGTCGGGCGCTGCTCGATCAGGCAGCACGAATAACGCTAGAGCAAGGGTTGTCTAAAGTGACCTTTCAAGCAGTCGCTGATGCCGTTGGGGTAACTAAAGGTGGCGTTATGCATCATTTCGCCACTAAAAACGCGCTAATTCTTGAAGTGTTTCATGACGCGATGGCGAAGTTTGAGGCAGAAGTAGATACAGCAATGGCTAAAGACCCCGTGCGTTATGGCTCTTTTACCCGCGCTTATATCGATGCCACGATTAGCCTAGGCGAAAAAGGACAGGCAGAATTTCATAGCCAAGCAACGTTGTATGTATTGATGCTAGGTGATAGTGAGCTGCGCGAATTATGGGCTGAGTGGTCAAATCAGCAATTGAAAAAGCATGAGCCAACTGATAATACCGAGACCTTATGTATGGCACGTTTGGTCGCTGATGGGATTTGGCTCTCAGATTTTTCCGGCATTGACATAGTAGACAAACAGTCATTACGTGATCGTTTGATAAAAATGACGCAACGTGGCTTCGATGCATAAAGATGGTGCAGCGCGTTCATTAAAATGCTGCGCTCAAATAATTTATTAAAGAACAATTGATCTGTACATAACGATTTTTAGTCACACAACGACTTTTAGTCGTATAACGATATAACTTTTATTTTTAAAACTTAAACCATGATGACATTATTCGGTACTAGCTTAGTTATAAGGCTTTTGCCAGTCGTCGATAGGAGCACTGCATGACAGCTACTAATACAAACTCAAATAAATTAACAGACATTATCGACTTAGAACAAATACAAACTGCTTATATTAACGGCCGTTACTTGGCGGTAGATGAAACGCTGACGACTTTTGAAGATATCAATCCAGCAACGGGTGAAGTGCTGGCGACGATTCAGCAAACGACCAATGAGCAAATCGACGAGGCTGTTAAAGCAGCACAAAAAGGTCAAAAAGTTTGGGCAGCACTGACAGCAGTTGAGCGTGGTCGAATCCTATCAAAGGCCGTTGAGATATTGCGCGAACGCAACGATGTGTTGGCATTGCTAGAAACCAAAGACACGGGTAAAGCTTACTCTGAGACCAAGTATGTCGATATCGTCACGGGTGCGGATGTCGTTGAGTATTATGCAGGTCTTGCACCGATGATTGAGGGTCGCCAGATTCCATTGCGTGATACTAGCTTTGTCTATACCCGCCGTGAGCCACTTGGCGTGGTCGCTGGTATTGGTGCATGGAATTATCCAATTCAAATTGCGATGTGGAAGGCAGCACCAGCACTAGCTGCGGGTAATGCAATGATTTTTAAGCCATCAGAAGTGACACCGTTAACTGCATTGAAACTGGCAGAAATTTTGACAGAAGCAGGCTTGCCAGATGGCGTGTTCAACGTCGTTCAAGGCAATTATAAAGTGGGTGAGGCATTAACTCAGCATCCTGATATCGCCAAAGTATCGTTTACCGGTGGCGTACCGACGGGTAAAAAAGTCATGTCGAGCGCGGCATCATCGTCTCTTAAAGACGTGACATTAGAGCTGGGTGGTAAGTCCCCACTAATTATCTTTGATGATGCAAATATCGACACTGCTGCTGACATCGCCATGATGGCGAACTTCTATAGCAGTGGTCAGGTTTGTACCAATGGCACGCGTGTATTTATCCCTAAAGCCTTACAGGCCAAGTTTGAAGAAGCCATATTATTGCGTGTTGAGCGTATTAAGTTAGGTGATCCAATGGATGAAAACATCAACATGGGCCCACTAGTCAGCTTCCCGCATATGGAAAGAGTGCTGGGTTATATCGAGCAAGGTAAAGCCAGTGGCGCACGCTTGCTAACAGGTGGTGACCGTGTGATGACAGGCGAATTGGCAAATGGCGCATTCGTTGCCCCAACGGTATTCACTGACTGCACCGATGAGATGATTATCGTACGTGAAGAAATCTTTGGCCCAGTGATGTCGATATTGACTTATGAGACCGAAGAAGAAGTTATTCGCCGCGCCAATGATACCGAGTATGGTTTGGCAGCTGGGGTCGTGACTGCTGACTTGATCCGAGCACATCGAGTCATCGCTCAAATTGAAGCAGGTATCTGCTGGTTAAATACATGGGGCGAATCAGCCGCTCAAATGCCAGTCGGCGGTTACAAGCATTCAGGTGTTGGCCGCGAAAACGGCATTGAAGCCCTTGAGCATTATACGCAGACCAAATCTATCCAAGTAGAGTTGGGCGCATTTGAATCTGTCTTTTAATCAATCTTATTGAGAAAATTCTTAATCAGTAAAGTGGTTCAGTAGTAGAACTAATTTGTTCTTTATTCGACTTTGCTGATAGTAAATGATTTATTTTTCAATATTATGGAGCGTTTTATGACATCAACCACACCTGAGTATGACTACATCATCGTTGGCGCAGGATCAGCAGGCAACGTGCTGGCCACCCGTCTGACCGAAGATGCCAACATTAAGGTGCTGCTGCTAGAAGCGGGTCGTCCAGACCATCGCTTAGATTTTCGTACGCAGATGCCAGCGGCGCTCGCCATGCCGTTACAAGGAACAACCTACAACTGGGGTTATAAAACCGATCCTGAACCGAATATGAATAATCGCGTGATGGACTGCGGTCGCGGTAAAGGGCTTGGCGGCTCGTCATTGATTAACGGTATGTGTTATATCCGTGGCAATGCACTAGATTTTGATGATTGGTCTAAGATTAAAGGCTTAGAAGATTGGACGTATTTGGACTGCCTGCCGTATTTTAAAAAATTAGAAAACCGTGATGCTGGCGAGAATGACTATCATGGTGTGGGTGGTCCTGTTGAGATGACCACTTCAAAACCAGGGGTCAACCCACTGTTTCAAGCGATGATTGAAGCAGGCGTGCAAGCTGGCTATCCGAGTACCGACGATTTAAACGGCTATCAGCAAGAAGGCTTTGGGCCAATGGATCGTTTCGTAACGCCTAATGGTCGCCGTGCTTCAACGTCCCGTGGCTATCTGGACCGTGCTAAACCGCGCAGCAATATCACGATTTTGACGGGTGCGCTAACCGATGTGATCTTGTTTGATGGTAAGCGTGCCATCGGTGTCAAAGTCGAGCATCAAGGTCAAACCAAGAATTTTCATGCCTCTCGTGAAGTGATTGTTTCCTCTGGTGCAATTGCTTCGCCACAACTATTGCAGCGCTCTGGTATTGGCCCCGGTCAATGGTTAAAAGACCTGGGTGTTAATGAGATTCTAGATTTGCCAGGCGTTGGTAATAACCTGCAAGATCATTTAGAGCTGTATATGCAGTATGAATGTAAGCTGCCAGTGTCGATTGCACCTTCCAATAAATGGTGGAACAAGCCCGCCATCGGCGCGGAGTGGTTATTCAATGGTACGGGTCTTGGCGCGTCAAATCAGTTCGAAGGTGGCGGTTTTATTCGTACCGATGAGAAATTTACGCATCCTAATATTCAGTACCATTTCTTGCCATTAGCGGTACGCTACGATGGTCGTAGTGCGGTTAAATCGCATAGCTTCCAAGCACACGTGGGCTCATTACGCTCGCCAAGCCGCGGTCGTGTCAAGCTGACGTCGAAAGACCCAAGTGCTCATCCAAGTATCTTGTTTAATTACATGTCTCATGATCAAGATTGGCAAGAGTTCCGAGCGGCGATGCGTATCACGCGTGAGATTATGCATCAGCCAGCACTTGACCCTTATCGTGGTCGCTCGATTGCACCAACGGACGATCTAGTGACCGATGCGCAGTTGGATGAGTATGTCCGTAATCACAGCGAGACGGCTTATCATCCCTCTTGTACCTGTGCGATGGGCGAAGACAATGATTCGGTCGTCAATGGTGAAGGTTTGGTACATGGTATCGCTGGCTTGCGCGTGGTTGATGCGTCAATTATGCCAAATATCATCAGTGGTAATCTCAACGCGACCACCATTATGCTGGCAGAAAAAATCGTCGATAAAATGCGCGGTGTGCAGTTGCCACGTTCGACGGTAGATTACTTTACGGCTAATGGTGCGCCATTGAGAGCTGAGCCGATGCGCGCTTATGGCTCTGTTTAAATTAAGCGTGAATAGATAAATGCCTGTCTGCATAGCGATATAATATAGCTATATGGCATAGCGTTGATAAATGGTGTTGATAAGAAGGCCTTTTTATAAAGGTCTTTTTTATCCGCGCTACTGTTTTAGAAAATGAATACCATTAAAATTGATTTTTTAATGACTTACCTTGTTGCTTAAATAATTAATGAAGTGGCAATTATTTAAGTAGCAAATTTTATTTATTGGTACTGCTTTGTGCGTCATGCAGTTATTTGTATGTCACGCGGTTATCAGTCATAAAGTTATGACGGACAAAGCAATATCAGACCCTGTTTAATTTACCTATTGAGGTCTTTTATGTACAGCTCGCCATCAAAGGATGCGACGAAACCCCTGACTCTAAATAAGACGGTTTTTTTAGGCTCAGCTATTATTTCTATTTTATTGATAATCTGGACGATTGCGTTTCCAGATTATAGTGAGGCATTATTAAGTTCAAGTATGGCATGGGTATCAGAGAGCTTTGGCTGGTATTACATGCTGGTGGTTGCCGCTTATAGTATATTTGCCTTGTTTGTTGGCTTTTCTAAGTATGGCGATATCAAGCTTGGTCAAGATCACGAAAAGGCGCAATTTCCCTTTTTAGCGTGGGCCGCGATGCTGTTCTCCGCTGGTATTGGTATTGATTTATTGTTTTTTGGTGCGTCTGAGCCGTTGATGCATTACCTGACGCCGCATACGGGGTTAGAGCCTGCCAGTGAGGCGGCCATGCGTGAAGCACTTGCGCAGACCTTTTTACATTGGGGTCTACATGGCTGGGGCATTTATGCTTTAATCGGGATGGCATTGGCGTACTTTGCTTATCGTAAAAACATGCCACTCGCCTTACGTTCACCACTGACACCTATCTTTGGCGAGCGCTTAATTAAAGGCTGGCTTGGTGATGGTATTGATACCTTTGGTGTTGTTTGTACCTTGATGGGTATCGCGACCAGTTTGGGTATTGGTGTATTGCAAGCCAATGCGGGTTTGACTCATGTGTTTGGGATTGAATCTAGCAAAATGGTTCAAACCTTTATCATCATAGGTGTTGTCGCTGCCGCGGCGATCTCTGCGATGACTGGTGTGGAAAGAGGCGTCCGCCGTTTATCCGAATTCAACATGCTGTCTTCGATATTGCTATTAATCGCGATATTGGTGATGGGTAATACGGTTTATTTGCTGAATACCTTTACCCAAAATATTGGTCAATACTTCCAAACCATCGTTTTCAAAACTTTTGATGTTTATGCTTATGATGGTCAAGCTGGCGCTGACTGGAAGTCAGGCTGGACGATATTTTTCTGGGCATGGTGGGTCGCTTGGGCACCGTTCGTAGGTCTGTTTATTGCGCGTATTAGCCGTGGTCGTACCCTGCGTGAGTTCGTATTTGGTGTGATGTTTATCCCACTTGGATTCATCTTTGCTTGGTTCTCTATCTTTGGTAACTCAGCGATAGATTTGGTTGCCAATGGTGCCACTGAGCTTGGTGAAATCGCAGTCAATGATGCTGCAATGGGCATGTTTGCCTTGTTTGAGTATTTTCCTTACAGCGAAGTGCTATCATTTGCAGGTGTTGTGATTGGGTTAGTATTCTTTGTGACTTCAGCTGACTCAGGCGCGTTAGTATTAGCAAACCTAAGCTCAAGAGGTATGACCAATGACACCGATGCACCTGTTTGGTTGCGTTTGTTTTGGGCAGCAGCGACTGGTCTTATTACCTTAGGCTTATTGTTTGCTGGTGGTTTTGCCTCATTACAGTCAGTATCTGTGATTGCAGGTTTGCCATTCTCACTCATTCTTGTGCTCTATATGGTGGCGATGTGGAGATCATTAAAAGAAGAGGGCAATAAGCGCAAAGCCAGTACGATTGGTACGGCTAACGTGCTCGATAGCGGTAAGAGCTGGAAAGCTCGCTTGCAACGTATTGTCAGTTTCCCTAAACATGCACAAGTGGAACAGTTTTTACAAAATGTGGTCAGACCTGCCATGACGGAAGTTGAAAAAGAGTTTGCCGCAGGCGGTCTAAAAACGTCTTTGGACATCCGTAACCCTGCACATATTGGACAAGATATAGATGAAGGTATGGATGAGAGTAGCGGTCAAATAGATGGTCTCAAATTGCGTGTCGGACATGGCGATGAAGATGACTTTATTTATGAAGTTAACTTGATCAAAGCTGAGCGTCCTAACTTTACATTGAGCACCTCAACCAAGAACGCAGAGTACTATTATCGTGCGGAAGTGTTCTTAAGCGAAGGCTCACAAGAGTATGACTTGGTTGGCTACTCCAAAGAGCAAGTATTGGTCGATATCTTGAATCAGTACGAGCGTCATTTGCAGTATCTACATTTAGGGCGTTAATGGATTCATTGGCAATCGCGTATAAAACCATCTATACCTGGTAGGTTCTAAATAAAAGTATTGTAAGAGATAACCCCATAAGTTGGATTCAACTTATGGGGTTTATTTATGAACCAATGATAGGCAGATAGTAGATATAGGGTAAAATCTATACAGACAAAATTTGAAGTACCAGCAAAGGATAAATTTGTGACCACATTAAAGTACATCGCTCATTATTCTGAGCAAATTCAAACCCAAGTGGCATTGCTTATTAGCGATGGTAAACTGGGCGCATATCTAGAAAAAAAGTATCCTATTCAGCACCAAATAAAAAGTGATAAGGCGCTTTATCAGTATATCAATGATATTAAAAACCAGTATATGCGCAAAGTTGGCCCGTTATCGAATGTCAGTTATAGCAGTAAACTAAAAGTTTTAAAACATGCGCTGGGTATTCATACCACTCAGTCTCGCGTACAGGGCAGTAAGCTGAAATCGCATAATAGCATCACCGTGGCCAGCTTGTTTCAAGAAGCACCGCCTGAGTTTTTGCGCATGATCGTCGTGCATGAGTTGGCGCATTTTAAAGAGCATGAGCATAACAAAGCATTTTATCAATTATGCTGTCATATGGAGCCTGAATATCATCAATTTGAGTTAGATATGCGGCTTTGGTTGCACTGGCGAGAGTTGTAACCTTAATAGTAGCCCTAATAACGTTCATAGTAATCTTGATAACAGCCATATAAATATCGTGTCTTTTTCTATGGCAATCATCTGAGCCGCTAGGGCGTGTCCTCAATTCAATTGATCATATCTAAACGGGCTAAAAATGGCTAAATTTTGCCAAATATCGTTAAATAGCTGGTTAATATCCCGATATTATCTGCGCTATTTTCCTTGTTTGACTGCAATTTATCTCATTTTTATCACCATTTTTAAAATGAGGACACGCCCTAGAATTACGTTATAATCCTAACCAAATAATCTATACCCCAAGTCAATAAAAGGTTGTAAGCAATGATCAATACCAAAATATATAAATCTATTTATAAATTGGCAGAAGAATTACTAGAGGCTGACCGTATCGGTAATCAAGAAAAATTTGATGCGTTTTATGCTGAGCTAAAAGCCATCTGTACTGATAATGAAAACACAGACAAAGATCATCCAGAGCAGTGGGAAACGCTTGCTGACTTTACAGAAGATTTGGACGAAGCACTGGTCATTTATGACAAAGCACTAACCAAAGCCACGGCGATCAATTCAAAAGATCATCTGTCGTCGATTGCTTTTTCTATGGCAGTGTTACAGCTTGAGACAGGTAACAAAGAAGCGGCTATTCAAAGTCTACAAAATGCCAAAATCACGGCAAATAAGATTGAAGATAAAGAGTTTAAGGTTGAGATAGATGAGATGCTGACTAAGTTGTTGGGTGAGTAGTTTCACTCGAACAATTTTGATCGAGTAGTCCTGATTAAATGTACTTGATGAGCAGGAACGATTTTATATGCAAGACGTACCTATTGTAATTGTTGGCGGTGGCCTAAGCGGTCTATATGCGGCATTTTTATTGGAGCAAAAAGGCATCGATTATATATTGATAGAGGCTCGTGATAGATTGGGCGGGCGTATCACTGTTGCCAAATCATCAGCAGATATGAGTGCTAGCAGTCAAAGTGGCGATCATGAAAAATCAAACGATGGCTTCGATTTAGGGCCGTCGTGGTTTTGGCCAGAGTATCAGCCGCAATTAAGTGATTTGATTGAGGCATTAGATTTGACACGTTTCGCTCAGTTCGAAGAAGGCGACATGATGGTTGAGCGTGCTGCCAATGAGTTGCCTATCCGTACGCAAGGCTATCAAAGCTCGCCACCATCTATGCGCCTCGTGGGTGGAATGACGGCGCTAACTGATGCTTTATACGCTCGCTTGGATGCCAAGCGTATCGTAACGGGACAGACAGTAAGGCGCTTAACCAAGACTGGTCAGCATATTAAAATAGACAGCGAGTGTGGCTCTGAACATATCAACGCGGGTCAAATAATCACTTATCAAGCGCAGCATGTACTACTTGCGCTACCACCGAGGTTGGCGGGCAATAATATTGTATTTGAACCTGCTTTACCGCAAGATTTAGCGATAGAGTGGCAAGAGACCGCCACTTGGATGGCACCACATGCCAAGTATGTGGCGGTTTATGACTCGCCCTTTTGGCGCAATCAAGGACTGTCAGGTGCAGCACGCAGCGCGATAGGGCCGCTCACTGAGATTCACGATGCCTCACTAGTAGAAGGCGAAGGCGCTGTGTTTGGTTTCTTTGGTGTTCCCGTTAAAGCACGCCAAAGTGTCTCAGAGAGGGAGCTAAAAGCGCATTGCCGTGCGCAGATGGTGCGCCTTTTCGGTACACAGGCAAACACACCAACTGCTGAATATATCAAAGACTGGGCGCAAGATCCATTTACGGCGATGCCTGCTGATGTCAGTGGCACAGGTCAGCACGCAGTAGCACCTGCTTCCAAGCCAACAGCAGGCGAGTGGCAGGACTGTCTAACAGGTTGCGGTAGTGAGTGGTCAGGGGCGTTCCCTGGCTATGTCGCTGGTGCTATTGACGCGGCAAACAGAGCGGTACAAGGTTTGCCTAATGTTGTAGTGCATTCTGGATCGTAAACAAGTGCAGGCTTTCGTTTTCTAATATGTCTGGTTTAACATAAATTGAGACAGTATATTTCTAGAAAATAACGGGCAAATATAAGTGTAAATAAGCGTGTTCATCCGATGAACGAACACGTAGTAGGCAGTCTTGAAAGTGTTAATAAAGAGACTGATAAGGACATCTATAATGGCCACTTAATTAAGAAAAAAAGATATATTCTTTATTTCTATCAGACGAAATTAATTTTTCTAACTGTTCAGACTGACGTATACTGATGAGGCTCCATATATAAAATATGCCCACGGACGAGCACTAAAATCACTATAAGGATATTCAGATGTTAGGAAAAATGATGTATCAGCCGCTGCTCATTAGCAGCCTCATTGAGCACGCCGCCCAATATCATGGTGATACCGCTATCTTGTCAAAAGAAGTCAATGGCGAGATGACCAAGAGTGATTGGTTGACCGTCTCCAATAACTCAAAACGTTTGGCAAATGCGCTACAAGCACTGGGACTTAAGTCATCAGAGCGCATCGCCACCTTGGCATGGAACAATCGCCGTCACTTAGAAGCGTGGTACGCAATCTCGGGTAGCGGTATGATTTGCCATACTATTAATCCCCGTTTATTCCCCGAACAGCTTGCCTACATTATTAATGATGCGGAGGATCAAGCTTTATTTTTTGACATTACTTTTTTGCCACTAATTACCGCTATCAAAGAACACATCAAAGGCATTAAGCACTTTATTTATTTGGGTGATAGAGACGAAAAAGTCTTGGAGCAGTTACCGAATGCTCTGTTCTTTGATGAGTTGCTGGCAGATAATAGCCCTGATTTTGACTGGCCGCAGTTTGATGAAAAGCTTGCAAGCTCACTCTGTTATACCTCAGGAACGACAGGCAATCCCAAAGGTATCTTGTACTCTCATCGTTCCTCAGTGCTGCATGCGATGGCTTTGTGTATGCCCGATGTGTCCTCGTTGTCTGCCCAAGATGTCTTGCTACCAGTAGTGCCGATGTTCCATGTCAACGCGTGGGGCACGCCTTATGCCGCTGCTCTGACGGGCTGCTCTCTGATACTGCCCGGTCCTAATCTTGATGGTGACAGCTTAGTGTCTGTGATTGATGATTATAAAGTGACTGTGGCTTTGGGCGTGCCGACTATTTGGCAAAGTCTGCTAACCGCTGCCAAAAACAGAGGCAGTAAGCTTGACAGTATGACGCGTACGATCGTCGGCGGCGCGGCATGTCCGCCATCAGTCATCAAAACCTTTAGAGAGGACTTTAACTGCGATGCGATACATGGTTGGGGCATGACCGAGACCAGTCCGCTCGGCACGATGAATCAGATAAAAGCCAAGCACAAGTCGCTCAGTAAAGAAGAGATTAATGAGCTGCGTAAATCGCAAGGTCGTCCTCCTTATGGTGTCAAGATACGTCTGATGGATACCGAACAAAAGGACCAGCCAGTCGCCGAAGATGGCGAGTCACAAGGGCGCTTGCAGATTCGTGGGCATTGGGTCATTGATGATTATTTTACTGAAAATAAAGATGCCATCACTGCCGATGGCTGGTTTGATACCGGTGACATCGCCACGATCGATGGCGATGGTTATATGAATATCCGTGACCGCTCAAAAGATTTGATCAAATCAGGAGGCGAGTGGATATCTTCTGTGGAATTAGAGAACATTGCTGTGGAGCACCCAGAGGTTAAGATGGCCGCAGCGATTGCGGCGAATCATAAGCAATGGGGCGAGCGTCCAGTGTTGATTGTCGTCAAAGAAGCGGACTCGGCAGTCGATGAAGCGCAGATTCTTGAGTTTTACAAAGGTAAAGTGGCCAGCTGGCAAATACCTGACAAAGTCGTCTTTGTGGATAATATTGTGCTCAATGGCGCAGGGAAGATGATGAAAAATAACTTACGTGATGAGCATGGTGATATCCTGCTTGCTTAATATAGTCAATCCACTATAAATAAGGTGAGGCAGGCTTGTTTAGTCTACTATTTGTAGTGCTTTAACTTGCCTTCCTTGTACCTGAATGGTCTTGAGCCGACTATAGCATCGGGGTTAATCGATTAGAGGTTCGTTCAAGGTTACATAGATATTCTTAATCATATTTTTGACGAAAAAGTCCGCCTATAAGCGGACTTTTTTAGTTTTGATGTCAGTTTCGATATTAGTTTCGATGTCAGTTTCGCTCATACGTGCTGGCACACCGAAATTATAATACGCTCTCTGCATCCTTTTGCTTTACAACTTTATGCTGATCTTCTGTGCTATCGACTTTCCAATAACTGGATATGTATAAATGCGTTTTTGGTATTGAACGATCTACTTTAAAGTAGTGGCGTAGGGCACGCATACTATGGAATTCACATGCCGCCCACACCGCAGGTTGTCCTGTCAGCCAAGTAAGCGTTTTAACACGATCAAGTAATGGGCTGCTTTGTTCATTTGGATGTTCATTTGGATGCGCATTTATCACCCAATGAATGTTAACGTTGTCTGGCTTCTTGAGTAGTTGCTTATCTGCTTCGGTGGTAATCTCAAGGACTGCATAGCCGCGTGCGTCAGCAGGTAGCTGGGCAAGATTGACGGTAATCGCTGGTAATGCTGTCATGTCGCCGATCAATAAAAACCAATCGGCCTCATTATTAATAAGCTTCTTTGGTCCTGGGCCGCCTACTAATATTTGCTCACCTATTTGGGCGTTACGTGCCCATGTTGAAGCAGGGCCTTCTGTCTCATGCAAAGCAAAATCGACATCTATTTCGTCATCTCGTTGAACACTAACGGTATAAGTGCGCACTAATGGTCGAGTCTCCTCACCTTGAGGAAACATCAGTTTGATATAAGCACTTTCTTGGTCTACTGGAAAATCAGTCAGTCCAGCACCACCAAGTGTGACGCGGCACATATGTGGCGTAAGGTATTTACTGCGAACAACCTCTAGCATTCTTGGGGTGGGTTTTGCCATATTAATACTTTCCTTCATTTAACTGATTGGTTGTATATCAAAAAGTATGATGATTATAATTTAAACAACTTTTGATGATTTGAAAGCCCTTTAGAATCAGAGCATTGCTTGCTTGTTGATTTTTATTGGTAGCATGTTTTTTAAAACAACACTGAGTATAAAAAGTTCGATGGCTAAGGTTTAAATAATAATGATAATCATTAACATATGTATATTACGCTAATTGGCACTTATGTCAATTGGGTTGTAAGTGTTTGGTCGTTGGTCTTGATCATTTTCTTCTCATACTTGAGTAAAAGTGCTATTAGATAGCAGCTAAAGCAGATGAAATTTTAAGGTTCTTAAAGGCAACAGGCCTAATATAGATACGGCTTATAATGTGAATCATGCTATAAATGATGGTGGAGATAATCAGGTAACTGTTTTTGATTAGCGTCTCTTAAATGAGAAAGGCTAAACGTCGGCAGTAAGCACACTTAAAACCAAGGAGTAGGTATGTCTGCAAGCAAAGAAGAAGTCGTCGCTTTTATAGAGGCGGAGTTTCCGCAAACCAAATGTAGGGTCGAGTCAGTAGATGAGAAGGGTTCGACCTTATCGCACGAGATAGGTATTAATGAGCTGCGACCTGGCGGTACGGTCTCTGGGCCGGTATTGATGAGTGTCGCTGATGTGGCCATCTATGTGGCAATATTGGGAAAAATCGGTATTGTACCGTTGACTGTGACAACGAGCTTGACCATCAACTTTTTGCGTAAACCCTCAGCAGATGCCCGTATTATCGCCGAATGCACGTTAATGAAAGTAGGGCGCACATTAATCGTGGGCGAGGTTTCGCTTTACTCAGAAGGCTCTAGTGACTTGGTCGCCCATGTGGTTGGCACTTATTCTGTACCACCACAACCGAGACAGACGACTTTATAGCAATCTATATTATGTGGCTATATTATTTAACCATGTTATTGACTGAGTTTCTGACTAAGGCAAGTGGTAAACCCAAGAGATAAACCATAGATAAATCAAAGGCTTAGATAAATTAACAGACACAAAAAAACCTCAAGTAAACTAATACTTGAGGCGAAACTTGCTTAAACTTTACAGTTTAAATTCGTTTTAAATATGGCGCAGCGGACGGGACTCGAA
>NZ_JBEOOU010000022.1:0-9506 GCF_040309405.1 Psychrobacter sp. W2-37-MNA-CIBAN-0211
TTCAAAAGATGTTTTTTCTTGTTCAATCTTTCCTCTTTTTAAGTTCAAATCGCTAAACTCATGTGTAATTTGACCTCCACTCATACTACCAAACATTTTTAGATTGTTTACTGTCTCTAGAATATTTCGTCTTTCTTTATCATTAAAATCAGAATCATTTACTGAAACAACGCGAACACCATTGTTACTCCCCTTTCTTGATTCTGTTAAATCAACGTAACCCTCTTCTGAATCAGTTTTATTTATAGCCTCATTATTGTTCGAATAATCATCTAGTTTTTTATAAAATATTTCTTTTTTTTCATGATCTTGATTCGTTAAAGCTGCTGTAGAGTCTAAAATCTTACCAACATTAGGATTATTTAAAACATCCCCTGTGTCTTTTGTATTAATTACTTTAGTTTCTTTAACGCTTACGATATTTAAAAATATCCAACCAAGAACAAAAGATACTAGTAGTATAATCACCCACTTTAATATCGTCTTATTCACAAGAACTGTCCAAAGTGTAAATTACAGTCTCTAGCTGCTGTATTAAAATATAGCTTTCTACCATTATCCAGTGTTTCTCTATGATATCCATTCACATTCCAAAAGGTAGAATCGGAAGAATTATCAACATAACCTGCTCTAGCTCTACGACCAAGGAGATTGCCAGAATCTGTATTTCGTGATGCATTTCTATTTGTAGCTTTTTGATCAGTCGCAACCCCCATTCTGTGTTGACCTGTGAGTGCGTCATATGAAATTGATTCGTTATACCATCCATAACCTAACGTAGGTATATATACTTTGCAGTTAGCACGACTAAAAGCCTCTGCTGGTACAGTGGCTGAATGAGCATTTAAAGTTAAAAAAGTAGAGGCAACTATACAGCCATATAGAATTTTTTTCATAAAGAAATACTCCCTATTATAAAATGGATTAGGTTAATTAATACTAAACAATAGTGTTGTAATTTGGATAATAATTATATCAACTATTTGTAATTGCAGTAACAAAATATTTACATACTGCTTTGCCTATCCTAGATTCCTCAGTTCATTTATAAGTTCTTTCATCAACTCCTTATCCCCCTGTCTAGTCAAAAAATCATCCAAATTATCAGCTGTATATTTTTTTAAACCATCTATTGAATCATTCTTTAAAGCATCTACAAGAAAAGCACCCAGTAGTATCTTTTGGCGTGTCAGCTTCTTATCTAACTTCTGCTTCTCTCTATTTATTTTAAGCTCAAGATCATTAATTTTCTGCTGTTCTTTTAAATCATTACCACCAAGTAAGCTCATATTCCTTCCTTAGATTATTAAGTTTTTCATACCTTTAACTATAGCAACTCCGCCAATACCTAACAACAGTTTATGATATAGTTATTTAGCAGATGGTTGAGTCCCACTGACTAAGTGAGATGGTTGAGTCCCACTGACTAAGTGTGAGTTTTCGACTTCACAAATATTTATTCCCTACGGTCTAAAATTTATAAAGTCAAAACACGTTAGGGGAAACCCCTAAAACCCCACAACTAACGAAAAGACGTTAGTAGCAAAAACAGAAACAAGAGCAATCAAGAATGGCTATTTTTATTGCATCGACTAAATCAATATCGAGAGGTAGCGGACAGAGTGCCGTTGCTAGTGCGAGCTATCGTGCAGGTGTTGAGCTCGAGGATAAGCGATACGGTAAGACGCACGACTATTCAAAAAAGCATGGCGTGATGAGTGCTGATATTATTTTGCCGTCAGAATTGGCAGACGCCAAGGCTACTGTTGATCGGGGCGAGCTTTGGAATAAAGCGGAGCTTGCAGAGAAACGCAAAGATGCCCGAGTCGCTAGAGAATGGCTTGTCAATCTACCGCACGAGTTGAACGAGCAAGACCGCAAGGAGCTAGCGCATAGCTTCGCCCAGACGCTAGCGGATCGTTACGGTACGATTGCCGATTGCGCTATTCATCAGCCGACACAAAAAGAGATTGATCGAGGCGCAGACCCTCGTAACTTCCATGCTCATATCCTATTTACCACGCGCACCGCAGAACTTGACGATAATTTTGAGATCGTATTGAAAGATAAGGCCACTATTGAGCTATCAGATAAGAAGCGCAGATCGCTTGGACTAGATCGCGTCAGCGAGGAAATCAAAGAGGTTCGAAAAATCTGGGAACAGACAGCTAACGATAAACTAGCCGAGCGCAATCTTAACTTAATCGACAGTCGTAGCTATGTAGATCAAGGCAAAGATATTGAACCACAACTCAAGATGGGTAGCGTTGCGACTAAGCTAGAGCGTGACGCATACGCAGAAGCTAAAGCGGCAGCAAAGGAAAAAGACGAGGTATTTAACGGCATCGTCCCAGTTACGATCAGGGGTGAAATTAACGCCATGATCGCAGAGCGTAACCACTTAGTATTGCAAGCATCTAATAGAATCATTTTTGAGAAGCGAGATCTTCATGAACGACTTGAAACAACAAAACGATATATTGATCGAGCGGATCAAAGACTTAGAGACACGGAACGACAAATTGAGCGAACAGAACAAGATATTGAGTGGTCAAGTAAGCGATGCGAAAGCCTACCAAAGCACATTGATCAATACAGTAAAGCCGTTAGCGGCAACACAACAAGAAGTTCAAGCACAGCATCAGCAAATGATAAGCTCACACAAAGAATTGACGACACAAAACAGTCAATTAAAGCAGTCACTGAAGCTATCGGAAAGTCAGATATTGAAATTAACAGAGCAGTTGAGCAAAGCGCAAGACCAGCCCCAACCCCTTTCGATGACAACTACAGACGAGCCTTTCTTAACAGAGAAAGACGAATTAATAGAGAGCTTAGAGAGCACGATAGACAAGCTCACAGAGAAAGTTACGCAGATGAGAAAGACAGTAATGATCTTAGAGCGACGTTGAACGCTTTTGCTCATCGTTTAATGACTCGACATCATGAAAAGTTTAGCTTGCGCCCAGGCTTCCGCGATAATCCTGCTGATTACCCCGACAAATTTGACTATCGACAAGTTAAAATCCTTGATCGCTTCGCTGCCGAGTTGGGCTTAAATAACGATTTTGATGACTTTAGAGAGGAACAACGGCGCGTTGCTGACTTGTTCACGCTTGACGTTATGCAAGATAATTTGAATGCGATGGATATACTGATTAACAGACAAAAAGAACGTAAGAATTATAACGAAGTGACAGCCGATTTTGACGCATTCATCACTAGATTAGATGCTAACAGAACAGCCAAAAATAATGAGTTGCAAGGCTCGTTGGGACGTAGCGACGTTAGCCGAATGACAGCAGAAACACTAACAGCAGTTAGCTATTTAGACAATATCGAGCAGTACATAAACAATGAAACCACAGCTGATGAATGCAAAGTGTTAGCGCAGGAGCATATTAGTGAGACCCTAAGACGAACTTCGACACAATATAAACTTGCATATCAAGGATTAAGAACATTAGATAGTACAGAGAGAGCCCAGAGGCATCTTAAAGCGTTGCAAAGTGGTTTAGATGGATTTACTACTAAATATACCTCAAAGTTGACTACGGCTGATTTAAGCAACATTAATGACGGTCTCAAGGTGTTAGATACTAAGGTAGTTGTTAATCAGCCTAATAACACTCCTTCTTTCGGTTTTAGATGAGTCTTTCTAATATTCTTCTAAGCAAAAATTTTTGTTTTAGTGATTTTTTTACTACCCGTTTCTTTAAAGGGGTTTATTTACTCCTGTTTACTCCTGTTTACTCCTGTTTAAGAGCGTTTTTTCTTCTTTAAAATCAATAGTTTAGAAGAAGAAAAAACACAAAATGAGTAGAAAAAACACAAAATGAGTAGAAAAAACACAAAATGAGTAGAAAAAACACAAAATGAGTAGAAAAAACACAATAATAAATTCATGTTATTTTATATGCTATTTTATGATAACATAAGTTTTAGTTTTACTAAAATACAGTGAATATAATAGGGATTCAAAAAATGGAAAGTAATTTAGTTGTACAAGCTAATGAGCTTGTATTAGCTACTTATACAATGACGACTAAAGAGAAACAGTTATTGCTTTCTTGTATTGGCCGTATTGATAGTAGACCAGATGCAGGAACTATAACTAAGCAGACTAAGTTCACTGTAACAGTAGAGGAAGTAGCAAAGATATTCTATAACGACAGTACCAAAAAAAATGCATTTAGAGACTTAGAGCAAGCTAGTAAACGACTTTTTGATAGAGATGTAATGATAGCGTTGGATAATGATAAAAAGCTTCATACACGTTTCGTTAGTGGTGTTCTTTATGATCCTAATGGAGACCAGATAACACTAACCTTTTCTGAAGATATTTTGCCTTATCTAACACAACTAAAGGCTAATTTCACAAAATACAAGCTGATGGAAATATCAGAACTTTCAAGTATTCACTCAATACGCCTTTATGAGCTCATTATTTGCTGGATAGGCCAGTATCAATACAGCAAGACGATGGATTTAGATGATTTTCGCTATATTATGGGAGTTGCAGGTAAGTATAAACAGTTTGGTCAGCTCAGAGAAAGAGTAATCGAAACAGCTATACAAGAGGTTAATGAAAGCACAAATTATAAAGTGAGCGTTGAGTATCATAAACGGGGTAAAGGTAAGGCATTTAAAGAGTTAACTCTTAAGTTTCATAAGAAAATATTAGACAAGCTAACCAGTGAAGATGGCACCTTGTCACAGGCTACGATACAGTCTATTGTTGATAACGTGCAGTTTATGAATGACTATAACAACCACCCAAGTCTAAGTTACGACGGCAAAATGAATAATGAGGTGTTCAAACGCGAAATGATGAACATCATACAGCGAGAGCCTGAAAGCTTTAACAAGCCAAATAAAGTCTTAGAGAGCTATTTACCAAAGATTAAATACTAATATGTTGTGTAATATCAATGGTAGCTAGAAGAACCACCGTTTCTTCTTAGGAGGAGTAGCAGTTGTTATCGTTGGTTTTTGTTCCAGCTGTGGCTCATCGTCGGGTTCAAATTGCTTGAACTCTAGCAGTCTCACTTGCGCAAAATCGTGAATGCTGGCGTTGGCTTTCTCCAGCGTCTTGTTTAGCTGATCAATCTGTTGTTGGTAATTCTCTATCAACTGCTTTTGATCGCTGACCTGCTGCCGTAGGTGCTCATTCTTTAACTTCTCTAGCTCTAATTGGTGTTCAAGCGCTGTACAAGACTGTACAGTCTGACTGTTCAGGTGCGTATTATCAGAAGTGTTCAGTGATTGTTCAGTACGTTTTTTGGAAACAGGTTCGCCAAATACTCGAAGCATCTCCGAAGTATCAATTTTCTTGTCTGCGGTTCTAGAAAGCTCACCATCATTGACTTTCTGATAGATCGTCGTTCTTGATACACCCCATTCTTTTGCCGCTTTCGTCACCGATATAATCATTGTTCACCTACTGTTCAAGTACGTTTTTAGTGTCTGTACAATACGACTGTTCAGAACGTTCAGTGAACAACTATCGCACTAACCTAGCTATGAGGCAAATCATAATTCCCTGTAAGTCATTAGGCTCAAAAAATAATAAAGATATCATTGAGCGATGCTGAGGATACCAAAAAACTTATATATATCAGAAAAACATATATAGAAAAGCTGTTTTTCTATGCGTATATATATAACATATATAGAAAATTAGCTTTTTTATACATATCCAAAGAGGTGTCCATGGACGAGTATCAGATTATCCCTTTACCACTTCCTAATATGGAGACGCTAGAAACCAGAGCTGTCCTGAAAAAACTGTCGTCAGCCAATCGATACTTAGCTGAACTCAAAGGAGTGGTCTCGTCTATTCCCAATGAAGCGATCTTAATCAATACCCTGGCTCTACAAGAGGCGAAGCACAGCTCTGAGATAGAGAATATTGTCACTACCAATGATGAGTTGTTTAAAGCTGAGCTTGATATAGTCAACCAAAGCCTTGCGACTAAAGAGGTGCAGAACTATACGCAGGCGCTAAAATCAAGTTTCGATACGGTACGAAAAAGCGGCATTATTCGCTTAAGTGAAATTTTAGTGATTCAAGAAGAGTTAGAGAAAAACGTTGCAGGGTTTCGTAAGCTGCCCGGTACGACACTCAAAAATAGCCAAGGTGATATTGTCTATACGCCGCCCCAACACGGCGACGACATCAAAGTATTAATGGATAACCTGACCACTTTTATAAATGATGATGCGATATGCGATCTTGATCCACTAGTAAAAATGGCGGTCATTCATCATCAGTTTGAGAGTATCCATCCGTTCTATGATGGTAATGGACGTACAGGGAGGATTTTAAACATTCTCTATCTGGTGGCGCAAGGCTTACTAGATTTGCCCGTTTTATACCTCAGTCATTACCTGATTCGACATAAGGCTGATTATTATCACTACCTACAGCACGTTCGAGATACTGGAGACTGGGAAGGTTGGCTGTTATTTATGCTTGATAGTGTGGAAGAGACGTCTAAATCCACCATCACATTAATTAAAGATATTAAGGCATTGATACAGGCATATAAGCTCAAAATGCGCGACGAGAAGCCCAAAATCTATCGCCAAGAGCTGTTAAATAATTTATTTAACCATCCCTACACCAAGATAGAGTTTGTGATGGATGACCTAGATGTGTCACGCATCACTGCTACTAAGTATTTAGATGAGCTGACTGATATTGGGCTACTACAAAAAGAGAAAGTCGGGCGTAGCTCCTACTACATCAATATCGAACTACTGCAACTACTCATGAATCGAGCGTAGTATGATAAGGATCATGCGCTCGCTTTAGTGAGCAGCATTATTCTTGAATGTCCGAATAGGTATAGCTTGATTACAGAAGCCTGGCGATAATCTTACGCTTCTTCATATCCTTCCCATATCATTTACCATAAGACCCATTATGGGTATAAGGGTGGTTCCTGTAGTGGGTACCATGGTCAAATAGTAAAACGAAATGAAAGCAATGCTTATAGCCATATTTTAGATAACTGACTTTGCTAAATGTACTCGATAGTGTACTTGAGAGGGGCGTTTCGAGGTGATTGGATAGTTTAACCATAAGATGACACAATGGTTTTAGTGAAAGACAAAAAATTGTTTACAACTAACGGACAACGTGAGGGGTAATCTGTGGAAAATAAAAAGAATATACTACGTACAGTAGCAGTATGTATCTTAATTGCTGGACTGACAGCTACCGTCATAATTAAACTTAACTTGATGTCGTCTACTATCTTATCTAATGGTTTTTGACGAAACCACTTTAAAATTAAAGCCTGAACAGGGCTTGTTTTCGTAACGGGCGGTTAAGAAAATATAAATTTTTAGAATTTACTAACTAGGTTAGCTAGGTAAAATAGAACATCAATATTGGTCAGGTGACATCACATGAAAATGTTAATGTCAGGCTTAACCTTAATTCTATCGGCTAGTAACTAATTTTTTTAGAGATGCATCGCTACTAATCAAAACTTGCACTTTGCTTGCATACAGTTGTTTTAAGAAGAGAGGTTCATTTTTCTTAAAACTCATAGGTAACAATAGGGCATGATAATTGGATCTGCACTCATAATGGTGATAGTAGTAATTTTAGGATACAAGAACTTTATATAATAACTAACTCATAATACCTATTCAAAAACCCATTTAAAGCAGGATTACTATGGCGAAGTTTATCAGCTTAAACGATCAGATTATTAACTTAGACCATATCGTAAGAATAGAGATGACCAAGACACAAGAAAGCTCAGTAGCTGAAACACCAGTAGATGAGCCTACTGGAAGTGCTACTACTGCTTACCTTAAATCATCAAGCCAACCTGAAGCCCCTCAGATACAATTTAAAGATACTGGTTTTCTCATTAAAATTCATTTGTCTTCAGGACATCATATTAGTCTTGATTTGATAAAAAAATTCTATAGAGCTGAAGAACTATATCTTGAGTTAGAACAGCTTCTCGGGGCTGAAAAGATTATTATTCCCGCTGATTAAGTGTTAATAATATACCTACGAATTAAATATGTAGGATTATGGTATACCCCAAGGGAACCAGCTATTTCACCCTTCAAACCTATTAACAGACCACTTAAAACAGACTGGTATAATGGAACCACTTATAACAGACTATTTTAGGTGTTTATGTTTATTAGAGCGTATCTACGAGCGTCTACCAAAGAGCAAGACGCTAAGCGTGCCAAAAGCGAACTCATAGCATTTGCCAACGATCATGGCCACAAAATTGCCGCCTTCTATGTCGAAAACGAATCAGGAGCTACCTTGGTGCGACCCAAGCTTATGCAGCTGATTGAAGATGCTCATAAGGGCGATGTTATCTTAGTTGAGCAGATTGATCGCTTAGCGCGTTTGAACCAAGCTGATTGGGATACTCTCAAAAGAATGCTATCAGAAAAAAAGCTATCTATCGTATCAAAAGAGCTGCCTACCTCATATATGGCGCTTCAACCTGAAAGCAGCACTGAATTTATGAGCAGTGTATTGCAGGCCATTAACTCGATGATGCTCGATATGCTCGCAGCCATTGCTCGAAAAGATTATGAGGATCGCCGTAACCGTCAGATGCAAGGTATTGCTCGTGCTAAGGCAGAAGGTAAGTATTCAGGACGTAGGAAAGATACCGAAAAACGCAAGATCATCGCTAGTCTGCTTAAATCAGGTCATAGCTATTCTGATATTCAAAAAATGGCCAAGTGCTCACGGCATCTGATTGCTGATGTGGCCAAGGAAAGACCTAAACTGATCATTGCTCATTAAGTGGTTCCAATATAGTAGTCTACTATGAGTAGTCTATTAATTGATTAATGAGCCTTTTTAGATGGTTCCGCTGGGATATACTTGAATAAGACCTCCATCGTTTAAGAAACGTCCAATAAGAGAGTGTTTAATCTAAATCGCAGTTACACAGAATCTGAGATGATCTCCCAGTCCCGCTGTATCTCCTTTATGTTGACCTGACTATATTATTATTAGAGTCTATAAATATATTTAGATAGACTCTAATTAGGGGTGATAGCTTTCTCTTTTTCTATTAAATCTGATAAAATATTTTCAAATTTATTAGAACTTATACCCTGAGTTGAGAAGGAATAATACTTTTCTCCTACGTTAAACTGAGCGTTGTAAACCGTCCCTGACTCCTGTGTCTTTATAGTCTCAAAGGTCATTGGCACGTTGTTCACTGAGTGATTTAATGTTTCTTCAACTACTTCCATGACAGTGTTATTTTTAGGGTCTAAATACATTTCTGTAAACTCAATTTTAGCTCCACTGCTTGGGTTTTCATAAAGCCGATAGACAGAATTATAGCCTCTGTCTTGTGAATAAGCCCCTGAATAGACTCTACTAGTCATCTCAAACTCTCTACCTAGAATATTTTCTGTAGGTTCAAAAGATGTTTTTTCTTGTTCAATCTTTCCTCTTTTTAAGTTCAAATCGCTAAACTCATGTGTAATTTGACCTC
>NZ_JBEOOU010000023.1:0-9222 GCF_040309405.1 Psychrobacter sp. W2-37-MNA-CIBAN-0211
GTAGCGCCAATGGTAGTGTGGATTCGTCCATGTGAGAGTAGGTCATCGTCAGCTCTCTATTCAAAAGCTAAACCCCCTTACACGAAAGTGTAAGGGGATTTTGTTTGTCTGTCTTTTTTATTCCTAATATAGTCATTTCATTAGCTAATGCTATCTAATCACTTTCTCTATCCATATTTCGTGTCATTGTGTCTCTTGTTTTTTAAGTTTGTTCTTTACCTAGTTTTAACTATTTATTATTAAATAATTATCAGACTACATTCTACTTTTATATTTAGATTGTTGCTCAGTCATATTAGTGTTAAATTTACTCAACAATAAGTGGTTATTTAAAAGAGTAAAAAGATGAGTACTGACAAACTCCCTCCCAATGTTAGTGTTTTAGATAAAGTCATTCTTTTCGATGGTGTCTGTAAGCTATGTAACGTATGGAGTAATTTTATCCTCAAGTATGATAGTAAGCAGTTCTTCAAATTGTGCAGTGTGCAGTCAGAGGAAGGCCAAGAAATACTGCTTTATTTTGGGCTACCTACCGACTCTTATGAAACAATGCTTTATGTAGGAGGTAACCATTCCTTCCAAAAAAGTGATGCTTTTTTCCAAGTAATGGCAAAATTAGGCTACCCATGGAAAGGAGTTTGTATTTTCAAGATTATTCCAACACCTGTACGAGATTGGATATATGACCGTATCGCATTAAATCGTTATCGTCTATTCGGTAAATATGACTACTGTGCTCTACCATTACCAGGGAATGAGGCGCGTTTTTTAGATGCAAAAAGATAAGCTCACTCATGTTTCGTTGATTAGTAGGGTGCTATTGGGATTTTTGTTTATATACCATGGTTTGGTGCCCAAAAAATTGTGGTTGAGTGCGGTCGAAGTACATTTGGTCTCTACTAGTGCTCTTGGTGTGCCTGCTAAGATAGCCTCACCCTTAGTGGGTATTGTTGAAATAGTTTTGGGTTGCGCAATCATATTTCTCAATAAGTCTAATATTCCTGTCTATATAGCCGTAGCCATTCTACTTTTACTATTACTCTCTGTAGCTGTAGCAAGTCCAATGTATTCGATAGGTGCATTCAATCCTATTACGACCAATATTCTAGGTCTGGGTTTTTGCTATCTGATTCTATTTGTAGATAAAGCATGAATGGTAACCAAAATAGGTGAAAATTTATTCGAAATTTCATACGTTGAAAAGACATGTCAATATACAGCACACGTTGTATCCTATAATTCAGTCTAATTGAAGTAATACTATAAAAAGAGAATGAAATGAATATCGAGCAAGAATTTTCAGAGAAAGTTCAAGAACATCTACAAGCACTCACTGCTAGTATGAAGCCAGTTTTAAAAGAATTAATCGGATATGATTATCCAAAAGAAGTGGTCAGTCTAGAGTTTGAAATATTTGCCGATGGATTCACACAAGGGTTCCCAGTTAGAGCTTTTTTTATGGATTCAAATGATTCTGAGTACTTTGTTTATATCAATGGTGAAGCTCAATATCCGTCGCCTGTTGAGCCAGAATTGTTAAAGATAGAGTATGTCTACCCTTATGAGCTTGAAGAGAAATATATTAATCAGGATGAAGGTTTTGACCCATGGAGTATCGCAATCGATGAGCTTATCCAATGGTTCTCAGAGTGCTGGAAAGAGGTGGGTGGAGAGTCGTTTCAGTTAAAAGCAAACATTGCTCCTCATGATAATGATCAGGCGTATAACCTTATAGAAAGCAAATGGGAAGAACGATAGAAGCATATAAATGTAATAGCAACTCAACTTATTTTTGTAGGCTAAAATTATGAATATATTAAATGAATTAGATAGAAATACTAAAATACAAAGATACATGGATTTTAGTAAGTTCTTACATATGCTCGAAAGCAAACAGATATTTATGTGTAGAATTGATAAATTTGAAGATAAATTAGAAGGAGGACTGACAACTATTAATGATTTCTTTTATAGTGGTGCTGCAGAAGCATTGAGCAATCTTGTGAATAATAATTTACCTTCAAGCTTAGGAAAAGGCTGCAATTCTCCTAAAAGTATTGGAGAGGCTCAAAAAAGACAGCAGGAATATGAAGAAAGGTCTAGAAATAAATCATTTATGACAGTTTTTGGTGACATCAAGTTGCCAGAAGGATTGACATATAAAGATGTTATTAAAGCACAAAAGAAATGGCTTGATGTTAGCTGCTGGCACTCCGCTACAGATGATACTGAAAGTATTGCTATGTGGAAAATATACGGTAGTGATGTAAACTCCATATGTATTACCACTACTATTGGCGAGCTACTAGACTCTATAGAAGAAGATAGAAATACAAACTTATCAGTACAGCAAGTTGAATATATAGATCATCGAGCAGATCATTATAATTTAAAGGTCGATAGCAAAATTGCGCCCTTCGTTCATAAGCATAAAGCATATAAATTTGAAAACGAGATAAGATTAATAGCATACAATCAAAGTAATGATCCTTTAGCTGATAGGGATGATACTGGCTCTTTAATTAGACTCAAATCTAATGACTTTATTAGTAGTGTTAAGGTATCACCTGAAGCACCTGAATGGTTTTTTGGCTTAGTAGAAAGTGTTTTTAACGGTAGGTATGGTCAAACTGGGATGGTTGCTCGTTCTGATCTTGACGATCTAGTAACGACATTTAGTAGTTAGTGCGCTTTATAGATGTATTTAATATAGAAACCATTAATTAAAAATTTAAGGATAAGTTCATGACAACCTCAAAAGTAACCTACCAAGGCAACTTACGCACCCAAGCCATCCATCTACAGTCGAATAATCAAATCATCACCGATGCACCGACTGACAATCAAGGTAAAGGTGAAGCGTTTTCGCCGACTGATTTATTAGCGACTAGCTTAGCCAGTTGTATGTTGACTATTATTGGCATCAAAGCCGAAGCGATGGACATCGATATTTCAGGTACGACCGCAGAAGTTACCAAAGTCATGGCTGCCAAACCAAGACGTGTGAGTGAAATACATGTTGTGGTCAACTTCTCAAAGGCATTGGATGAGAGTACCTTAAAACGATTTTATAAAACCGCGTTAACGTGTCCAGTCAGCAATAGCTTGGATCCTGCGATTACCCAAAACTTAGTGTTTAACAATGGCAAAGACGCCTAACATGTCTACTAAGACTTTACTCATCGTCGCTCATGTGCCATCGCCCAATACTCAGAAATTGGCGCAGGCAGCTTATGATGGTGCCAATCATCCTGATATAGATATCAACGTCATTTTGAAGTCACCGCAGGATACACAGCCTGAAGACGTGTTGGCAGCTGACGCGCTACTACTAGGTACGACTGAAAATTTAGCGTATATGGCAGGGCTGACCAAAGACTTTTTTGATCGTTGCTATTATCCAGTGCTAGAAGAAAAGCAAGGTATGCCATTTGCGGTATATATACGGGCAGGGCATGATGGTACGGGTACTAAGCTTGCGATGAAAACGATTACGACGGGACTGCGTTGGTCATGGATTCAAGAGGCGCTGATACTACAAGGTGATTGGCAAGATAGCTTTGTTGAGCAAGTAGAAGAGCTTGCTATGACGCTAGCAGCTGGGGTAGAGGCGGGTATTTACTAATAGTGAGATACGATGACTGAGTTAATATTTGATAATGCTCATTAATCTATCGAAATCAATGCTAAGAAAATAATAGACGGTCTGGAGAGAGTAGTGATGCATGACGCTAATCTAAATAGTGACAATTTGAATAATAAAGTGGATATTTCTGCATTGCCGTTTTCTCAAGCGTGTGAGAATAATAAAAAGCCTATCCTCGAATTACTAGAAAGTGAGCTACAAGGCTTTAATCATGTACTAGAGATTGGTTCTGGAACGGGTCAGCATAGCGTGTATTTTGCACCAAACTTACCTCATCTCAAATGGCAAACCAGCGATGTTATTAGTAATCATCGTCATATAATAGCTTGGCACAACACCTATCTTGCGCCCAATTTATCTCTACCATTGGCTTTTGATTTGGCGCATGACGCAGTACCTGTTAGTAGTCATTTAGATAATAGTCAGGTAGACAAACCTTATGATGTGATATTTACGGCCAATACTTTACATATTATTAGTTGGCCTTTGGTCGAACGGTTATTTGCATTGGCTGGTGAGGCGTTACCTGTGGACGGCAAACTGATTATATATGGCCCATTTAACGAAGATGGTAAATATACCAGTGAGGGCAATCAGCGATTTGATGCGATGTTAAGAGCAGGCAATCTTGATAGTGGCATTCGTGACAAAGAAGACGTTGTTAGTCTAGCAAACGCCCATCATCTACAACTTTCGAAAACATATGCAATGCCTGCCAATAATCAGCTATTAATATTTCAAAAAATATAAAGCATCAAATTCTTAGAACACAAAAGACACCTCAATGGATCGTTGTAAAATCTTATTGAGGTGTCTTTTTTTGTCTACTTATTTGGTTACTGATATTTTTTATGCTGCTAGATTACTTGTATTCTTCTGCTAAAAAATCCAAGTAACGTTTCCAAGACCGCTGATCGGCACGTGCATCATATCTATCGCTGCCAAATACGCTAAAAGCATGCGGTGCGCCGCTATAGGTGACCATCTCATGCGGTATCTTGGCTGCTTCTAATGTCTTACCCAAAGTCGCAAAGCTCTCTAGCGAGACAGATTGGTCAGCTGAGCCTTGGAATACTAGGATTTCTCCCGTAGTTTTGTCATAGCTTTGACCGGTTGGAATATCAAAAGCACCGTGGAAGGGCACAAATGCTTTTTGCTCAAAGCCTGAGCGTGCTAGCTCTAACGCGACCGTACCGCCAAAACAATAACCCATGGTAGTGCCTTTTCGGACATCGTTACCTTGTAGCTGTCCTGCTGTTAATGCCCCTGCCAATATACGCCGCATTTTATTACGGTCATCATATAGCTCCCCAGTTAGACGTTTATTTTCTTCGATAGAGGTAGGGCGAACGCCTTGTCCAAACATGTCCGCCGCTAGTACGTTGTAGCCTTCAGACGCTAACATATCAGCACGTTTGCGCTCATAATCTGTCAATCCATCCCAATCATGAATGAGCAAAATAAAAGGTGCGTTTGGTTTATCCGCTTTGGCGTAATAGCCTTCGTATGCTTTGTCATCGACCGTATAGGTAACGTTTTTGGTCGTGATAGCAGCAGCTGTTTGACTGAACGTTAATGCCATTAGACCCATTGAAGCGCCTACTAGCAACGAGTGATAAGGTTTTTTAGTCGGGGAGCTTAGAGTTGGTAGCATAATGGATCGCCTTATAGTTATATAAAAAGTAGTCGCATCGTCAAACTCATATAAATCCGCTACATCGTCATTCTCGCTAACCATACTAATTAATGTATAACTTGCGCTCGGTTTTCTTGTATCGAAATTATTTGAATTCAACGATATAAAAAAGATAAATATAAAGCTAAAACCATGCCAATTTATTTATCAATAGTCTCTAGTACTGCATAAAAGCATACCTTAAAGAATAACTACATTACAAGATTCTATTGTTAACGTTGATGCTCTTTTAACGCCTTCTAAAATGCTGGTTCATAGCGACTGTAAACCTTAACCAAATATCAACAAGGTTTACTATATACGCAACTATATTTGACTTAATTTTTGGGTAGTATAAGTCCTAAGCCTATTATTCCTTTATGAATTTTAGTGCTTTATAAATTTAGCGCTAGGCAATGCTGAAGACACAGACAAATAATTGACAGATGAAGTCATCATTATCTCAAAGGATATCAAACCTGTGTAGGCACTCTTTTAGTGGTTTAAAAAGAGCATTCTCAATCTATTAGCTAGGACTTTTTATGAATAATAATATCGATCATACTGACCCCGCCAAAGACATGAATACTGAACGTGGCAATGGTGGTGAAACCCATCAACGCGCAGGCGATGACACCAAAGTATTGACCACGCAACAAGGTGTGGCTATCGCTGACAACCAAAACTCTCTAAAAGCAGGCTCACGTGGGCCGACGCTGTTAGAGGATTTTGTGCTACGTGAAAAAATCAATCATTTCGACCACGAGCGCATCCCTGAGCGCATCGTCCATGCTCGTGGTAGCGCAGCACATGGTTATTTTGAGCTGACAGAGTCACTAGAACAATATACAACTGCCAAAGTGTTGACCGAAACGGGCAAGCAAACGCCATTATTTACGCGTTTCTCAACAGTAGCGGGTAATAAAGGTTCAAAAGATACGCCACGTGATGTCCGTGGTTTTGCTGTCAAAATATATACAGAAGAAGGCAACTGGGACATCGTTGGCAATAATATGCCAATCTTCTTTATTCAAGACGCGATGAAGTTTCCAGATTTGATTCATGCGGTAAAACCAGAGCCTGATCGCGGTTTTCCACAAGCGGCATCTGCGCATGATACCTTTTGGGATTTTGTATCATTGAGCCCTGAGACCATGCACAACCTAATATGGCTCATGAGTGATCGTGGTCTACCGCGCAGCTTACGGATGATGGAAGGCTTTGGTATTCATAGTTATCGTCTCATCAATGAAGAGGGCAAGAGCACTTTTGTACGTTTCCATTGGAAACCAGTATTAGGCGTACAGTCAACCACATGGGATGAGGCCGTGAAAATCTCAGGCGCTGATCCTGATTATCATCGCCGCGACTTGTTTGAGTCAATCAACAACGGCGACTACCCTGAGTGGGAGTTTGGCGTACAGTTATTTACCGAAGAAGAAGCCAATGAGTTCCCATTTGACCATCTAGATGCGACCAAGCTGATTCCTGAAGAATTGGTGCCAGTGAAAGTCGTCGGTAAAATGGTGCTGAATCGCTATCCAGATAACTTCTTTGCAGAAACTGAGCAAGTAGCGTTCTGCCCATCGCATTTGCCACCGGGTGTTGACTTTAGTAATGACCCATTATTACAAGGTCGTCTGTTCAGTTATTTAGACACTCAGCTATCACGTCTAGGATCACCAAACTTTGCACAGATTCCTATTAATGCACCAAAATGTCCGTTTGCTAACAATCAGCAAGATGGTCATATGCAAATGCAAGTGCCTAAGACGCGTGTACTCTATGAGCCACAAAGCCTAGATCCAACTCGTCCGCGTGAAAGCGCTAAACGTGGTTTCAACTCATTCCATGAGCAACTAGATGATGGCGTAAAAGGCCGCGTACGTGACGAGAGCTTTGCAGATCATTACAGCCAGCCACGTATGTTCTACCGTAGTCAGATGGCTATTGAGCAAGCGCATATTGCTTCTGCTTATGCGTTTGAGCTAGGTAAAGTAGATACCGCACATGTACGTACGCGTATGCTGAGTCATTTGATTCATATTGATGAAGACTTGGCTAACCGTGTGGCAAGTGCGCTAGGTATGGAACTGCCAGAGCCAGCTGATGCGGCTGCGCCTGTACAGGATATGGCGACTTCTAAAGCACTACAAACGATTGGTCTAACGCCTGATAGCCTAAAAGGTCGTATGATTGGTATATTGGTCGCAGAAGGCTCTAATAGTAGCGAAATTAAAAAGTTCGAAGATGCTGCTAAAGCGCAAGGCGCTAGCGTCAAAATCGTCGCCCCTAATAAAGAAGTTGTGTTGGATGATGGTACACGCATCCAAGTTGATGAGCGCCTCGCTGGTGGTCCGTCAGTGATGTTTGATGCCGTGGTTAGTATCATTATGCCAGAGCAGGCTAAGAAGCTAGCAAAAGACAGTGCAGCGCTAGATTGGTTCAATGATGCTTATGCTCATTGCAAAGCCATTGCTTATTGCGGTGCGACCGATGAATTTATCTTAAGCAAGCTGCCCATTGAGAAAGATGAATTTGTGACGCCATTGGCTGAATTAGATATCTTTATTACTAATGCCAAGTTTCGTCTATGGGAACGTGAGCCAAAGGTTCGTGACCTTGCATAATCAATAGGTAGGTAATCTAGACTACGATTTATTTTAAATACTAAATGTTTTCTTAAACCCAGCCTAAGTGCTGGGTTTTTGCTTTTTGATAGTAAAGTGAGAGTGACCATGGATAAAACTATGCATGCAGTTGTTAACCGTTATTTATTAACTGTTATTTATTAATCGTTATTAGTTGCATTGTCTCTGTGTACTGCATTGCTTTTGTATATAGTCACGAGCGTTCACTCAAAGTCGTTTTTTTTGGACTGACGGACGTTATACTAAAGATTGTCTATAAAATTGAATAAAAGCCTCACAATAATAACGATGAATGAGGTAGGGAATACCAATGAGTTTATGTGAAATCGTACGTTTAGAAGGCTATATCCAGAGTACCTACCTTGCGGTATATCCGGATAAAATCATGCTGCTAGACGGTGGCTGCCGTGCTGATGTGACGATGGTGCTTGATTATATTAAAACGACGTTAAAGCGACCGATCACTGATCTAAAAGTAGTGGTGGTCACACACATGCATCCTGATCATGCAGGCGGGGCAAATAAATTTCGACAAGAGACTGGCTGTCTTATTGTCTCAGCGGATAAAAAAAAGCAATGGTATAGCGGTATTGGCGGGCGAGCGATGCACTTCGTAGACATAAACCTAGGGTATTATGTGGCCAGACGTCAAGGTCGACCATTTAAAAACCTGTATTATTCTGCAAGCTTGAAACCAGATATTACGGTAAAAGATGGTGAGCTTGTGCCAAAGTTTGATGAATGGCAAGTTTTAGAAACGCCGGGACATACGGATCGTGATTTGTCTTTATTTCACCTACCTAGCCGTCAAGTATACACAGCTGATTTGATTATCAAGCTACGCCATAAATTCGTTGCACCCTTTCCTGTCTATGACCCTAAAACATACATCCAGTCTTTACACAAGATAAGAGATTTGAAACCCTCAATGGTGATGATGGCGCATGGCCGAGAGCTGGCTATGGACACAGCAGATTTTGATCATTTTATTACCCAAGCGCCTAAGCATCCACGTACGATTAAGGATACGATCAAGCATAAATTGCTATGGAGAAAAGGAGGTAACTTTAGACTCTTTAAGCGTAGGCGTGATTGATAGCTATCAATGCTCATAAATCTACACTCATAAAAAGACAGTCGAAAAAAAGCCCAGTCATAAAATGACTGGGCTTTCTAAATATGGTGGGCTGTCCGCGACTCGAACGCGGGACCAATTGATTAAAAGTCAACTGCTCTACCAACTGAGCTAA
>NZ_JBEOOU010000024.1:0-8144 GCF_040309405.1 Psychrobacter sp. W2-37-MNA-CIBAN-0211
TGGATGTGGGTATGGAAAAAGCAGGTTTTGAAATAGTTGCAGCATCAGAATTAGATGCTCATGCTTCAAACACCTATAAACATAATAATCCGTCTGTTAACTTAATCGAAGGTGATATCGAAGATCCTACGAACTTTAATAAGATTATAAGCTATGAAGACATAGATTTAGTTGTAGGGGGCCCACCATGTCAGGGTTTTTCTGTAGCTGGAAAAATGGACAAAGACGATCCAAGATCTAAATTAGTATTCACTTACTGCTCTGTTGTTGAACAACTGCAGCCTAAAGCATTCATTATGGAAAACGTAAAATCCCTTGCTAGTCTCTCCAAATTTCAAGGTATAAGGGATGAGATTATTCACCGCATGACAGATGCTGGTTATCAAGTAACCATGCAAGTATTAAATGCTAAAGATTTTGGTGTACCTCAATCGCGTGAACGAGTTTTTTTCATAGGAACAAAACTCGGTTTCCCCTTAGTAGATATAACTGATTTTGAAGAATATAAAAAAGAAGCGATATCATTAAGAGAGGCTATAGGTCATTTAGGCAGAGCAGGAACTGAAACTAATCCCAGAATAACTAACGCTAAAATTACTTTAGCTAAAAAACCAGTCCTTCGTAAATCTCCATATTCGGGAATGATGTTTAACGGGCAAGGTAGACCGCTGAACCCTGATGCTTGGTCTAGTACCCTACCAGCTAGTATGGGTGGTAATCGAACACCAATTATTGATGAAGACCATTTATATGATAATAAGGAAAGTTGGATTGAGCAGCATCATGCGGCACTATTAAATGGAGAAAAGCAAACAGAGTACGGCAATGCACCCAGTCGTTTAAGAAGACTCACCATAGACGAAGCTGCTATCTTGCAAACATTTCCTATAGATTATGAATTTTTGGGCCCACCATCAAAAATATTCAACCAAATAGGTAATGCTGTTCCTTGTCAGCTCGCAGAAGTAGTAGGTAGGGTAGTATTTTCTGCCATATCTAGCCCTAGTTAGGGTGATGAGGGAAAAGTGGAACGTATCATAAGGCTACTACTTTATAATAATTAAAGGCTTTTTTATGAAGAATGATAGTGCATTAATTGCAGGAGGAGAGCTGATTGAAGCTATTTCTGACAACCTCCTATTGGGAGATTATGGTCTACTAAAAGACATACCAGTCTTTGGAACCATATTAGGAGCTGCCAACGTTTATAGTACGTTAAAGTCTAGGATGTTTGAAAAAAAGATCCATGCTTTTTTATATGAATTTAATGCAGAAGAGTTGTCGAAATTCAAAAAAATAATTAACAAGAAAACTGACGAGGACTTAGGGTTTGAAGTGTTAAATGTGATTGATAATGTAGATAAAATCAATCAAGTTCAAATGATAGCTAGGGCAACAAAACAATATATTCGCTCTTTAGAAGTAGGGGAAAATCCAAAAAATATTTTTGACCATAATATTCATGTCATTAAAAATTTAGATAATTACCTTATATCTGGTATGCACGCGATCTACAGTGGTCAAGCTTCGATACGCATTAGTTACGTTGATCAAGCATTGTTTAATTTAGGTCTAGTTAATCAAAAAAACGAACCTGCACTAGCTGGAGCAACATCTTATCCAGCACTTTCGTTTGTTGCTTCGGTTAATGGTGAAGACTTTTACAAAAGCATTATTGTGGGCGAATAAGACTTTATTATTGTAGGTATTCTCTAATTGGGCGTTTTTTAAACTGTGAAGCGTCTATTTTGAGACGGTTGATCATCTCAAACTCCCACGCTTTTGTGTCTTGCCCTGCTGGACTGGTAGAACTAACTAAATGATTGTAATCTGCCATAAAGCTAGGGTTGCGAGCAATACGCCCTAACTGAGCATCGTTTAACCCTTCAACTGTAAACATATCACTTGTATCTACATCTCTCTTTTTGTTCTCAGTCGTAATTTTTTCTTTATCTTTCTTCACTTTAAACCTGAATGTGAAACCTGTAATTATCCGTCCATCCTTGTGTTGTTCATAGTCGGCTGTAATATCCGTGTACTTATTAATCTGCTTAATAGCTAGATCTAATACCTTTGCTTTAAAATTACACATTTTTTTATATTGTTCAGGATCAACTCCAAGCATCGTTCGCAAATCATCAAGCAATATCTTGTTTGTTTTACCAATCGACTTCCACTGGATAATTAGTTCGTACAGTCTTATAGCATACTCACTTTGTAGGCTACTAACCTGCTTTAGCTCATATTCAGTGTAACGCCTTTCCAGTCTTGTAATGAGAGGAACAACATCACTGGCAAACACCAATTCCACACAACCTAAGTTATCTATATAACCAATTTTATCAACCCAACGGCTTTTATAATGCCCTAGCTCCCCTGACTCTTCATCTGTCTTACTGTAGGCAAAACCTGCCTCATACAGCCCTTCTACCGCCCTTTTCATAGCCTCGTATGCCGTATGCTTTTCTACATTAAACTGCTTTTCATAACTTTTCGCATAGATACGTAGTGATTTACCAACATTGATAAGCTTATTCTGCTCTCTTGCTTCGATAATAGCTAAAAATATGAGCCTTTGCTCCGCTACACCTAAACTATAAGTAGCACTAATTAAATTATTATCTTTAACTACCATTTGTTTTTTTGTCATAGTATTTAACTACTTGGATTTAATTAAAGTAGTTAATACTACCTAATAAAAATATAGTAGTCAAATGGTCGTAAAAGGTAGTCTTATGGGTCGTAAAAGGTAGTCTTATGGGTCGTAAAAGGTAGTCTTATGGGTCGTAAAAGGTAGTCTTATAAGGAGTGTAAGTTATGATTAGCAAGGGATGCAGAGGACGTAAAAGCTTTTAAAAACATTAAAAACATTAAAAACATTAAAAACCTTTTTATTAACTTAAATTTTAAAAAGATTACTACTGACATTAAGACAAACATCTTATTGGTTAAGCTGAATATTCAAAGTTATGTAATACAGTTAGCGTCACTGCCAAAAGTAGTGACGCTAACTGTATATATCTCAAAATGTAGCCTTTCGTAAATTACCGTGGATGATGGTTGCGTGACTCACATGATCAAGCTAGGATGAAAGCTCTTCTATAAATTTTTCATATTTCTTCTTCACTGCCCTTACTCTCTAGCTTTCAGCAGTTTAAACAATTGATATTAGAGCCTAGTTATCACCCAATACTCACATCATACATGCTGAGATACATACGCTGATAACTACAACAGATTAAAAATTTTGCATAACTGAGCTATAAAAACTGTCAAATCTTCATTTGATAATGCTCAAAAACACTTACCAATGACGCAAAGTTATGAACAAATTAGAATACGGATTTAATCATATATTAGAACGTAATAGGGATGGCTCATACGCGACTCAATCAAATCGCAAACGTATGCTTTCAATGTTTGCCGATCAGTTAAAGAAGGCAGGCTACAAAACGAACGAGATGCGCCCTAGTGATTTGAAAGGTCGTCATGTTAATGCTCTGCTTCGACAATGGAAAATTGACAACATATCAGCCGGTACAATGAAAAACCGTATGTCCAATATAAGGTGGTTAGCTGAAAAAATTGGCAAAGCAGATATGATTAAAAGCAATGCCACCTATGGTATCGAGGATCGGCAATATATAACAAACAAGGATAAGTCGCTTCGCACGGATAACATCAATTTAGACAAACTCTCTCCTCATGTGCGGCAATCAATCGAGCTGCAAAAACATTTCGGGCTAAGGCGCGAAGAAGCGATGAAATTCAGCCCTGAATATGCACTCGGTGGCTACGATCCCTATAGTGCGCCTGTTCTAAGGATAAAACCATCTTGGGCTAAAGGCGGTAGAGCGAGAGATATCCCTATTATTACAGATGCTCAACGTGATGCGCTTATGAGTGCGTTAACTCTTGCAGGTGATGGATCATTAATACCAGCGGATCGATCATATAAGGAACATCTGGGACATTTTGAGCGCGAAACATCAGCAATCGGGCTTGGTCAAACGCATGGACTACGGCATTTATACGCTCAAAATCGTTATAAGGAGCTGGTTGGCATCGACTGCCCAGCTGTTGGCGGCATTATTGATCTGACTAATGAGCAAAAAGCGCTCGATTTGTCTGCAAGGCAGACAATTAGTAATGAGCTGGGTCATAAAAGACTATCGGTAACAGGTATCTATCTCGGGTCTTGGAGTTATAAGCTATGAATAGCTTAGGTAAGGAAATCAGGGCAAATTTGCCTGAATGCGGCGACTGCATGAATTGCAAGTTAATTATCTGGGGCAGTAAAGCGGATAAAAAAGAATTACGTTCTCAAAGTTCTCTGACGCTATCGGATGACAACCGCTATTATTTCACTGTGCGTTGTAACTGGCTAAAAACAGTCATTCAGGAATCACCACATCTGCAAAAATGTGAGGGTAAGAAGCCACACGGTTCAAGCGATTAATAATAAAAAAGGATTTTAATGTGTCTATGCCTGTGATGGTAATCATTGCTGTTTTTATTGTAGCCTTCGCTGCTATCTACATCTGGTTTGCTTTTTTTTATGAGCCAAAAAAATCAGGTTTTATTCATGAACGTAGTATTAATGATAAAAAAGAACTGTTCAGCGTTTTAAATAACAATAACGATGGTAGTGAGCCGTTAATTGCTTATGCGAATGTCAGCAATAAGAATTTAAACGAAGATCCATGGCGTGATAATTTACCTATATTTACTGTGCCATGCGAGGAGAGAGGGCTGGTTTTAGGTGTCTCTCGTAGTGGCAAAACTAACTATCTACTCGCACAATTGATCAGTTGGATGCGCTCGGGCAAGACTTTTGTAGCTACGGACGTGAAGCCAGAGCTATGGGGGATTCTAAAATGGAATGGCGTGTTTGAATATTACGGCTATGATGATGTTGTATTTAATCCAACCGATCCGTTGTCTCAAAAATACAATATGTTTGATGATTTGGGTGCAGACGCTGATACTGAGATCATTGAGCTTATTGAGATTTTAATACCTGCTGATGATGTGTTCTCTGACTCAGCAAGACGTATCCTACGCGCTGTTATGTTGCATCTACGTATTGTTAACGGCTCTGCATCACTACTACAAGCAAGGAACTATATTAATAAATATATAGACGTTGAAGATATGATGAATGAGCTACTAGAATCGCCTAGTGATATCGTTGTATCTAATGCTATAGCAGTCAAGCGCTCTGGTGGTAGTGAGCGTTTCACTGCATTAGCAGTTAATGCGCTATCATCAATTTTACAGTTTCTAGATAACAAGACTATAGCGGAAAATATTGAAAGTTCTGATTTCTCATTACGTGAGCTTTTACAGCAACCTAGGCAAGCTATTTTCTTACAGTTCGACAAGAAGTATCAGCAAACGACAAGAGGGCTGTTTGGCGCTACTTTGTCGCATACGTTGCGTTTACTAGAAGTTGAGCATGCTAATCGTGATGATGTTTTTGTGGCACTTGATGAGCTTATTAATGCCGCTCCTATTCCAAATTTAACTAAAAAACTGAATGTTATAGGGTCATCGAAAATGCCCTTGTTCATGTACGTTCAAGCGTTGGACGGTTTAACTGAGGTGTATGGCGAACAGGCTGCAAACCTTGTTATGAGTAGCTGTACGTTGAAAATATGCTACAGAGTTAATGACTTTAATACAGCTCAAACGTTCAGTAATATGATCGGTAATATTGACGTAAAGAATTGGTCAGTCACTGAAACGCCTCGCGTTAATGAGGCTGGCAGAAGTTATAAGGACACAAGTACAACTGAGTCAATCAGTCGTCGCCCACTTGTAGAACCGGCTGAGTTATATGCATTAGAGAAAAATCAGGCTATTGTTTTATACCAAGGTAAATCAGCTAAGATGAAAATGCCGACATACTACGAAGACACACCTGCTGATGAACGCGCAAAATATGTAAGCCCATCTTCGTTAGCTGCTTATTTAGAAAATGCAGAGGCGATTGAAGATTAAATGTTTTTTTTGTTTCATGCACTTTAAATAAACATATGCAGCCCTAGATCTATGGTAAGGGGCATTAACTTTATATTATAAGGATATCAAGGAATGGTTAATAAATTATCAGGTTTGTTTTCAAAGAAATCGGAAAATGAAGATGATGAGCTTATCAAAAAAGAAACACTAGAAAAGATTGTTGATATTGCTAGAGAAGACCATGGTAATATTTTGGTTTTCCTCTCTCCAAATTCATATAAAAATTATGGGCAAGCTGTAACTGTATTATCAAATTACATTGATGATAACATGCAGGATCTACCGTTTAAGCAAGGCAAAAATCGTATGGATACGGGTTCTAGTACATTAATGACAAACATTCAGCACGATTTAGATTGTGTAAAAAAGGAAGGTCGTGTAGAGCGTGTAATTTTATCAGTTTTTACGAAATCACAACCTGAGCTAGATGAGTTATCGACCAAATGCTCATCTTTGAAAGACGTTAGTATTTATACTGTTTAAGCACTTACTATCAAACCCACTCCCGACTTGAATTATTTATTTCAGGATAGTGCAAAAGCAGTAGGTTAATTAACTTTTATTTGTAAAAGACTGCGGCAGTAACTACCGCAGTCTTTTTTATTCGTTGAAAATACTATTCCAACCATCCTTTGTTGATATAGGGCGCTCAATATCATCTACAAAAGAAGCTAATTTATCAATAATAGCTCCCAACTGCTCTGTTGTTAATATCGATACTAAGGTTAGTATGAAGCTTCTCAAATCCACAAAATTGAAGGCTTTTCCTTTGTAGTTATAAGTCCCATTTATTAGTTCGCCCAACGTCTTAGTGTCTTCAGGTAGGCGGCATATGAAGTGAATGTTGCTATCTAGCATATCCATATCATGAAGAGCATGAAGACTATCATTGAGTCTCTTAATATCAACCTTCTTTACAGTTATTTCGTATAGGTTGACAGGTTTATCATCTTCTTCGACCCATATATCAGCAGCCTTTTTAGATGTTGTATTTGTACCGAAAACACTTTCTTCGCCACCAACTACAGTCAATGAAGACTTCTCATAAATGGCTTTGAATAGTAAGGAGACAACATACTGAGGGATAGTTCCACTCTCAGGGTAACTATACGTGAAATCAGCTAAGCGATAGCCTATCTCTTGCTGAGATATATTGTTATTGTCTGGAATGTTGATATCAATAGCTTTTACTTTCTCTGCATATTCAACTAGTCGAAAAAAATAAAAATCAATTAATGCCGCTCTGTTTTGTGGGTCTTCCATTACTGCTTTCAAAAAATGTACAGCCGCGAGTGCTGCTGATTCAGGTCGTTTCCCAGCAGCCCATTCTTCATTGAGTACATATTGGTTTTTAGCAACGTTTAATGGGTCGGATTTTCCGCAAGGTATTTGACCTTGGAAAGCGAAGAAAATACCATTTTCAAATATAGAGCGTGGATTGCACGCATAGAAGTTGTTTAGAGGGTCGAAATTATGATCTAGATGTAAGCCTGTAAGAGCAGTTGCGACTACACCTCTAAATCCTTTGCTTGTAGTATTTATCAAAGAAGTTAGTAATAAGGAAACTCCTTCGTAATTAGGCAAGCTTAAAAAATCGCTTTCACTCTTTTCACGAGCCTTCTCTATTTGTTCTGTCACATATATTTGTGCACGTTCATTACGGTTGGGGCTACTCATAATTAGTATTCAACTCTAAAAAATTATTGACCAGATGCCTTAATTTTTCGTTATGTTGAACGCGATAGACGCTTAGCAATAACCTAAATTCATTAATATCTATACGTCTTTCACATGATTCTATTTTAGATATTTCTGATTGAGTCATACCAATTTGACTAGCTACTTCAAGCTGCGACAATCCGAGCCTCTTGCGCTCGGAGCACAAGGACTGTATAAAATCGCAGTATTCTTTATTGTATATCGTCTTGGCTCTATTCATAACTGAGCCATAGTGATACACTTTTCCAAATATGCGAAAATCCAATATTTTGAAGGTAAATATGTCTTATAAAATAGTATCTCTATTCTCAGGTGCAGGGGGAATGGATGTGGGTATGGAAAAAGCAGGTTTTGAAATAGTTGCAGCATCAGAATTAGATGCTCATGCTTCAAACACCTAT
>NZ_JBEOOU010000025.1:0-5191 GCF_040309405.1 Psychrobacter sp. W2-37-MNA-CIBAN-0211
CTTCATAGCAAGATTAAACTGAAGAGTTTGATCATGGCTCAGATTGAACGCTGGCGGCAGGCTTAACACATGCAAGTCGAGCGGAAACGATGATAGCTTGCTATCAGGCGTCGAGCGGCGGACGGGTGAGTAATACTTAGGAATCTACCTAGTAGTGGGGGATAGCACGGGGAAACTCGTATTAATACCGCATACGACCTACGGGAGAAAGGGGGCAGTTTACTGCTCTCGCTATTAGATGAGCCTAAGTCGGATTAGCTAGATGGTGGGGTAAAGGCCTACCATGGCGACGATCTGTAGCTGGTCTGAGAGGATGATCAGCCACACCGGGACTGAGACACGGCCCGGACTCCTACGGGAGGCAGCAGTGGGGAATATTGGACAATGGGGGAAACCCTGATCCAGCCATGCCGCGTGTGTGAAGAAGGCCTTTTGGTTGTAAAGCACTTTAAGCAGTGAAGAAGACTCCGTGGTTAATACCCACGGACGATGACATTAGCTGCAGAATAAGCACCGGCTAACTCTGTGCCAGCAGCCGCGGTAATACAGAGGGTGCAAGCGTTAATCGGAATTACTGGGCGTAAAGGGAGCGTAGGTGGCTCGATAAGTCAGATGTGAAATCCCCGGGCTCAACCTGGGAACTGCATCTGATACTGTTGAGCTAGAGTATGTGAGAGGAAGGTAGAATTCCAGGTGTAGCGGTGAAATGCGTAGAGATCTGGAGGAATACCGATGGCGAAGGCAGCCTTCTGGCATAATACTGACACTGAGGCTCGAAAGCGTGGGTAGCAAACAGGATTAGATACCCTGGTAGTCCACGCCGTAAACGATGTCTACTAGTCGTTGGGTCCCTTGAGGACTTAGTGACGCAGCTAACGCAATAAGTAGACCGCCTGGGGAGTACGGCCGCAAGGTTAAAACTCAAATGAATTGACGGGGGCCCGCACAAGCGGTGGAGCATGTGGTTTAATTCGATGCAACGCGAAGAACCTTACCTGGTCTTGACATATCTAGAATCCTGCAGAGATGCGGGAGTGCCTTCGGGAATTAGAATACAGGTGCTGCATGGCTGTCGTCAGCTCGTGTCGTGAGATGTTGGGTTAAGTCCCGCAACGAGCGCAACCCTTGTCCTTAGTTACCAGCGGGTTAAGCCGGGAACTCTAAGGATACTGCCAGTGACAAACTGGAGGAAGGCGGGGACGACGTCAAGTCATCATGGCCCTTACGACCAGGGCTACACACGTGCTACAATGGTAGGTACAGAGGGCAGCTACACAGCGATGTGATGCGAATCTCAAAAAGCCTATCGTAGTCCAGATTGGAGTCTGCAACTCGACTCCATGAAGTAGGAATCGCTAGTAATCGCGGATCAGAATGCCGCGGTGAATACGTTCCCGGGCCTTGTACACACCGCCCGTCACACCATGGGAGTTGATTGCACCAGAAGTGGATAGCTTAACCTTCGGGGAGGCGTTCACCACGGTGTGGTTGATGACTGGGGTGAAGTCGTAACAAGGTAGCCGTAGGGGAACCTGCGGCTGGATCACCTCCTTATAGATGGCATTCGGTCAGCAAGAATTCACAACAAGTTGTTCTTTAGTTTAGCTAGTATTTATTATTAGCGCTTTGCCTTTACAGGCAGACACAGGCCTGTAGCTCAGCTGGTTAGAGCACCGTGTTGATAACGCGGGGGTCGGCAGTTCAAGTCTGCCCAGGCCTACCATTTATTTTACGGGGCCATAGCTCAGTTGGTAGAGCGCCTGCCTTGCACGCAGGAGGTCAACGGTTCGACTCCGTTTGGCTCCACCATAATAAATACGATAGTAAATATATTAAACAAGCATAAACAGAAACAAATAATTCAGATATTACATCATACGATTATTTCTTTCTGTTTTATACAGAACTTATGACTCGACGAGAGCGTAAGAACTATTTAAAAACATAGATATGAGTCTGGGTTAGGAACACGTGTTCACGCGTTGTTTCTAACCTTAATAACTCACTACTTAACGACATCAGTTGTTATCCCAGTAGTGAGTTATTAAAAAAGTAAAGAGAACTGAATCAAGCGTATAAAATTAGGTGATATCGTTATCATAATTAGACTTTATGACACTTTGAAGTTAAAACTTATTTATAAGTTAAGACTACTTGGGGTTGTATGGTCAAGTAATGAAGCGCACATGGTGGATGCCTTGGCAGTCAGAGGCGATGAAAGACGTGACAGCCTGCGATAAGCTTCGGGGAGGCGGCAATATCCTGTGATCCGGAGATTTCTGAATGGGGAAACCCACTTACCATAAGGTAGGTATCTCGTACTTGTACGAGAAGCGAACGAGGGGAAGTGAAACATCTCAGTACCCTTAGGAATAGACATCAAATGAGATTCCCCAAGTAGCGGCGAGCGAACGGGGAGAAGCCGATTAGTGCTAATGTAGAAGAACAGCGTGGGAAAGCTGACCGTAGTAGGTGATAGTCCTGTATTCGAAACATTAGCGTTAACATATTAAGTAGAGCGGGGCACGAGAAATCCTGTTTGAAGATGGGGGGACCATCCTCCAAGGCTAAATACTCCTGACTGACCGATAGTGAACCAGTACCGTGAGGGAAAGGCGAAAAGAACCCCTGTGAGGGGAGTGAAATAGAACCTGAAACCGTGTGCGTACAAGCAGTGGGAGCCTTAATTTATTAGGGTGACCGCGTACCTTTTGTATAATGGGTCAGCGACTTATGTTCTGTAGCAAGGTTAACCGTTTAGGGGAGCCGTAGGGAAACCGAGTCTTAATAGGGCGTTTAGTTGCAGGGCATAGACCCGAAACCGAGTGATCTATCCATGAGCAGGTTGAAAGTTGAGTAACATCAACCGGAGGACCGAACCCACTGTCGTTGAAAAGCCAGGGGATGACTTGTGGATAGGGGTGAAAGGCTAATCAAACTCGGTGATAGCTGGTTCTCCCCGAAAGCTATTTAGGTAGCGCCTCGGACGAACACCATTGGGGGTAGAGCACTGTTTCGGCTAGGGGGTCATACCGACTTACCAAACCGATGCAAACTCCGAATACCGATGAGTGATATCCGGGAGACACACAGTGGGTGCTAACGTCCATTGTGGAGAGGGAAACAACCCAGACCGCCAGCTAAGGCCCCAAATTCCTAGTTAAGTGGGAAACGAGGTGGGAAGGCATAGACAGCTAGGAGGTTGGCTTAGAAGCAGCCATCCTTTAAAGAAAGCGTAATAGCTCACTAGTCGAGTCGGCCCGCGCGGAAGATGTAACGGGGCTCAAACTAGGAGCCGAAGCTGCGGATTTGAATTTGTTTTCAAGTGGTAGGGGAGCGTTGTGTAAGCCTGTGAAGGTGTGTCGTAAGGCATGCTGGAGGTATCACAAGAGCGAATGCTGACGTGAGTAACGATAATGCGAGTGAAAAGCTCGCACGCCGGAAGATCAAGGGTTCCAGTCCAACGTTAATCGGGGCTGGGTGAGTCGACCCCTAAGGCGAGGCCGAAAGGCGTAGTCGATGGGAAATCAGTTAATATTCTGATACTTGTTTATAATGCGATGGAGGGACGGAGAAGGTTATGTCAGCCTGGCGTTGGTTGTCCAGGTGAAAGGATGTAGGCTTACAACTTAGGTAAATCCGGGTTGTTATATGGCTGAGATCTGATAGCAAGCTGTACTTGTACAGCGAAGTGGCAAATACCATGCTTCCAGGAAAAGCTTCTAAGCAATAGTTATAAACGAATCGTACCCTAAACCGACACAGGTGATCAGGTAGAGAATACCAAGGCGCTTGAGAGAACTCTGCTGAAGGAACTAGGCAAAATGGTACCGTAACTTCGGGAGAAGGTACGCTGTTGATGGTGATAGGACTTGCTCCTTGAGCTGTTGACAGTCGCAGATACCAGGCTGCTGCAACTGTTTATTAAAAACACAGCACTCTGCAAACACGAAAGTGGACGTATAGGGTGTGATGCCTGCCCGGTGCTGGAAGGTTAATTGATGGGGTTAGCGTAAGCGAAGCTCTTGATCGAAGCCCCAGTAAACGGCGGCCGTAACTATAACGGTCCTAAGGTAGCGAAATTCCTTGTCGGGTAAGTTCCGACCTGCACGAATGGCATAATGATGGCAGCGCTGTCTCCAGCAGAGACTCAGTGAAATCGAAATCGCAGTGAAGATGCTGTGTACCCGCGGCTAGACGGAAAGACCCCGTGAACCTTTACTACAGCTTTACATTGAACTTTGACCTGACTTGTGCAGGATAGGTGGGAGGCTTTGAAGCAGACACGCTAGTGTTTGTGGAGCCAATCTTGAAATACCACCCTGGTCATGTTGGGGTTCTAACTCAGGTATAACAATACCGAGGACAATGTATGGTGGGTAGTTTGACTGGGGCGGTCTCCTCCTAAAGAGTAACGGAGGAGTACGAAGGTGCGCTCAGACCGGTCGGAAATCGGTCGTAGAGTATAAAGGCAAAAGCGCGCTTAACTGCGAGACCCACAAGTCGAGCAGGTACGAAAGTAGGTCTTAGTGATCCGGTGGTTCTGTATGGAAGGGCCATCGCTCAACGGATAAAAGGTACTCTGGGGATAACAGGCTGATACCGCCCAAGAGTTCATATCGACGGCGGTGTTTGGCACCTCGATGTCGGCTCATCTCATCCTAGGGCTGAAGCAGGTCCTAAGGGTATGGCTGTTCGCCATTTAAAGAGGTACGCGAGCTGGGTTTAGAACGTCGTGAGACAGTTCGGTCCCTATCTACCGTGGGCGTTGGAAATTTGAGAGGATCTGCTCCTAGTACGAGAGGACCAGAGTGGACGAACCTCTGGTGTTCGGGTTGTCACGCCAGTGGCATTGCCCGGTAGCTACGTTCGGATGGGATAACCGCTGAAAGCATCTAAGCGGGAAGCCCACCTCAAGATTAGATTTCCCTAAAGAGCCGTTGAAGACTACGACGTTGATAGGCAGGGTGTGGAAGCACAGCGATGTGTGTAGCTAACCTGTACTAATTGCTCGTTTGGCTTGACCATACAACACCCAAGTGGTTTGTATCAAAGCTCTAATTAATCTATCTTGTAAAGCGAAAGCTTTAGAATAAAGAAAGAATATTTCGATATCACCTTTAACCTTGATTCAGTTAGGTTACAAGTTGGTCGACCAATAGATAATATCTTGACGTCAATAATAACAACA
>NZ_JBEOOU010000026.1:0-3904 GCF_040309405.1 Psychrobacter sp. W2-37-MNA-CIBAN-0211
GGGGAATATCAGAAGTGGAACGGCACAGCCTGGGTGAAGGATACGGAAGCAGAAAAACTGTTCCGGATCCGGGAGGCGGAAGAAACAAAAAAAAGCCTGATGCAGGTAGCCAGTGAGCATATTGCGCCGCTTCAGGATGCTGCAGATCTGGAAATTGCAACGAAGGAAGAAACCTCGTTGCTGGAAGCCTGGAAGAAGTATCGGGTGTTGCTGAACCGTGTTGATACATCAACTGCACCTGATATTGAGTGGCCTGCTGTCCCTGTTATGGAGTAATCGTTTTGTGATATGCCGCAGAAACGTTGTATGAAATAACGTTCTGCGGTTAGTTAGTATATTGTAAAGCTGAGTATTGGTTTATTTGGCGATTATTATCTTCAGGAGAATAATGGAAGTTCTATGACTCAATTGTTCATAGTGTTTACATCACCGCCAATTGCTTTTAAGACTGAACGCATGAAATATGGTTTTTCGTCATGTTTTGAGTCTGCTGTTGATATTTCTAAAGTCGGTTTTTTTTCTTCGTTTTCTCTAACTATTTTCCATGAAATACATTTTTGATTATTATTTGAATCAATTCCAATTACCTGAAGTCTTTCATCTATAATTGGCATTGTATGTATTGGTTTATTGGAGTAGATGCTTGCTTTTCTGAGCCATAGCTCTGATATCCAAATGAAGCCATAGGCATTTGTTATTTTGGCTCTGTCAGCTGCATAACGCCAAAAAATATATTTATCTGCTTGATCTTCAAATGTTGTATTGATTAAATCAATTGGATGGAATTGTTTATCATAAAAAATTAATGTTTGAATGTGATAACCGTCCTTTAAAAAAGTCGTTTCTGCAAGCTTGGCTGTATAGTCAACTAACTCTTCTGTCGAAGTGATATTTTTAGGCTTATCTACCAGTTTTAGACGCTCTTTAATATCTTCAGGAATTATTTTATTGTCATATTGTATCATGCTAAATGACAATTTGCTTATGGAGTAATCTTTTAATTTTAAATAAGTTATTCTCCTGGCTTCATCAAATAAAGAGTCGAATGATGTTGGCGAAATCACATCGTCACCCATTGGATTGTTTATTTGTATGCCAAGAGAGTTACAGCAGTTATACATTCTGCCATAGATTATAGCTAAGGCATGTAATAATTCGTAATCTTTTAGCGTATTAGCGACCCATCGTCTTTCTGATTTAATAATAGATGATTCAGTTAAATATGAAGGTAATTTCTTTTGTGCAAGTCTGACTAACTTTTTTATACCAATGTTTAACATACTTTCATTTGTAATAAACTCAATGTCATTTTCTTCAATGTAAGATGAAATAAGAGTAGCCTTTGCCTCGCTATACATTTCTAAATCGCCTTGTTTTTCTATCGTATTGCGAGAATTTTTAGCCCAAGCCATTAATGGATCATTTTTCCATTTTTCAATAACATTATTGTTATACCAAATGTCATATCCTATAATCTGGTTTTTGTTTTTTTGAATAATAAATGTTACTGTTCTTGCGGTTTGGAGGAATTGATTCAAATTCAAGCGAAATAATTCAGGGTCAAAATATGTATCAATGCAGCATTTGAGCAAGTGCGATAAATCTTTAAGTCTTCTTTCCCATGGTTTTTTAGTCATAAAACTCTCCATTTTGATAGGTTGCATGCTAGATGCTGATATATTTTAGAGGTGATAAAATTAACTGCTTAACTGTCAATGTAATACAAGTTGTTTGATCTTTGCAATGATTCTTATCAGAAACCATATAGTAAATTAGTTACACAGGAAATTTTTAATATTATTATTATCATTCATTATGTATTAAAATTAGAGTTGTGGCTTGGCTCTGCTAACACGTTGCTCATAGGAGATATGGTAGAGCCGCAGACACGTCGTATGCAGGAACGTGCTGCGGCTGGCTGGTGAACTTCCGATAGTGCGGGTGTTGAATGATTTCCAGTTGCTACCGATTTTACATATTTTTTGCATGAGAGAATTTGTACCACCTCCCACCGACCATCTATGACTGTACGCCACTGTCCCTAGGACTGCTATGTGCCGGAGCGGACATTACAAACGTCCTTCTCGGTGCATGCCACTGTTGCCAATGACCTGCCTAGGAATTGGTTAGCAAGTTACTACCGGATTTTGTAAAAACAGCCCTCCTCATATAAAAAGTATTCGTTCACTTCCGATAAGCGTCGTAATTTTCTATCTTTCATCATATTCTAGATCCCTCTGAAAAAATCTTCCGAGTTTGCTAGGCACTGATACATAACTCTTTTCCAATAATTGGGGAAGTCATTCAAATCTATAATAGGTTTCAGATTTGCTTCAATAAATTCTGACTGTAGCTGCTGAAACGTTGCGGTTGAACTATATTTCCTTATAACTTTTACGAAAGAGTTTCTTTGAGTAATCACTTCACTCAAGTGCTTCCCTGCCTCCAAACGATACCTGTTAGCAATATTTAATAGCTTGAAATGATGAAGAGCTCTGTGTTTGTCTTCCTGCCTCCAGTTCGCCGGGCATTCAACATAAAAACTGATAGCACCCGGAGTTCCGGAAACGAAATTTGCATATACCCATTGCTCACGAAAAAAAATGTCCTTGTCGATATAGGGATGAATCGCTTGGTGTACCTCATCTACTGCGAAAACTTGACCTTTCTCTCCCATATTGCAGTCGCGGCACGATGGAACTAAATTAATAGGCATCACCGAAAATTCAGGATAATGTGCAATAGGAAGAAAATGATCTATATTTTTTGTCTGTCCTATATCACCACAAAATGGACATTTTTCACCTGATGAAACAAGCATGTCATCGTAATATGTTCTAGCGGGTTTGTTTTTATCTCGGAGATTATTTTCATAAAGCTTTTCTAATTTAACCTTTGTCAGGTTACCAACTACTAAGGTTGTAGGCTCAAGAGGGTGTGTCCTGTCGTAGGTAAATAACTGACCTGTCGAGCTTAATATTCTATATTGTTGTTCTTTCTGCAAAAAAGTGGGGAAGTGAGTAATGAAATTATTTCTAACATTTATCTGCATCATACCTTCCGAGCATTTATTAAGCATTTCGCTATAAGTTCTCGCTGGAAGAGGTAGTTTTTTCATTGTACTTTACCTTCATCTCTGTTCATTATCATCGCTTTTAAAACGGTTCGACCTTCTAATCCTATCTGACCATTATAATTTTTTAGAATGGTTTCATAAGAAAGCTCTGAATCAACGGACTGCGATAATAAGTGGTGGTATCCAGAATTTGTCACTTCAAGTAAAAACACCTCACGAGTTAAAACACCTAAGTTCTCACCGAATGTCTCAATATCCGGACGGATAATATTTATTGCTTCTCTTGACCGTAGGACTTTCCACATGCAGGATTTTGGAACCTCTTGCAGTACTACTGGGGAATGAGTTGCAATTATTGCTACACCATTGCGTGCATCGAGTAAGTCGCTTAATGTTCGTAAAAAAGCAGAGAGCAAAGGTGGATGCAGATGAACCTCTGGTTCATCGAATAAAACTAATGACTTTTCGCCAACGACATCTACTAATCTTGTGATAGTAAATAAAACAATTGCATGTCCAGAGCTCATTCGAAGCAGATATTTCTGGATATTGTCATAAAACAATTTAGTGAATTTATCATCGTCCACTTGAATCTGTGGTTCATTACGTCTTAACTCTTCATATTTAGAAATGAGGCTGATGAGTTCCATATTTGAAAAGTTTTCATCACTACTTAGTTTTTTGATAGCTTCAAGCCAGAGTTGTCTTTTTCTATCTACTCTCATACAACCAATAAATGCTGAAATGAATTCGAGCTAGACAAGAACCTTTTACGGGCACACCGATGACAGGAAGTGGTGTCATTGCAGCCACCATACCTGGCAAGTG
>NZ_JBEOOU010000027.1:0-3780 GCF_040309405.1 Psychrobacter sp. W2-37-MNA-CIBAN-0211
GACCTGCAGGCATGCAAGCTTGGCACTGGCCGTCGTTTTACAACGTCGTGACTGGGAAAACCCTGGCGTTACCCAACTTAATCGCCTTGCAGCACATCCCCCTTTCGCCAGCTGGCGTAATAGCGAAGAGGCCCGCACCGATCGCCCTTCCCAACAGTTGCGCAGCCTGAATGGCGAATGGCGCCTGATGCGGTATTTTCTCCTTACGCATCTGTGCGGTATTTCACACCGCATATGGTGCACTCTCAGTACAATCTGCTCTGATGCCGCATAGTTAAGCCAGCCCCGACACCCGCCAACACCCGCTGACGCGCCCTGACGGGCTTGTCTGCTCCCGGCATCCGCTTACAGACAAGCTGTGACCGTCTCCGGGAGCTGCATGTGTCAGAGGTTTTCACCGTCATCACCGAAACGCGCGAGACGAAAGGGCCTCGTGATACGCCTATTTTTATAGGTTAATGTCATGATAATAATGGTTTCTTAGACGTCAGGTGGCACTTTTCGGGGAAATGTGCGCGGAACCCCTATTTGTTTATTTTTCTAAATACATTCAAATATGTATCCGCTCATGAGACAATAACCCTGATAAATGCTTCAATAATATTGAAAAAGGAAGAGTATGAGTATTCAACATTTCCGTGTCGCCCTTATTCCCTTTTTTGCGGCATTTTGCCTTCCTGTTTTTGCTCACCCAGAAACGCTGGTGAAAGTAAAAGATGCTGAAGATCAGTTGGGTGCACGAGTGGGTTACATCGAACTGGATCTCAACAGCGGTAAGATCCTTGAGAGTTTTCGCCCCGAAGAACGTTTTCCAATGATGAGCACTTTTAAAGTTCTGCTATGTGGCGCGGTATTATCCCGTATTGACGCCGGGCAAGAGCAACTCGGTCGCCGCATACACTATTCTCAGAATGACTTGGTTGAGTACTCACCAGTCACAGAAAAGCATCTTACGGATGGCATGACAGTAAGAGAATTATGCAGTGCTGCCATAACCATGAGTGATAACACTGCGGCCAACTTACTTCTGACAACGATCGGAGGACCGAAGGAGCTAACCGCTTTTTTGCACAACATGGGGGATCATGTAACTCGCCTTGATCGTTGGGAACCGGAGCTGAATGAAGCCATACCAAACGACGAGCGTGACACCACGATGCCTGTAGCAATGGCAACAACGTTGCGCAAACTATTAACTGGCGAACTACTTACTCTAGCTTCCCGGCAACAATTAATAGACTGGATGGAGGCGGATAAAGTTGCAGGACCACTTCTGCGCTCGGCCCTTCCGGCTGGCTGGTTTATTGCTGATAAATCTGGAGCCGGTGAGCGTGGGTCTCGCGGTATCATTGCAGCACTGGGGCCAGATGGTAAGCCCTCCCGTATCGTAGTTATCTACACGACGGGGAGTCAGGCAACTATGGATGAACGAAATAGACAGATCGCTGAGATAGGTGCCTCACTGATTAAGCATTGGTAACTGTCAGACCAAGTTTACTCATATATACTTTAGATTGATTTAAAACTTCATTTTTAATTTAAAAGGATCTAGGTGAAGATCCTTTTTGATAATCTCATGACCAAAATCCCTTAACGTGAGTTTTCGTTCCACTGAGCGTCAGACCCCGTAGAAAAGATCAAAGGATCTTCTTGAGATCCTTTTTTTCTGCGCGTAATCTGCTGCTTGCAAACAAAAAAACCACCGCTACCAGCGGTGGTTTGTTTGCCGGATCAAGAGCTACCAACTCTTTTTCCGAAGGTAACTGGCTTCAGCAGAGCGCAGATACCAAATACTGTTCTTCTAGTGTAGCCGTAGTTAGGCCACCACTTCAAGAACTCTGTAGCACCGCCTACATACCTCGCTCTGCTAATCCTGTTACCAGTGGCTGCTGCCAGTGGCGATAAGTCGTGTCTTACCGGGTTGGACTCAAGACGATAGTTACCGGATAAGGCGCAGCGGTCGGGCTGAACGGGGGGTTCGTGCACACAGCCCAGCTTGGAGCGAACGACCTACACCGAACTGAGATACCTACAGCGTGAGCTATGAGAAAGCGCCACGCTTCCCGAAGGGAGAAAGGCGGACAGGTATCCGGTAAGCGGCAGGGTCGGAACAGGAGAGCGCACGAGGGAGCTTCCAGGGGGAAACGCCTGGTATCTTTATAGTCCTGTCGGGTTTCGCCACCTCTGACTTGAGCGTCGATTTTTGTGATGCTCGTCAGGGGGGCGGAGCCTATGGAAAAACGCCAGCAACGCGGCCTTTTTACGGTTCCTGGCCTTTTGCTGGCCTTTTGCTCACATGTTCTTTCCTGCGTTATCCCCTGATTCTGTGGATAACCGTATTACCGCCTTTGAGTGAGCTGATACCGCTCGCCGCAGCCGAACGACCGAGCGCAGCGAGTCAGTGAGCGAGGAAGCGGAAGAGCGCCCAATACGCAAACCGCCTCTCCCCGCGCGTTGGCCGATTCATTAATGCAGCTGGCACGACAGGTTTCCCGACTGGAAAGCGGGCAGTGAGCGCAACGCAATTAATGTGAGTTAGCTCACTCATTAGGCACCCCAGGCTTTACACTTTATGCTTCCGGCTCGTATGTTGTGTGGAATTGTGAGCGGATAACAATTTCACACAGGAAACAGCTATGACATGATTACGCCAAGCTCAGATCGTCTGCGCGGGCATTGCCACGGGTAAAGTTGGGCAACAGGGCTGCATCCACACTTTCACTCGGTGGGTTCCACGACCGCAACTGCCCTCCAAATCCGCTGCCACCGCCGTGATAACCGGCATATTCGCGCAGCGATGTCATGCCGTCCGGCCCCAGAAGGAGCTTGCATGCAGGCCTACGCCTGCGACCGGCTGTCTGCCATGCTGCCCGGTGTACCGACATAACCGCCGGTGGCATAGCCGCGCATCAGCCGGTAAAGATTCCCCACGCCAATCCGGCTGGTTGCCTCCTTCGTGAAGACAAACTCACCACGGTGAACAATCCCCGCTGGCTCATATTTGCCGCCGGTTCCCGTAAATCCTCCGGTTGCAAAATGGAATTTCGCCGCAGCGGCCTGAATGGCTGTACCGCCTGACGCGGATGCGCCGCCACCAACAGCCCCGCCAATGGCGCTGCCGATACTCCCGACAATCCCCACCATTGCCTGCTTAAGCAGAATTTCTGTCATCATGGACAGCACGGAACGGGTGAAGCTGCGCCAGTTCTGCTCACTGCCGGTCAGCATCGCCGCCATATTCTGTGCAATACCATCAAAGGTCTGCGTGGCTGCACTTTTTACCTGCGACATACTGTCCGTGGCGCTCTCTTCCCACTCACTCCAGCCGGACTTCAGGCCTTTGCTCTTTCGCAAGTTTCTAGCTCTTTATCTTTTGTATGTTTGTCTCCAAGAACATTTAGCATAATGGCGTTCGTTGTAATGGTGGAGAAAGATGTGAAATTCTTTGGCATTGGCAAATCCAATATTGATCTCAAATGAGCTTCAAATTGAGAAGTGACGCAAGCATCAATGGTATAATGTCCAGAGTTGTGAGGCCTTGGGGCAATTTCGTTAATAAGCAATTCCCCTGTTTCTAAATAGAACATTTCCACACCAAATATACCACAACCGGGAAAAGTTGATTGCATTTTCAGGCCTAGTCGACGGGCCCGGGATCCGATTCGACCGATGCCCTTGAGAGCCTTCAACCCAGTCAGCTCCTTCCGGTGGGCGCGGGGCATGACTATCGTCGCCGCACTTATGACTGTCTTCTTTATCATGCAACTCGTAGGACAGGTG
>NZ_JBEOOU010000028.1:0-2011 GCF_040309405.1 Psychrobacter sp. W2-37-MNA-CIBAN-0211
CATCTCAGCGATTTCACGTTTTTGCGCTTTTATAATATCGTCAGCAAGCTGTTGTACACGCGGATCTTCAATATCAGCACGACTACTGGTGAGAATAGCAATCGAGTGATGCGGTATCATCGCTTGCATCCAATCGACTTGATCGACAGTTGCTTGTGATCGTACGCCCCAAATACCAACAGCAAACATCAATACGCTCAGACCATAAATCATTAAGTTGACCTTGGTCTTCTTATACATATTAGTCATAAATGCCAACATGACCACTGCCATACCGGCACCCATGTAGAGCGCCATATAAGCTCGGGTTTCACTAAAGTAAATATGATCCCATTCATAAGTATTGAAATACATCATGATGTACATCACAATCGTAGACGTCACAATCATCAGAGTGAACTTTACATACGGGTTCATGCCCTGTTGATGATTCATGGTGTTTTGATCTGAAGCATTCATAGTATATCCCCTATTATTTTAATAATATTAGAACCAGAATTTGACCCCCGCAGTCAAACTACTGCTATCAACCGATTCATTTTCTTGACGCCGTTGACCACGAGCTTTGCCAAGCGCTGTCTCATAACTCACACCCACATAAGGGGCTAGCTGGCGACTGAAGGTTTCGTAAGTCAGCCTAACCTCAGCTTCCATCTCATTAAAGCCCTTGGTAATGTCATTATCATGGTCATCTTTACTAAAGGCAGTTAATCCCACCTCTGGTATGACTACCCAATGCTGATCCAAACGCCATTCATACTCTGCGCCTAAATCAAGACGAAGTTGACCATCGGTATATAAGTAGGCTCTCGCATCTGTTTCGATGAAATACGGCGCGGTGCCGACAATACCTGCCATAAGGGCAGCGTTATCGTTTTCAGTATCGTAAGCGACACCAGCTTCACCATTCCAGAAAATGCTCAATGGTTTCCAATAAGCAAGCGAGCTCAAGCTGTCTATTTCTTTATCATCTTTAGTCTGAGCACTACCTTCCGTGCGTAGCCTGATACGATTACTGTCAGTACCATACCAACCTGTCGCCTCAAAGTTGATTTGATCCTCATCAAACTGATAGCCCAAGTCGTCTACTGATACTCCCCATAACGGCATGCTGCCCATCATCATTGGCTTACCATACTGCCCATAGGGAACACCGTTTGAATAGTCTGGACTGCGAGCATCGGCTGGCGGCTGCCCGCCTTGCATCCCAGACATATCCATACTGCCATGATCCATGCCTGACATGTCCATGCCACTATGATCCATATCTGACATATCGCCCGACATATCCATGCCACTGTGATCCATATCTGACATATCGCCCGACATATCCATGCCACTGTGATCCATATCAGACATATCGCCTGACATATCCATGCCGCTGTGATCCATATCTGACATATCGCCCGACATGTCCATGCCACTGTGGTCCATACCAGACATATCCATATCAGACATATCCATACCGCTATGATCCATACCAGACATATCACCTGACATGTCCATGCTGCTATGATCCATATTCGACATATCAGCAGCCGTTGCAAACGATGAGGTGAGCAAGACTAGCGATGACAAACCAATGAATGGCAGATTTTTCTTAGATATTTTCATAATAAGCCTCATATTCGAAGGTTTGTTAAACGACGGCAACTTCTCTGAACATACCGGCTTCCATGTGATAAAGCAGGTGGCAATGCCATGCCCATCGTCCAACTTCACCCGTCACATCGAAGCTAATTTTTTGCGCTGGCTGCACCACAATCGTATGTTTACGTACTTGAAAGTCTCCAGATGGCGTGCGCAAGTCACTCCACATACCATGCAGATGCATCGGGTGATTCATCATCGTGTCATTGACTAAGGTAATGCGTACACGCTCGTTAGGTTTAATATTGACAGGCGTTGCATCCTTAAACATCACACCATCTAAGGCCCAAATATAGCGCTCCATGTTACCCGTTAAATGTAGCTCGATCTCTCGGGTAGGGCTACGCTGCTCTGCCAATAC
>NZ_JBEOOU010000029.1:0-1704 GCF_040309405.1 Psychrobacter sp. W2-37-MNA-CIBAN-0211
GTTGGGTAACGCCAGGGTTTTCCCAGTCACGACGTTGTAAAACGACGGCCAGTGCCAAGCTTGCATGCCTGCAGGTCGTTTACCTTACCGAAATCGGTACGGATACCGCGAAAGAGCAGATTTATAACCGCTTCACACTGACGCCGGAAGGGGATGAACCGCTTCCCGGTGCCGTTCACTTCCCGAATAACCCGGATATTTTTGATCTGACCGAAGCGCAGCAGCTGACTGCTGAAGAGCAGGTCGAAAAATGGGTGGATGGCAGGAAAAAAATACTGTGGGACAGCAAAAAGCGACGCAATGAGGCACTCGACTGCTTCGTTTATGCGCTGGCGGCGCTGCGCATCAGTATTTCCCGCTGGCAGCTGGATCTCAGTGCGCTGCTGGACTCTAGAGGATCCCCCTTCTTCAGCGCTTTAAATGACATTGTTTCGTTTCTCTATGTTTGGTATCGGTTCTTCTTCTTCTTCAAAAAAAAGGGGGGCACTATTCAAAAAAAAATATTATAACAGTATGATTTTTTTCCCTCTCCCGTCGATTGAGGTTTTTTTTTCTCTTTCGTCTTGGTCTTTTGCTTTTCACTCCAAAAATGGAAACACGCGCGGCTCAACTCGAAATCCGTGATCAAAAAAATAAAGGCTGTGAGTTTCGAGCCAATAATTATGAATTAGTGGTATTTTTTTTAAAGATAAATAATCAAGAATCGCATTAGGGAGACGAATATGCGTTATTCAAATAAAAAGACAATTCTTTTAGGGTAGCATTTCCCTTCAAGTTCATCCCACATGTACATTAATGTCAATGATGTCGCAGAAGTTAAATTAGCAGAAGAAAAAAAAAATGTGAATTACTCCGAGTCAACTCTTCTTTCTCTTCTTCTTTTTCTTCTTTATCACCATAATCACCACCACCACCACCACCACCAGCTCCCAGATGACTTCAACTAACTTAGAAGGAACTTTCCCATTGATTGCCAAAGGTAAAGTCAGAGATATTTACCAAGTTGACGACAACACTCTTTTATTCGTTGCTACTGATAGAATTTCCGCATACGATGTGATTATGTCTAATGGTATCCCAAATAAAGGTAAAATCTTAACCAAATTGTCTGAATTCTGGTTTGATTTCTTGCCAATTGAAAACCATTTAATCAAAGGAGACATTTTCCAAAAATATCCTCAACTAGAACCATATAGAAACCAATTGGAAGGCAGATCCTTACTTGTTAGAAAATTGAAATTGATCCCTCTTGAAGTTATTGTTAGAGGTTACATCACCGGTTCCGGCTGGAAAGAATACCAAAAATCTAAAACCGTCCACGGTATTCCTATTGGTGATGTGGTTGAATCACAACAAATCACTCCTATCTTCACCCCATCCACTAAAGCAGAACAAGGTGAACATGATGAAAATATCACCAAAGAACAAGCTGACAAGATTGTTGGAAAAGAATTATGTGATAGAATTGAAAAAATTGCTATTGATTTGTACACCAAAGCCAGAGATTACGCTGCCACTAAAGGAATTATTATCGCTGATACTAAATTTGAATTTGGTTTAGATGGTGACAACATCGTTCTTGTTGACGAAGTTTTAACTCCAGATTCTTCCAGATTCTGGAATGCTACTAAATACGAAGTTGGTAAATCTCAAGACTCTTACGATAAACAATTTTTGAGAGATTGGTTAACTTCTAATGGTGTT
>NZ_JBEOOU010000030.1:0-1649 GCF_040309405.1 Psychrobacter sp. W2-37-MNA-CIBAN-0211
ACTTGTCTCCTGGGGTAGAAAGCACTGATTTTAGCGCCAGTTTATATCCTAAGCCGCCAAGTTTTACCAATGTTGAACTGGTTGAACGCTATAAGACCGATGCCGGTGCTCAGCAAGCTTTTTGGGCCATCAAACACGGCATTATGGCATCAGGTATGCCAGCATGGGGCGCTTCGCACGATGACGATAGAATGTGGGCAATGGTCGCTTTTATCAGATCGTTACCTGACTTAAATGAAAATCAATACACCATGTTAACGACTAGGATAGACGATGATATGTTGGACATGTCATTTGATGGTGAGATGGATATGTCTGGTGATGGATCCGGCATGCAACATTGATTATTCGTAAGAAATGCAGTACTAAATAGTGCTGCCTTTTGCGATTTAAGCTTTACCAATACTACTTTGGTCAGTGTTACGGCTTTAATTTTTATAAATTTGATCGTCAGATAAACGCTCAGGAGTGATTTTATGAGACGCTATACCAATATATTTTCTAGTGAACACAACCGGTTATCTGGTCGTGTTCTTTTAGTGATGATGACATCTTCACTATTATTAGCGGCTTGTAGTCAACCTAACGCTGCTGCTGACTCAACACCAGCGACTGAGCCAACGACCGCTACGCAAACCGCGCAAACAGAGCAACCAAAAGCCGAAATAATGCCTGTCAGTGCTCATTCAGACACCCAGCCAACTATCCTAAAAAATATCTCAGCCACCGTCTATAAAGATGCCAATTGTGGCTGCTGTAAAGAATGGGTCGGTTATGCCGAAGGTCATGGCCTAAATGCAACCGCACAGAACGTTGAAGATTTGTCCTTGTTTAAAGAGCGCTACAGCGTACCGCAGCAGATGCGCTCTTGTCATACTGCCGTCACTACTGACGGCTACGTATTTGAAGGTCATGTTCCTGCCAAATATATGGCACAGTTCCTAAAAAACCCACCAAGTGATGCGATTGGCCTTGCCGTACCTGGCATGCCAGTTGGTAGCCCTGGTATGGAATATCAAGATAAATTTATGCCGTATAAAGTGATGCAGCTTAATAAAGATGGCTCAACAGCCATTTATGCAACCATTGAATCACCGCAGCAGCAATTATAGTTTGAGTGACGTTTAAATAGCTTATCCAGCTCTATTAATGGGCTGTCGAAGACATAAGCTTGACTGATAAATATATAGACTCAACTCCCATTTCATGGATTAAGTTAGGTAAATAATTATGAACAAGAATATGCTTAACCGCAGGCGTTTTTTGACAGGGTCCTCTACTCTATTAGGGGCATCCATGCTATCCACACTGCCGTCTATTGCCAATAGTACGCTCGGTAAAGGTCAACAAAACGTAGCCGTCAACAGTGATAAATCTGACCATATCGTACCTATCTTAACCGGTAATGAGTTTGACCTGTATGTCAGCAAGAAGCCCGTTACTGTCAATGGCAAGTCGAGTATGGCAACCCTCATCAATGACTCGCTGCCAGCGCCAACGCTAAAGATGCAAGAAGGCGATACCGTGACCATCCGTGTCCATAACCAGATGAATGAGTCGACCTCTATCCATTGGCATGGCTTGCTCGTCCCATTTGAGATGGATGGTGTGCCAGGTATCAGCTTTGATGGTATTCCTGCGAACAGTAC
>NZ_JBEOOU010000031.1:0-1435 GCF_040309405.1 Psychrobacter sp. W2-37-MNA-CIBAN-0211
GCAGGATCTGACGGCATCAATGGAACAAACGGTATTGACGGTCAGAATGGAGTTGATGGTACTAATGGCGTAGACGGTATTAATGGTCAAAATGGGGCTGATGGTGCTCAAGGAGCAATTGGCCCACAAGGTCCAGCAGGTCAAAACGGAACAGATGGTTTAAATGGTGCTGATGGCACTAACGGTAAAGACGGTGTTGATGGTGCTCAAGGACCAGAAGGTCAGGATGGTATCGACGGCGCTAAAGGTGATTCAGGTATTAGCGAAGAAGCTAAAATTGAATTAGAAAGTAAAATCGAAGACAGCCAAGCGCGCTTTTTTAGCGTTAATGGTTCTAGTAACAGTGAAGATGCAGGTAATTATAGCGGTAATGGCGCTACTGCTGACGGTGCGATAGCGATCGGGGTTAACGCTCAATCTAAAGGTAAGGACAGCATCGCTATGGGCACTAATAATACAGTGACCGGCGATCAATCTACTAGCGTGGGTAATGGCAACATCGTCTCAGGTAATCGTTCAGGTGCATTTGGAGATCCCAATATTGTCGGTGGTAACGCCAATTATGCAGTTGGTAACGACAACATCATTGGTGATACTACCAGTAACTCTGTAGTACTAGGTAGTAATGCAACTGTTGGTGCTACAGCGGCAACAGTTGGTACCAATAGTACACCAACTTTTGAAAACGAGACTAATGCCTCAAACTCTGTCGCTATCGGTGAATCGGTGAACGTCCAAGCAGCTAATGCAGTGGCCATCGGTGCTAATAGCAGTGTGACTCATAGCAATGCTATAGCATTAGGAGCAGGGTCACAGACCAGTGCAGACAATACCGTATCAGTTGGCAATGCAAGCAGCCAGCGCCGAGTTACCAATGTCGCCGCTGGTATCAATCCAAATGATGCCGTTAACGTCTCTCAACTTAACCAAAATCGTGCTGAAGCCTTTGGTTATACAGATAGAAGAATAAATGATCTAGAAGGAGAGACTCACTCAGCAGTTGCAGGCGCGCTTGCTTTCGGTGCCCTACGCTACCCTAATGTACCAGGTAAAGTCAGCGTTGGTCTAGGCGGTGGTACATGGGAGGGTGAGACAGGTTATGCTTTTGGTGTAGGTTACACCACATCTGACGGACAGTTTTCTATCAGTAGTGCTTTTGGTGGTAGCGGCAGCCAAAATGGTGGTAACGTTGGTGTAAGCTATACTTTTGACTAGCGTTTATTTCTAAGAAATAAGAAAATACCTGAGCCTACGATTGTTTTCAATAGTAGGCTCAATCAATTGAATTTATGAAGTTAGACGATTTCTAGAAACTTCCCTTGTTTTCTATCTAAAACCCCGTATAATGCGCCCTAGTTGAAAGGGAAGGCGTTTAGAATGAGTGATGAAATATTTACTTCAAACTAAATAGAAATTACCTCTTGACACAGCATTT
>NZ_JBEOOU010000032.1:0-1429 GCF_040309405.1 Psychrobacter sp. W2-37-MNA-CIBAN-0211
ATGAACTGACCCCCGAAACTTGGACGGTTTAATTAAAGATAGGACTGAGCTCTGTATTGTACAGGGCTCAGTCCTTTTAGTTTAAGCTGAATTCTTTCATGATTGTAGTAATGCACATACTTATGAATCTGTTGCTCTAACGCCTCAATACTCGATGGCTTTTCAATATAAATAGTCTCACACTTGAGCGTACCGAAGAAGCTCTCCATCAGCGCATTGTCTAAGCAGTTACCTTTTCGGCTCATACTTTGCTGGATGTTATTGGCTTTTAGCGTTGTTGCAAACGGTTTCATCTGATAGTGCCACCCTTGATCTGAATGCAGCGTTAGCTGCTCCTTGAGCCTGCGCTTTAATGATATGCCTTTGAGCGCGCGATCAAGCATCTGTTTCACCAAGTCATATACGGGTCGTCTTGATAATTCATAACTGATGATCTCATTATTAAAGCAATCGAGTATGGGTGACAGATACAGTTTATCATCGCCCACTTTAAACTCAGTAATGTCAGTCAGCCACCTGCGATTTGGCGCTTTTGCTCTAAACCTACGTTTGACCCTATTCTTGGCAATAACGCCGCACTGTCCTTTGTAGGAACGATACTTTTGTCGTCTGATTCTCGCGGTAAGTTTAAGCTCGTTCATAAGCCGTGCGATGAGCTTGTGGTTGTATCTTAGTCCTTCGTTCTTAAGCGTTTGAGTGATTCTACGGTAGCCATACCGACCTTTATGGTGATGATAGACGTCACTGATACGCTGTTTAAGATCGGCATACTTGTCTGTCGCTTGCAGAACACGCAGATGATAGTAAAAGCTGCTCCTTGCTATATCTGCAATGAGTAATAGTAAAGCGAGCGGATGCTGATCTCTTAGTCCTTTGACGAGCCTTGCTTTGTCTGGTTGGCTTTCCTCTCTTTGAGCAAGGCATCGAGCTTTTTTAGGTAGGCGTTCTCCGCTTTGAGGTATTCATTCTCGCGTTTGAGCTCCTCTATACTCTTCTCATGCTCAGGCTTGTCAGTAAGATAAGGGTGCTTCACAGTAGGTCGTCCTTTAGCTTTGGCAGTTAAGCCTAGCATACCATGACGAGCATAGGCGGTGCGCCATACACTAATCAGCGCAGGTGAGCTAATGTCAAACCTCAAAGCGGCTTGCGATTGACTTAAACCTTCACCTGCCATTGTGGTCAGGACTTGAAGCTTGAACTCGCTACTGTAGATGGCTTTGCCAGCTTTAGGTTTGATTGCAAGTATACCGTCTTTTAAATACTGGTTTACCCACTTAAAAACATCTTTATCATTAATATTAAAATGCTTTGCGGTAGCAATGCCTGAATGTCCTTGTTGATAATAGGCTATCACCCTTAGTTTAAAGTCGATGTCATACTTCATAAAATAACCCCCATAAGTTGTGTCCAACTTATGGGGGTCAGTTCA
>NZ_JBEOOU010000033.1:0-1234 GCF_040309405.1 Psychrobacter sp. W2-37-MNA-CIBAN-0211
TGAACCGCCCCGGGATTGTCGGAGACTTAATATTCTGAGAGAATACGACAATGAAAAGACAAACCTACACTCCTGAGATTAAAGAACGCGCCGTTCGTATGCTGATCGAAGCAGCAAACGACTATCCCTCCACATGGTCAGCTATCCAAGCCATTGCCCCTAAGGTTGGCTGTACGCCTGAAACCCTACGATCATGGCATAAAAAACACATCGACCAAACCATTCCTGCCTCAGTACAAGCCCAAAGCCAAGAGCAACGTATTAAAGAGCTTGAACGCGAGAATAAAGAGCTCAAGCAAGCCAATGAGATTATACGTAAGGCTGCTGCTTTTTTCGCCCAGGCGGAGCTCGGCCGCCCACCAAAGTGATGGTCGATTTTATTGATGACCATAAAGATAGTTACGGGGTCGAGCTGATCTGTAGAGTCCTACCGATTGCCCCGTCAACTTATTATCGTGCTCAAGACTTAAGCGACAACCCACACAAGCGTTCACTACGCAGTCAGCATGACGACTTTTACATCGGTGAAATCAGACGTATCTGGCAGGACAGCAAATGCCGTTACGGTGCCCGTAAAGTCTGGCAACAGATGAAAACGGATGGTATTCATGTGGCTCGTTGTACCATAGAGCGCTTAATGAGACAGCATGGCCTACAAGGTGTCTGGCGCGGTAAGGGTAAAATAACAACTTACAGCCGTGATGATCAAAAGCGTGCTGATGACTTGGTTAATCGTAACTTTAATGCACGTCAACCTAATCAGCTGTGGGTTGCAGATTTTACCTATATCAAGACGACAAGCGGCTGGGTATATACCGCTTTTATTATTGATGTGTTTGCTCGCGCTATTGTGGGCTGGAAAGTCTCTAATCGCATGAACACCGATATGGTGATGGCGGCATTAAACCAAGCAATAGCAGATAGAAACCATCCCAAAGATGTCATTCATCACAGTGATCGAGGGGTTCATTACTTATCCATTCGCTACACCGATAAGATGATGGACTGCGGCGTGATTGCTTCTGTTGGTACAACAGGCGACTCTTATGACAATGCCTTGGCTGAAACGGTCAATGGGCTGTACAAGTCTGAGGTGATACATTATTTAAAAGAGAACTGGACGGGCGTCAACGATGTTGAATTAGCAACCCTTGAATGGGTAGACTGGTTTAACAAGAAGCGTTTGCATAGCACGATTGGTTATGTGTCACCTTTTGAGTTTGAAAAGCGGTAT
>NZ_JBEOOU010000034.1:0-1197 GCF_040309405.1 Psychrobacter sp. W2-37-MNA-CIBAN-0211
GTTGGGTAACGCCAGGGTTTTCCCAGTCACGACGTTGTAAAACGACGGCCAGTGCCAAGCTTGCATGCCTGCAGGTCCGGCAGCGCTCTCCAGCGTCCGGAGTTCTGCCTGAAGCGTCAGCAGGGCAGCATGAGCACTGTCTTCCTGACGATCGCCCGCAGACACCTTCACGCTGGACTGTTTCGGCTTTTTCAGCGTCGCTTCATAATCCTTTTTCGCCGCCGCCATCAGCGTGTTGTAATCCGCCTGCAGGATTTTCCCGTCTTTCAGTGCCTTGTTCAGTTCTTCCTGACGGGCGGTATATTTCTCCAGCGGCGTCTGCAGCCGTTCGTAAGCCTTCTGCGCCTCTTCGGTATATTTCAGCCGTGACGCTTCGGTATCGCTCTGCTGCTGCGCATTTTTGTCCTGTTGAGTCTGCTGCTCAGCCTTCTCTCGGGCGGCTTCAAGCGCAAGACGGGCCTTTTCACGATCATCCCAGTAACGCGCCCGCGCTTCATCGTTAACAAAATAATCATCCTTGCGCAGATTCCAGATGTCGTCTGCTTTCTTATACGCAGCCTCTGCCTTAATCAGCATCTCCTGCGCGGTATCAGGACGACCAATATCCAGCACCGCATCCCACATGGATTTGAATGCCCGCGCAGTCCTGTCTGCCCAGGTCTCCAGCGTGCCCATGTTCTCTTTCAGGCGGCGGGTCTGGTCATCAAACCCTTTCGTTGCGACCTCGTTCGCCGCCTGCAATGCCCCGGCTTCATCGCCGGAACGCTGCAACTGAGCAACATACGCAATCTGCTCCGCCGACACGTTATGGAACTGGCGAGCCATCGCCGTCAGCCCCGACGTCGGGTCTGTGGTCAGCTTCCCGAAGGCTTCAGCGACCTTGTCCACCTCCACGCCGGATGCAGAGGAGAAACGCGCCACACTCTGGCTGATGGACGCAATCTGAGCCTCACCGCTTACCCCCGCCTTAACCAGTGCGCTGAGTGACTCGCTGGTCTGGTTAAACGTCAGCCCTGCCGCCTGCCCGGCTCTGGACAGGACCAGCATACGATCTGCCGTCAGTCCCGCCTGATTGCCGGAAAGCGCTAGCGTTTACTCTAGAGGATCCCCTGGAATGCTGCTAAATACGAAGTTGGTAAATCTCAAGACTCTTACGATAAACAATTTTTGAGAGATTGGTTAACTTCTAATGGTGTT
>NZ_JBEOOU010000035.1:0-1080 GCF_040309405.1 Psychrobacter sp. W2-37-MNA-CIBAN-0211
CGACCGAGCGCAGCGAGTCAGTGAGCGAGGAAGCGGAAGAGCGCCCAATACGCAAACCGCCTCTCCCCGCGCGTTGGAATCGATCCGGATCAGAAATAGAAGAATTACAGCGCAACACAGCAATAAAAATGCGCCGCCTGAACCACCAGGCTATATCTGCCACTCATTGTTGTGAGTGTGGCGATCCGATAGATGAACGAAGACGCCTGGTCGTTCAGGGTTGTCGGACTTGTGCAAGTTGCCAGGAGGATCTGGAACTTATCAGTAAACAGAGAGGTTCGAAGTGAGCGAAATTAACTCTCAGGCACTGCGTGAAGCGGCAGAGCAGGCAATGCATGACGACTGGGGATTTGACGCAGACCTTTTCCATGAATTGGTAACACCATCGATTGTGCTGGAACTGCTGGATGAACGGGAAAGAAACCAGCAATACATCAAACGCCGCGACCAGGAGAACGAGGATATTGCGCTAACAGTAGGGAAACTGCGTGTTGAGCTTGAAACAGCAAAATCAAAACTCAACGAGCAGCGTGAGTATTACGAAGGTGTTATCTCGGATGGGAGTAAGCGTATTGCTAAACTGGAAAGCAACGAAGTCCGTGAAGACGGAAACCAGTTTCTTGTTGTTCGCCATCCTGGGAAGACTCCTGTTATCAAGCACTGCACTGGTGACCTGGAAGAGTTTCTGCGGCAGTTAATCGAACAAGACCCGTTAGTAACTATCGACATCATTACGCATCGCTATTACGGGGTTGGAGGTCAATGGGTTCAGGATGCAGGTGAGTATCTGCATATGATGTCTGACGCTGGCATTCGCATCAAAGGAGAGTGAGATCGGTTTTGTAAAAGATAACGCTTGTGAAAATGCTGAATTTCGCGTCGTCTTCACAGCGATGCCAGAGTCTGTAGTGTCAGATGATGACCGTACTCAAACATCGGGTTGAGTATTATCTTACTGTTTCTTTACATAAACATTGCTGATACCGTTTAGCTGAAACGACATACATTGCAAGGAGTTTATAAATGAGTATCAATGAGTTAGAGTCTGAGCAAAAAGATTGGGCGTTATCAATGTTGTGC
>NZ_JBEOOU010000036.1:0-986 GCF_040309405.1 Psychrobacter sp. W2-37-MNA-CIBAN-0211
TGGCATGGCTTGCTCGTCCCATTTGAGATGGATGGTGTGCCAGGTATCAGCTTTGATGGTATTCCTGCGAACAGTACCTTTACCTATAAATTCAAACTCATTCAATCGGGTACGTATTGGTATCACTCCCATACTGGCTTTCAAGAGCAAACTGGAATGCGCGGCGCTATCGTCATTGAGCCTAAAGGCCGCGAACGCCATCCAGTCGCCGAAGATCACGTGATTTTATTGAGTGATTGGACACACCGCGATCCGCATAACTTGCTAAAGCTATTAAAGCAGCGCGCTGACTTTGATAACTACCATTTGCCAGATTTTAAAAAGCTATTGTCTGATATTGCCGCAACAGATCTAGAAGCCGCTTATGACAAGCGCAAAATGTGGAATAAGATGCGCATGATGCCGACAGATTTTACGGATCTGTCTGGTGAAAAAACCTTTACCTACCTTATGAATGGTAAAACCACCGCCGCCAATTGGACACAGCTAGTGAAAGCGGGACAGCCCGTCAAACTGCGCTTTATCAATGGCTCAGCACAGACGATATTTGATGTGCGTATACCGGGTCTGAAAATGACCGTCGTCTCAACGGATGGCAATGATGTCGCGCCCGTTGCGATTGATGATTTCCGTATTGGCGTTGCTGAGACTTATGATGTCATCGTCACGCCGACCAAAGATGCACATACCATATTTGCCCAAAATATCGATCGTTCAGGCTATGTCGCGACCACGCTTGCAACCAAAAAAGGTGCTCGTGCTGCAATACCTGCTATGGACAAGATCGAATGGCTGACCATGGCCGATATGATGGGTGCGATGGGTGATAAAGGCTACAAAGCAAAACATGCTAAGACCGAGTATGACTTCAAGAGTGATATGCGCGTCGACAGTCCACGTATGAACCTCGATGATCCCGGTATTAACCTGCGTGATATTAATAGAAAGGTGTTGACTTATGATCAATTGCGCTCCGTGGACGAGCA
>NZ_JBEOOU010000037.1:0-940 GCF_040309405.1 Psychrobacter sp. W2-37-MNA-CIBAN-0211
CAAGGAATCAACGCCATGAATCAAAAAACTGCCCTTTTTGTAGTGATAAACACACCAAGAAGAATGGACGTAAGCTTGGCAAACAGCAGTATCAATGTCTAGCTTGCAAGCGGCAGTTTTTAGGTGGCAAAAGACTTAATAACCGAACGCTTTGGACTGAATATACGCAAGGAAAACAGACCTACCAACAACTGGCGGATAAATATCACTGTAGCCTTAAAACCATTCAAAGACGCTTAGATAAAGTCAGTATTGAGTATCCAGCTAAACGTCCTAAGACTGCTAATATCATCATGGACACCACTTACTTTGGTCGCAAGTTTGGTTTAATGGTCTTTATGGACAACACCACTAGAACCGTTCTTAATTATGCGATAGTCAGTCATGAAACCAATAGTGCTTATAAGCAGGGAATTGATCATCTAGTATCGTTAGGCGTTGATATACAAAGCATCACCTGTGATGGTAGACGAGGACTGAGGATGTTATTCACCCGCATCCCTTGCCAGATGTGCCAGTTTCATCAAGTGCAAATAGTGACCCGCTATTTAACACGTCGCCCTAAGAACAGTGCCAGTATCGAGCTTAGACGACTTACTTTAGAAATAAAACAGCTTGATAAAGATGCGTTTGTAAAGTGCTTAGATCACTGGTATTTGACTCATGAAGCCTATCTTAATGAGCGTAGTACCAATGAGGATACCGGCAGAACGTGGTACACCCACAAGCGTCTTAGAAGTGCTTATCGTAGCTTAAGGACCAATAGCGATTGGTTGTTTACTTATCAAGAATATGGGCATTTAGACCTACCAAATACCACTAATTCTCTCGAAGGGTTATTCAGTGAGCTTAAGCGACAATTACACAGTCATCATGGGCTAAATGAGTATCGTAAGTTACGGTTTATTAAAGACTTTTTAGGGTCAAAGACACTCAAATA
>NZ_JBEOOU010000038.1:0-734 GCF_040309405.1 Psychrobacter sp. W2-37-MNA-CIBAN-0211
CTGCGGCACCTCAACTCCGATTTAATGAACGCAATATTCACAAGCAATGCGTGGTGTGCAACCAGCACAAAAGCGGAAATCTCGTTCCGTATCGCGTCGAACTGATTAGCCGCATCGGGCAGGAAGCAGTAGACGAAATCGAATCAAACCATAACCGCCATCGCTGGACTATCGAAGAGTGCAAGGCGATCAAGGCAGAGTACCAACAGAAACTCAAAGACCTGCGAAATAGCAGAAGTGAGGCCGCATGACGTTCTCAGTAAAAACCATTCCAGACATGCTCGTTGAAACATACGGAAATCAGACAGAAGTAGCACGCAGACTGAAATGTAGTCGCGGTACGGTCAGAAAATACGTTGATGATAAAGACGGGAAAATGCACGCCATCGTCAACGACGTTCTCATGGTTCATCGCGGATGGAGTGAAAGAGATGCGCTATTACGAAAAAATTGATGGCAGCAAATACCGAAATATTTGGGTAGTTGGCGATCTGCACGGATGCTACACGAACCTGATGAACAAACTGGATACGATTGGATTCGACAACAAAAAAGACCTGCTTATCTCGGTGGGCGATTTGGTTGATCGTGGTGCAGAGAACGTTGAATGCCTGGAATTAATCACATTCCCCTGGTTCAGAGCTGTACGTGGAAACCATGAGCAAATGATGATTGATGGCTTATCAGAGCGTGGAAACGTTAATCACTGGCTGCTTAATGGCGGTGGCTGGTTC
>NZ_JBEOOU010000039.1:0-558 GCF_040309405.1 Psychrobacter sp. W2-37-MNA-CIBAN-0211
TTCAACATTGGTAAAACTTGGCGGCTTAGGATATAAACTGGCGCTAAAATCAGTGCTTTCTACCCCAGGAGACAAGTGACAACCTGCACACATATCTTTGTAATCGGCACCGCCCGAGCTGATCATTTCTGTCTTTTCTAAGTTGGGAACCGTAATGTCCTTACTAGCATTCGCTATTGAACGCGTGCGGGCAGTCTCTAAGAGTTTATACATTATTGGGTTATGCGCTTGATCTGCTCCTATATTGACAATGCCGCTAGTAACAACTGCAAAAACCCCAACGACTGCCACAAGTGTGGCAAAAAGCGCACCCAATAAAAATTTCATATATCCGTCCTACAATTTATTGCTGTCAAAATGAGATTGTCATCTGATGTTAGGTTAGGCAATATTTGTCGTTGAACCTGACTCTTTACCTAGCGAGCGCGACTAGATTTACTTAGAAGCACTGTCATTAGTGACACAGTGCTTTTGATACATCGCTTTCATTTTGCTCATGTTGGTCATCATGGCTTTCATAGCAGGATCGTTCATATCCATTTTGCTATGATCCATTTT
>NZ_JBEOOU010000040.1:0-554 GCF_040309405.1 Psychrobacter sp. W2-37-MNA-CIBAN-0211
ACTGGGGCATCGTTCACAGGCGTGACGGTGATCGTCTCTGTTGCCGTGGCCGTGCCGCCGTTGCCATCGCTGATGGTGTAGTCAAAGCTGGTGCTGCCATTAAAGTTGGTAGCAGGGTTAAAGGTAATGACATCATTGGCATCAATAGTCACCACGCCGTTTGGCACGGTGATGCTTTGGGCGCCGCCCAGTAGTGTCACACCATTGATGCTGCTAATGCTTAACGTATCGCCATCTAAGTCGCTGTCGCCATTTAATGGGTTGAGTACTACGCTGCCGTCTTCGACCACGGTGTAGGTGTCATTCACAGCCACTGGGGCATCGTTCACAGGCGTGACGGTGATCGTCTCTGTTGCCGTGGCCGTGCCGCCGTTGCCATCGCTGATGGTGTAGTCAAAGCTGGTGCTGCCATTAAAGTTGGTAGCAGGGTTAAAGGTAATGACATCATTGGCATCAATAGTCACCACGCCGTTTGGCACGGTGATGCTTTGGGCGCCGCCCAGTAGTGTCACACCATTGATGCTGCTAATGCTTAACGTATCGCCATCTAAGTC
>NZ_JBEOOU010000041.1:0-543 GCF_040309405.1 Psychrobacter sp. W2-37-MNA-CIBAN-0211
GTATGAGTATAACCTTAGTGCCTAGACACTGTGTAAGAGATTATGCCCAATGCTCATCCTATCATCTTAATATTCTGAATGGTATCCAAGTGCCTAGACATCTTATCAGATGCCATGAGTGACACTGCATAAACAAGGGAAGACAATAAGATGACACATTATATAGGCATAGACGTTAGTAAAAATAAGCTAGATATTGCATGGCTCAAAGACACTGACAAACTAAAATTCAAAACTAAAGTCTTTAAAAATGATCACAGTGACTATGCTGCTCTTATCAACTGGCTAATTGCTAACATTACTGATGACTTAAACAACATCCACATAACCCTTGAAGCTACAGGCGTCTATCACGAGAACATCGCCTACTACCTATTTGATAAAAAGCTTAACGTTAGCATCATCAATCCTGCTTACGTCAAAAGCTATGCTGCTAGTTTAGGAAGTCGCAACAAGACGGATAAGAAAGATAGTATGTTATTAGCCCGCTACACCTATAGTGCTAAGCCTAAATTGTGGACACCGCCGCCAGCAGAGGCGCGT
>NZ_JBEOOU010000042.1:0-535 GCF_040309405.1 Psychrobacter sp. W2-37-MNA-CIBAN-0211
TACTTCATTGATTCTGACAGAGAGATGACAGCAAGATTACAATATTGTCATCTTGCTGTTTTTAGTTTTTAATGTTGCTTGTATTCATTTAGTATTGAGGCAGCATTAGAATCACGATCACGTCCATATTTATCTACGAAATACTTTTCAGACTGTAGATGCTGATCTTTGTGTTCGATCTCACAAGCCACTCGTGCATCATTATAGCGCTTCATTTGCGTACTAGAAACTTGCGCATCGTTGTGATCCAAGTTTTTTGCAAAGTCAGTAACCGCATCACAGTTATTGATGACTGACGTACTTAGCTCGGTAGTGTGCGCATTAGCCGCAGTAATACCAATAAGTACAGAAGCCGATAGCAATACTGCTTTTTTGAATGAACCATATGTTTTCATGTAAAACCTCTTTTGTAAGTTGTTAGATATGCAAGTTGTTAGATATTTGAATTGATTACCTGTGAAAATAATTCATAGTCGCTAGGTATGAACAACTATGTTTCATTCATACAGATTAGCAAAAGAAGACTGACAATCTG
>NZ_JBEOOU010000043.1:0-481 GCF_040309405.1 Psychrobacter sp. W2-37-MNA-CIBAN-0211
GACATTATGGGATGCTACGCAGCAAAATGGTTACCCAACAAAAAGGCTTGTCGCATTATTAATGGGACAAGCCTTTTTTGCTAAATGGTCGCAGTGTTATCGCAATAAGCACTTAACGCTGATGTAGTGCGTAGTCGCTACCATCTTTAGCAGTAAATACCTTACAACTACCTTCAGTAGGCTGACAGCCTGTGTGGATTAAGCTAATCCATTGCTTGTATGGCGTTGGCAAATTCTTAATTGGAATGGCAACCTGAATATCTTCGATATTGGCTTGGTCTGTGGTGCCCATTTTTCCTTGGCGGTCGAAACAAATCTCAACATGGGTATCGTTATTTTTTAATACCACAGAGGTGGTGTCACTTTTGTGGCCCGTCAAGGCAACAAATTGACATGGATTTTGTAAACCACACTGTGAACCATCTTTTAAAAACGCCAATAAGTGATTGTAATAAACAACATAGCTGCTGACGTCTTGGTG
>NZ_JBEOOU010000044.1:0-480 GCF_040309405.1 Psychrobacter sp. W2-37-MNA-CIBAN-0211
GAACATTTTAGTGCTGACAACGATAACGGCTGTGGATGAAGAGTGTTCAACCACGGTAGTTTACCGATCAACGCTAATCTCTGAGTGTTTGCCATGCTTCGCACACTTCTCGAAAGCGTTCAGCATTACCTTGTTCACGATCGGGATGCCATTTTAATGCTAGTTTACGCCATTGCTTGCGAATGTCTTTATCGGTTGCAGTCTCATCAAGTTCAAACACTTTTAACGCATGACCTTTGTGCATTAACTGTACGTTAACGCCAATATACTCTTGAAAGCTAGACCAGAATGACTCAAGCATTTCCCGTACAACGTTTACGCTGGAATCATAATTGTTCCAATCGAGATAATAGTCACGTAATGCACCATCGCGAATATGTTGTATATCAGCACTGGCTGGAATGATCCGAAATATTTGGATTTCCATCGCCTTCACTTGCAACCACTGCTTGGGCATCAGTATGTCTTGTAATTCATACA
>NZ_JBEOOU010000045.1:0-479 GCF_040309405.1 Psychrobacter sp. W2-37-MNA-CIBAN-0211
GCTAGAAAGAGATAGCGATCCAAACGCTTGGATTGGTCTAGTTTTGAAAAATGACAAAGAAGCTAAATTATTTGAAGCTCTAAATGAAAATATTGCAAAATTGTTTCAAAAATATGGTTTTGACTTGACAGATGAGCAATATATGGATGTTAAAGAATGGAGCGAGATTTTAAATAGCGCTAAAACTTTACATTCTGAGCTTATGTTAGAACATACGTAGCATCTGTAGCTGTTAGCTAATCAAATACTTCTGAATGGCTACCCAGCCTAACGAAATCTACCGTATCGCTCTGAATACGGTAGATAAGCACCAAATCAGGTTTGATGTGGCAATCTCTAAAACCCTTATGATTGCCGGTCAACGCATGATCTTTGTATTTAGCCGGTAGTGGTATATCGTTAGTCAAACAATTGAGCACCTCGCCCCATGCAGGAGTGAGTAAACTTAGATAATTCTTTTTAGCATCTCTCTTAAACTG
>NZ_JBEOOU010000046.1:0-470 GCF_040309405.1 Psychrobacter sp. W2-37-MNA-CIBAN-0211
CTGTTCAAATGCATTATTTGGCCGCAGAAACCCGCCAAACCTTATTGCCCACATCATCGGCCACCAGCAAATCCCCTTGCTGATCAATCACCACGCCAACCGGCCGGCCCATGGCTTTCTCATCGCTATCAAGAAACCCCGTCAGCACATCCACCGGTTGCCCTTTCGGCTGGCCCCCCTCGAACGGCACGAAAATCACCTTGTAGCCACTGTGCGGCTTGCGGTTCCAGGAACCATGCTGGCCGATAAATGCGCCATTACTGAAGGGGGCGGGCAGTTTGCTGCCCTCGGCGAAGGTCAGCCCCAGCGACGCAGTGTGAGGGCCTACCGCATAGTCGGGAGCGATGGCCTTGGCGACCATGTCCAGGTTCTGCGGGGTCACACGCACATCCACATGCTGGCCGTAATAGCTGAACGGCCAGCCATAGAAGCCGCCATCCTTGACCGAGGTGATGTAGTCCGGCACCAGG
>NZ_JBEOOU010000047.1:0-442 GCF_040309405.1 Psychrobacter sp. W2-37-MNA-CIBAN-0211
GGTTAATACTGCAACACGTATTACCGAAGGGATTAAGGCGAGTGCGTGACTATGGATTACTCAGAGGTAACGCCAAAAAGCTCAGGCTACAAATACAGCTTATGCTGGCAGTTGCAGGGGCAACGTTTCCAATCATTCCTGAGATAAAGCGCAGATTAGCAACCCGCAGTTGCCCCTGTTGCCAGCAACCAATGCGCTTTATGGGCGTAGTGGCACGACCGACAAACTTAATGACCTCAACCTAATGTTGAAAATAATAAGAATAATGGTTTAACTGAATACCGTGGAGGATTAATTTAACGCACTGAAATTAATAGAGTTAAATAATTAGCAGAGGGGCTAAGGGTACTTGCTGACTACAAAAAACTAGCACGATAACCATCACATCAAACAGCGCGTTTTCTCGAGCTGTTATTTACATAATAAAGAGTCACTCTCGGTG
>NZ_JBEOOU010000048.1:0-432 GCF_040309405.1 Psychrobacter sp. W2-37-MNA-CIBAN-0211
CCCAGTATCTGCGTAATAATGGCTTGGTACGCTTGCGGTGATATCAGCTCCGCACGTACACGTCGACCATTTTTCGACTGTTGGAAGTTCACGGAGGGTAGGTTGTATTTGCTCTTTGCAAAGTTGTGCATACTCTTCAATAAATTGGCAGAGTATCCAATGTCAGTATTGTTACGTACGACAGCTTTGTACTCTAAAATCTCTTCGTAAAGTTCCTCAAACTCTTCCTCTGACCAAATATCAAGCGGCTGCGCTGTGGTGAAATACAACCACTCATAGCCTATGGTTCTAATATATTTCAAAATAGACTCATTACTAAGCGATTTTGACTCTTTTCGATTGAGTAAACTTAGCACCCAATCTAATAAAATTTTTTCACTTAAGTCATCGTATTGTTCATAGCGTTTTTGTACTCTTTCGATAAGAGTAGGT
>NZ_JBEOOU010000049.1:0-428 GCF_040309405.1 Psychrobacter sp. W2-37-MNA-CIBAN-0211
TATTACAATTAATACTTCTCACATCGAATATGACACACCAATTCGTCACTACGCACACGTAGATTGTCCAGGTCACGCGGATTATGTTAAAAACATGATTACCGGTGCTGCACAGATGGACGGCGCAATCTTAGTAGTTGCTGCTACAGACGGCCCAATGCCACAGACACGTGAGCACATCTTGCTTTCACGTCAAGTAGGCGTACCTTTCATCATCGTATTCATGAACAAATGTGACATGGTAGATGACGAAGAATTACTAGAATTAGTAGAAATGGAAGTGCGTGAGCTTCTTTCAGAATACGACTTCCCAGGTGATGATTTACCAGTAATTCAAGGTTCAGCTCTTAAGGCACTAGAAGGCCAGCCAGAGTGGGAAGCAAAAATTCTTGAGCTTGCAGAAGCCCTAGATACTTATATTCCAGAAC
>NZ_JBEOOU010000050.1:0-419 GCF_040309405.1 Psychrobacter sp. W2-37-MNA-CIBAN-0211
GTTCTACCCACGGTGAAGTTGAAACTTTCCCACGTTTAGCTGACGACTTGGGCTTTATTAAAACGGATGACGTCACCAAGTTTGCCGAAGCGGTAATGACGGTTCAACGTGACTGGGGTAATCGTGTTGTGCGTAAACGTGCGCGTTTAAAGTACACCATTGTTGACCATGGTCTTGATGCATTTAAAGCCGAAGTTGAAAAACGTGCTGGGGTTAAATTTGCACCTAAGCGTGAGGTGATCATTGGCGATCGCGGCGACCGTTATGGTTGGGTTGAAGGTATCGACAATAAGTTCCACTTAACGCTATTTATTGAAAGTGGCCGTATTAAAGATATGCCAGGTCAAACCTTGCAAACTGGTCTACGTGAAATTGCCAAAATCCATAAAGGCGATTTCCGTATGACATCTAATCAGAAT
>NZ_JBEOOU010000051.1:0-409 GCF_040309405.1 Psychrobacter sp. W2-37-MNA-CIBAN-0211
GTCAACGGGCCTGCGAACCCGCAGAACAAGGGTAGTCCCGGCTTCTACGGACAGCCTGTAACGTTCGTCAACGGCGTGGGGCAGATTCCGCAGGGACAGCCGACGTTTGGCGAACAGACGGTGAAGGTCTACAAGGTCTTTACCGGCCCCTACGCGTATGAATCTGTTCGTGCAGGTCCGGCGCACGGTGGAACCCTGCTCCCCTTCACGTGCTTTGTCGCTACCAACGGAACATGGGACAGCAACTATGATCCGGTCACGCCTACGCCGGGTCAACCAGTCGGAACGATTGTGCTCCAAGACACGACGTTCAACGGCACTGCGAGCGTTAGTTACGTCATCCATTCTGGCGTGATGATCCCCCGCAACGTGAACTTCGACGTGTGGCCGACATGGCGTGCGCTGACGC
>NZ_JBEOOU010000052.1:0-391 GCF_040309405.1 Psychrobacter sp. W2-37-MNA-CIBAN-0211
TATGTACGCGGTGGCGTATCAAGTTGGGTGCATCAAATAATTGAAGGCTTACCACATTATAATTTTGAGTTGGTATTTTTGGGTGGAGCACCTGAGCACTACGGCGAAATTCAATACCAGCTACCTGATAATGTGACTAAATTACATGTTCATTATTTAATTGAAAATAATACCACTGAAATAAAAGCGAAGCATGGCACTAAATACAAGCAAGAACTGTTTGATTTTTGGCAACAGCTGCAAAGCTACTTTCGTGACTGTAACGACCCTATACCCACTGAGTTATTAAAATTTGCTTTTGAAACACTCGGCAAAAAAGATGGCATTAATGCAGCCGATTTTTTATATAGTGAGTCATCTTGGCAAGCCCTTTCAAAATACTATTTAAGCT
>NZ_JBEOOU010000053.1:0-386 GCF_040309405.1 Psychrobacter sp. W2-37-MNA-CIBAN-0211
GAGTAAGCGCACCCACTTCTAACAGAGGCGATGCATCAAGTTTATCTGCATCCATCATTGCGGCAATGCGCTGCATTGACGACAGTAATAGGCTCTGCTCCCACTCTGCAAGTGCCGAAAACTTAGCAATAAAATGCTCTTGTAGTGGTTGCGGTGCTTTATCAAGTAACTCCTTTCCTTTATCGGTGAGGTATAAACTCACTCGACGCTTATCCATTTGGCTACGTACCCGAGTTACTAAGTCTCTACCTTCTATCCTATCAAGAATATTAGTAACGGTTGCCGGGCTTAAATTTACATTTTGAGCTATACGGCTTGCTGTTATCCCATCTGTATGGGAAACCTCTTGCATTATAAGCAGTTGTGGCCCAGTTAAGCCTGAAGTT
>NZ_JBEOOU010000054.1:0-384 GCF_040309405.1 Psychrobacter sp. W2-37-MNA-CIBAN-0211
GGTATGCCAGCATGGGGCGCTTCGCACGATGACGATAGAATGTGGGCAATGGTCGCTTTTATCAGATCGTTACCTGAATTAAATGAAGCCCAGTACACCATGTTAACGACTAGGATAGACGATGATATGTTAGATATGTCATTTGATGGTGAGATGGATATGTCTGGTGATGGATCCGGAATGCAACATTGATTATTCGTAAAAAATGCAGTGCTAAATAGTGCTGCCTTTTGCGATTTGAATGTCGCCATGACTATTTTACTCAGTGGTATTGCCTACATTTTTAGAATATTCAATAGACAAACAGACGCTCAGGAGTGATTTTATGAGACGCTATACCAATATATTTTCTAGTGAACACAACCGGTTATCTGGTCGTGTTCT
>NZ_JBEOOU010000055.1:0-381 GCF_040309405.1 Psychrobacter sp. W2-37-MNA-CIBAN-0211
CGCGTACTGCACCACCCGGCCGTGGCGAGCAAAAGCTTTTTGATCACCATCGGCGACCGCACCATCACAGGCCTGGTTGCCCGTGACCAAATGGTCGGCCCATGGCAAGTGCCGGTTGCCGACGTTGCCGTCACCGCCACCAGCTTCGACGTGTACACCCGTGAAGCCATGGCCATGGGCGAGCGCACACCGCTGGCCCTGCTGGACGCTCCGGCGTCGGGCCGCATGGCCATTGGTGAAACCCTCACCAACATCGCGGCCTCGCGCATCGGCAAGCTGTCCGACATCAAACTGTCGGCCAACTGGATGTCCGCTGCCGGCCACCCGGGTGAAGATGCGCGCCTGTACGACACGGTCAAAGCCGTGGGCATGGAGCTGTGC
>NZ_JBEOOU010000056.1:0-374 GCF_040309405.1 Psychrobacter sp. W2-37-MNA-CIBAN-0211
GGTGCTCGCATTGCACCGCGTCGTAGAAATAGAGCGAGACCCAGTCGGTCGGGCGGCCGGCTTCCGGCGTACGCATTGCGGCATGCTGGCTCAGCACCGTGAAATGCCAGCCGCCTTTCGTCATGTGCATCACCGGCGGCGGCACGTAACCGTCCGCGTTCAGGCGCCGGTGCGCGAGCGTCGGCAGTACGCCGGCGGCCGCCTTGTTGCGGTACTGGCGATCGATGTAAAGCAGCAGTTCGACGGGCGGTTCCGTGCCGGGGCCGGCGCTTTGCATGTGGCCTTGCCAGCGGCGGCGCCGGCTCAGCACGTCGTCGAGCGCGGCGCGGATGCCGACCGCGCGCCGCGGGCCGACGCCCGCGATCGTTTCGAGC
>NZ_JBEOOU010000057.1:0-369 GCF_040309405.1 Psychrobacter sp. W2-37-MNA-CIBAN-0211
GAGTAATATTAAATAAGACCTATTAAAAAGGCTCGCACTGCGAGCCTTTGTTTTAACTAGGGCGTGTTGATCTTTGTGGATTGAAATTTGTTCAAACTAGGGGCGATTTAATCGCGGCGCGAGGTTTGTAACCTAGTGGGCTAAGTAAAAACCGAGCAACAAAGAGTTAATCGCCCCTAGGAAGAACCCTTCGGGCAGCGCCTGTTTGGTATTTATGCTGCGTTATCGCCTATTTATGGGGAACAACCACACCACATAGGCTCTGCCTTGCCTAAATACCAAACAGACTGCTGCAAATTTAACCTTGAAAGGTCAACAGACCCTAGCTAATGCGTTATTATTTTTATTCTATTACTCATTGTTAAGCAT
>NZ_JBEOOU010000058.1:0-367 GCF_040309405.1 Psychrobacter sp. W2-37-MNA-CIBAN-0211
TAATGTGCCAATGAGTGGTAAAGGCAAATTATCAACACAATAATATCCTAGGTCTTCTAATACTCTCAGGGCAACGGATTTCCCTGAGCCTGAACGTCCCGATACTATAACTAGTTTCATGCAGTAATAACCTGATAAAGTTCTGTTGCGTCGTGAGTTTTACGAAGCTGTTTCAATATTTGCTTATCGCTTAACTTTTGGGCCATGCTCGATAACGTGCCTAAATGTTGTTGGCACTGGTCTGCAGGGACTAACAAAGCAAATAAAAGATCCACGGGTTGCTTATCGATTGCATCAAAGGCAATGGCTTCTTCACATTTAATAAATATCGCGATAGGGTGATCGATGGTCGTTAATCTACCATGAG
>NZ_JBEOOU010000059.1:0-357 GCF_040309405.1 Psychrobacter sp. W2-37-MNA-CIBAN-0211
TTATGTGGTGGTGGCAAGATATCCATCAGCAATTAGTAGAAGTGCTCAATGCCATTGAGCAAAGTACTGTTTAACCTATATCTCTTTTATATTTAACGGATTCTATAGTCAGTTCAAAATAAAAGCTATACGATTGTAATAACGTGCTATTGGCTATAATTTTTTCTTGCTTGCTGTTCGCAGGCGTGACAGAGGCTGCAAAAAATTTATAGCCAATAGCACTGTATCGTTTTTAAGATGAATCGACTATAACGTACAAAAATCCTTACGAGTTTTACTATTTTTATCCCTTTGTTTCAACCACTTATGAGAGCACATCATGTTTACATCATCATCGCTATCCCCTACTTTTAAGCG
>NZ_JBEOOU010000060.1:0-357 GCF_040309405.1 Psychrobacter sp. W2-37-MNA-CIBAN-0211
GTGCTCTTAAGAGCATATTTTCTGAATTGGTACGTCAAGATCGTCTGGTTGTTGTTGAATCATTTGGTGTCGAAGCTCCTAAAACACAAGAGCTGAAAGCTAAATTAAAAGCAATGAACTTAGAAGATGTTCTAATTGTTACAGCTGAAGTTGATGAGAATTTATTCTTAGCAGCTCGCAACTTATACAAAGTTGACGTGCGTGACGTAGCGGGTCTTGACCCAGTTAGTCTAATTGCGTTCAACACTGTTCTTGTTACTGCTGATGCAGTGAAGCAAATCGAGGAGATGCTAGCATGATCCGCGAAGAACGTTTGCTAAAAGTTATTCTTGGTCCACATATCTCTGAAAAGAGTAC
>NZ_JBEOOU010000061.1:0-357 GCF_040309405.1 Psychrobacter sp. W2-37-MNA-CIBAN-0211
GCGTGGGGGTGAGGAAGGGCGAACCCTTCCCCGTTCGGCGGCTTAACGTGCAGTTACGATGCCGCTCTTGTGCTTGCGCTGGGGCTCGTCTTGCCGGACGGGCTTACTCGTTCTGCTCCCAACTCTTTGCGATTTGTTTTTTACTTTTGCTTTCTGCTTTGGCTTTCTTTCGGTTATGTAGATAGTTCAGCAGTAATAAGAAGAAGGTGCCGAGCATGATCATATCGCTCACAGTAAAGTTGAACTGTAGGGTAATGAGCTGTTTCCAATTGGCTTTAGCTAAATTCTCTGCGATTGCTGATTGAGGTGCAGCAATTACTGCCGCACTGCCAGCTGCTAAGCTCTTTATTATTGTTG
>NZ_JBEOOU010000062.1:0-356 GCF_040309405.1 Psychrobacter sp. W2-37-MNA-CIBAN-0211
GACAGGTCGTCGGTGAGGCTCAGGCGTGTAGAGAAGTAGACGGCCGCCTGACGGGTGATATCGTCTTTCTCGTGGGCAGGGCCCCAGGCCGGCTCCAGGCTGTCACCGTCCCACTCATAGAGGGGGAAGTTGTTGCTGTCCCTGTAAGTCGCTTCGTAGCCGTAATAGTCATTGCCTTCCCAGTGCGAGCGCGAGACTGAAGAGCCGACAACCAATTGATGTTCACGCCCACCCAGGCTGAACGGCCCGGACAGGTAGAAGTCTGCGTTGTTGCTGATGGTCTTGCCGGTGAACTTGGAGCCGTAGACCGACGCTCTGTCGGTAGTGCCCGAAATAGGGGATGCGTACCCCAGCGG
>NZ_JBEOOU010000063.1:0-353 GCF_040309405.1 Psychrobacter sp. W2-37-MNA-CIBAN-0211
ATCGAATATATGTGGGTTTTTTGTCCTATTTAGAGTATAAAGTTGCTAGCGCACTTATTAGAATTTTTATCAATCCATTAAATAATGAAAGTTAATAAAAACTCGACCAAATCATCCAACATAATAATAAGGGAGACCACCATGAGTAGTTTATCTGACAAACAAATTGACTTACAGCTAGAAGACTTAGCTGGCTGGCAGCGTGACGGCAACAGCATTATTAAAAGCTATGAATTTAATGACTTTATTGAAGCCATCAGTTTTATGAACCAAGCCGCATTTCATGCCGAAGCGCTGGAACATCACCCTGAATGGCACAATGTTTATAATGTTGTAGACGTACGCCTAACCAC
>NZ_JBEOOU010000064.1:0-352 GCF_040309405.1 Psychrobacter sp. W2-37-MNA-CIBAN-0211
GCTTTCATTTTGCTCATGTTGGTCATCATGGCTTTCATAGCAGGATCGTTCATATCCATTTTGCTATGATCCATTTTTCCCATCATATCCATGTGTTTTTCCATCTTTTCGCAGTTCATCTGATCTTTCTGCGCATGCATTTTTGGGTCATGTGCCAACGCTGACGTTGAAACAACTAAGGCTATAGCAGTGGCTACGATTGATTTAGATAGTGGCATTGATTTGAATAATGACATGGTAAATCCTTATTTGATTTGGTATAGAGTCAAAAAATCTTTGGGATGTTAAGTTATTTTAAAGCATACTTCATTGATTCTGACAGAGAGATGACAGCAAGATTACAATATTGTCA
>NZ_JBEOOU010000065.1:0-352 GCF_040309405.1 Psychrobacter sp. W2-37-MNA-CIBAN-0211
TTAATACTGTCGATTTTGACCGAGATTTCTCTTTTACCAAAAAATTAGTTTTTAGCTTTTGCATTATTAATCACGAATAATCACTTGACCTGTGTCTTAGACACAGGTCTAAGCTGTAGGTGAGATTACAAACTTAGGTGAAGAACTAAGGAGTGAACATGAAAGTTGCAGAGCTGGCAAAAAGCCTTGGAACGACTGCTGATACGGTGCGCTATTACTCGCGATTGGGACTGTTAAAACCTGCCAAGTCAGTGAACGGCTACAAGTCATACTCGAATAAAGAAGTATCGAGACTTAAATTCATTTTAAGTGCCAGAAACCTTGGTTTTTCCGTTGTAGATATCAAGGAAAT
>NZ_JBEOOU010000066.1:0-349 GCF_040309405.1 Psychrobacter sp. W2-37-MNA-CIBAN-0211
GCTTTACCCATATTAACAACAGGACTTGCCAGTCTTTATTGGTTGTCCCTAGCACCTTTTACAGCCTTATTTTTTGGTTGTGCCCTCACCGCCACCAGCATTGGTATATCAATGCGCGTGTTAACACTATACAAACAGACCCAAAGTTCAGCTGGACATATTATTCTGGGAGCCGCGGTAATTGATGATATTGTCGGAGTGATACTGCTTAGTTTGTTGTTTCATTTTGCTTCCTCAGGTGAATTGGCATTAAGCTCAACACTGATGTTGTTTATCACGATAACCAGTTTTATCGTTTTCAGCCCCCCACTTGTTAGAGCTATCATTTATTTTACCCGCTGGTTACGTC
>NZ_JBEOOU010000067.1:0-344 GCF_040309405.1 Psychrobacter sp. W2-37-MNA-CIBAN-0211
TTATTAAACTGTGTAGGGTCTTTTTTAAGGCGGTTAATCATTTCAAATTCCCATCCTTGTTGTGACTGTCCAGCTAGGCTGGTAGGACTTACTAAATGATTGTATTCCGCCATAAAAGCAGGGTTACGAGCAATACGCCCTAGCTGCTTATCATTCAGTCCATCAACCGTGAACATATCTGCTGTACTGGCGTCGCGCTCCTTACTAACTACATCAGTCTTAGCTTTTGGCTTTTCATGAACAGTGAAAGTAAAACCTATAATTTTGCGTCCCTTTTTTACGTTCTCATATTTGACTTTAAGATCCGATTTTTTGTTAATCTCATCTGTAGCAAGGTCTAAAAC
>NZ_JBEOOU010000068.1:0-339 GCF_040309405.1 Psychrobacter sp. W2-37-MNA-CIBAN-0211
CGTTCAGGCTCATTCCACACTTCAGGGCTTTCAAGCTCGCGACTGACTTCTTCTAAACGCTCACTTTTGGCAGCGTAGTCAAAGATACCCCCGAAGTAACTCAGTACGTTCGGCTAGCTCTTTAATTTTGAATTTTACCGGATTAACTTCAAACATGAATATTCAACTTAAATTTAGCCGTTAACGAAAGGTGCAACGGCGTATTTTACCCCATGAGAGGCGCTAAACCTAGACCAGAAGAGCGATTATTAATAAACAAATGACGAATATATTGCGCAGAAACAACATCAAAAAAATCATTAACCTGTAATAAACAGATTAAATGGACCTATTGTTATC
>NZ_JBEOOU010000069.1:0-334 GCF_040309405.1 Psychrobacter sp. W2-37-MNA-CIBAN-0211
GTTGGGAACGATGCCAGCATGATGGTATCACCCGTTACGCCAGCTAACGGTTTGACGCGTTGCCAAATCGTTTCGGTAATGTATGGCATAAATGGATGCATTAGACGCTGCATTTTTTCAAGCACATTGACTAACGTATGGCGTGTGCCGCGCATTTGCGATTCAGTGCCGTTTTGCATAACAGGCTTGGTTAATTCTAAATACCAGTCACAGAATTGATTCCAAGTGAACTCGTATAAGGTGTTAGCGGCTAAGTCGAAACGGAAAGCGGCCATGTGGTCTTCAACGGTTTTCACGGTTTGATTAAACAAACCAATGATCCAACGATCGGCTA
>NZ_JBEOOU010000070.1:0-333 GCF_040309405.1 Psychrobacter sp. W2-37-MNA-CIBAN-0211
TTTTCTAGTACAACCTATAACGTCGTTTTTTGGAGTACTTATATTTAGCCGACTACGTTAATTAGTGGTCAATCGGTAATCGTGAATGCAACAGCTGTGGGTAAACAGAGTAGCGCAGCAACAACGCTTGCGTTGGCATTCGATGACACAGGTAAAGCTAACATCGACGTCAATTATCCCGATGCCGGAAAAATACAGCTTGATGCTAAGTACACTGGTACAGGCGATGAGCAAGGTTTGATCATGACCGGCTCAGATCAGTTTGTCAGTTTCCCTGTGGGCTTGTGTGTTATGCCTGAAGATAATAATGCTGAGTGCTCTGCAGGTGATAGT
>NZ_JBEOOU010000071.1:0-332 GCF_040309405.1 Psychrobacter sp. W2-37-MNA-CIBAN-0211
CTATTTAAACGTCACTCAAACTATAATTGCTGCTGCGGTGATTCAATGGTTGCATAAATGGCTGTTGAGCCATCTTTGTTAAGTTGCATCACTTTATACGGCATAAATTTATCTTGATATTCCATACCAGGGCTACCGACTGGCATGCCAGGTACGGCAAGACCGATCGCATCACTTGGTGGGTTTTTTAGGAACTGTGCCATATATTTGGCAGGGACATGACCTTCAAAAACGTAGCCGTCAGTAGTGACGGCGGTATGACAAGAGCGCATCTGCTGCGGTACGCTGTAGCGCTCTTTAAACAAGGACAAATCTTCAACGTTCTGTGCGGT
>NZ_JBEOOU010000072.1:0-331 GCF_040309405.1 Psychrobacter sp. W2-37-MNA-CIBAN-0211
GAACACTGCACAGGCAACACAGGCAGAGTCAACAGCAACGCTAACAACTGAAGTTAGTTACCTTGATCGCAGCATGTTGGCGCCTAATTCACAGCTAACAGTAACACTTGCCGATGTATCTAAAATGGATATTAAAGCAACCGTTATTAGCCAGAAGGTTATTGATTTAAATGGTGGTCCTCCTTATACAGTAGAGCTTGCCTACGACACTAACAAAATTAATAAAGCACTTAGCTACAGCGTTAGTGCACGTATTGAAAATAATGGTGAGCTACTCTACACCAGCACAAGCAATAACAACCCATTCGCAGCAGATGCACAAACCAGCCCG
>NZ_JBEOOU010000073.1:0-329 GCF_040309405.1 Psychrobacter sp. W2-37-MNA-CIBAN-0211
TTTCACCACGGTTAACTTTGCGCTTGGTTAAATGCAAATACTTAGTGGTATAGGTTTCGTTGTGCTTAATAAACACATAGTTACCATTATACTGGTTATAACTCGACTCAATAACCCGCCCCTTACCCGCAGATTTAATGGGTGTCCCAATGGCCGCCACATAATCTACGCCTCTATGGGCTCTAACTTGCCCTGTGACAGGATGTAAACGGCGTGGATTAAAGTTAGAACTGACGTATTTAAAGTCCACTGGCGAGCGTAAAAATGCTTTGCGCATACTACTGCCATTCTCCGAGTAGTATTCACCATCGGTATAACGAACTGCAGTA
>NZ_JBEOOU010000074.1:0-326 GCF_040309405.1 Psychrobacter sp. W2-37-MNA-CIBAN-0211
GTCAATGATGGCGAGCTTTCCAGAACATCAGATAAGAAAATAGACACATCTGAGATGTTGCGCGTGTTTGGTGAGCCAATTTCTAAAAAACGTACTGAACGTTCAGCGAACACTGTCCAAAGTACGCCTTTGAACAACCACAGTGTTCAGTACAATACGGACATTGAACACCTATTAGCACTTGAAAAGCTCAAGAATGAACACCTCAGTCAACAGGTAAGCGATCAAAAGAAGTTAATTGAAAATTATCAGCAGCAGATAGGACTATTGAACAAAACGCTGGATAAAGCCAACGCCATTATTCAGGATTTCGCACAAGTGAGACT
>NZ_JBEOOU010000075.1:0-325 GCF_040309405.1 Psychrobacter sp. W2-37-MNA-CIBAN-0211
GTACGGGGCTATCACCCTGTGCCGCTGTGCTTTCCAACACATTCCACTAACACCCCATAGACTTAAGGGCTAATCCCCGTTCGCTCGCCGCTACTAGGGGAATCTCGGTTGATTTCTTTTCCTCCGGGTACTTAGATGTTTCAGTTCCCCGGGTTTGCCTCACTACACTATGTATTCATGTAGTGATAACAGCTTATGCTGCTGGGTTTCCCCATTCGGATATCGTTAGCTCAAATGCTTATTACTAGCTCGCCAACGCTTTTCGCAAGTTATTACGTCCTTCATCGCCTCTGACTGCCAAGGCATCCACCGTATACGCTTGGTC
>NZ_JBEOOU010000076.1:0-325 GCF_040309405.1 Psychrobacter sp. W2-37-MNA-CIBAN-0211
AGTTAACCTTATGTGAATATGTTGAAGTTGAAAACGAATAATGAGAGCGGCAACTTATTAGCGATTCATGCATAAGCAGCACCCAAACTGTTAACGACTTACTGCGACGTCTGCAAACACACATAACCTTCACTAACGATGCTGTCACCTATCAATCTGTATTCTAAACTAACCCTAATAAGGTGCCTTAAACTCTCGTTATTGATGCGAAGACACATTCATTTCAAGGCAGATAATTACCTGTAAAATGCTTATTCATATCGCATTACATTGTTATTATTTAAATCAATAATGAGAGGGCTCACATGATTGGGAATATCACTTT
>NZ_JBEOOU010000077.1:0-325 GCF_040309405.1 Psychrobacter sp. W2-37-MNA-CIBAN-0211
GCTCATATCTTGGCAAAACTGCCATAACTCAGGTGAAAACTTACCATAGCCACCACCATGAAACTCTGTGAGTAACTGCCAGTTGTTTTGATTATTAGCTTTAGCGCTCAGCTTTTTTATTTCTTCATTTAAATAATTAGCTTGTTTTAATACTGCTACACCAATCACTTGTGTTGTTGAAGCACTGCCTTCTATTAATCCAGCAAGCGTGCCACCACTACCGGTAGGGCACACTAAGTAGTTATGCTCAGGTAAGCTTTGTACTAACTCTTTACATCCTAATAAGGCGTGCTCGTTTGTACCACCTTCAGGAATAATATAAGCA
>NZ_JBEOOU010000078.1:0-322 GCF_040309405.1 Psychrobacter sp. W2-37-MNA-CIBAN-0211
GTTCGGCACGGTGGGTTTTCGCAAGGCGACCGTGCGGTCGATCTGCCAGGAAGCGAAGCTGAACGATCGCTACTTCTATGCGGCGTTCGACAGCACCGAGGATCTGTTGCGCTGCACCTACCTGCATCACGCGCAGCAACTGCATGACGCGGTCGCGCAGGCGGTCGCCGCGCGCGGCGGCGAACTGCGCGAGCGCGTCGACGCGGGGCTCGCCGCGTTCTTCGCGTTTCTGCGCGACCCGTGCGCGGCGCGCGTGCTGCTGCTCGTGGTGATGGGCGTGAGCGCGGACACCGACATGACGTATCAGCGCATGCTGATCGAC
>NZ_JBEOOU010000079.1:0-319 GCF_040309405.1 Psychrobacter sp. W2-37-MNA-CIBAN-0211
GTTTTGCTTATACGTGGAGCGAAAACGCCCATGAGTTTCGTTTAACGCCTTGGAGTGCAGACACTACAGGCTCATCTGGTGGCGAAGCCTTTTATTTACGTGATGAAGATACAGGTAAATTTTGGTCACCTTGTGCGATGCCAAAACGTGGGGCTAATCCCTATATAACCCGCCATGGCTTTGGTTATAGTACCTTTGAGCACAGTGAAACCGGCATCGAATCCTCTCTTTGTGTGTATGTAGATACACTCGACGCCGTAAAATACTCGGTATTAAAAATTAAAAACAACTCATTAACTACCAGGCGCCTAAGTGCAAC
>NZ_JBEOOU010000080.1:0-315 GCF_040309405.1 Psychrobacter sp. W2-37-MNA-CIBAN-0211
ACTTGCATGTGTTAAGCCTGCCGCCAGCGTTCAATCTGAGCCATGATCAAACTCTTCAGTTTAATCTTGCTATGAAGCTCTTTAAAGAAGCTTCTAAACTTGGCTCATCTAATCTGGCAAAATCGCTAAAAATTATGTTCGTAATGAATTAACTTTGAGTTTTTTTACTGTCTTAAATGATAATTTTTATAGTTAGAATGAACTCCGAAAAGGAGCTAAAACCAACTTTATTTTTTAACATTCTGAATCAGCAAAAATCCACACAAGTTGTTCTTTAGTTATGCTTTTAAATAGTGCTCAATCACTGTCGTCCAG
>NZ_JBEOOU010000081.1:0-313 GCF_040309405.1 Psychrobacter sp. W2-37-MNA-CIBAN-0211
TCCAAAGTGTGTATATACGCCCACACAATCGTCGCCAAGGGATTTATGGCAAACTTTATCAAGCAGTAAAAGACTTAGCCGCAGACAATGGCGGTACTGCGAGCTTCCGTTTATATGTTGAGCATGATAATAAAATAGCCCAACAAACCTATGAATCCTTAGGCATGGAACAGAGCCATTATTTAATGTACGAAGAAAATACCAAGCAATCGTAAGTGATCATAAGTGGTATACAAAAAGCCGGAACAATCCGGCTTTTTTGTGGTTATTTTTCATGGCATCTAAGTCGTTCAAGGGAGAGTTGCGACAATAA
>NZ_JBEOOU010000082.1:0-311 GCF_040309405.1 Psychrobacter sp. W2-37-MNA-CIBAN-0211
CCTTTAGTACCTTTACAAATAGTGGCACCGTGCTCGTGTGTATCTAAACCTTTACCAGCAGGCTCAACACCAATGAGCTTTACACTTGGCTCGTTAATAAAATCACTAAACATACCAAAGGCATTAGAACCGCCGCCAACACAGGCAATAACGGCATCAGGTAGGCGACCTTCAGCTTTTAGCACTTGTTGTTTTGCTTCTTCACCAATAATTTTTTGGTATTCACGCACAATAGTTGGGAATGGGTGTGGGCCCGCTGCAGTACCAAGTAGGTAGTGCGCATCTTGATAATTTGCTGACCAGTCACGTAG
>NZ_JBEOOU010000083.1:0-309 GCF_040309405.1 Psychrobacter sp. W2-37-MNA-CIBAN-0211
GTCTATACTTGACTAAATTACTCGGATACTGCATATCATACCCCGCTCATCGTGTTGCGGCTAGTGTTGAGCGTAAAAAGTTGGCATCTATTTTAAGCAATGCTAGCGTGCAAACAACAAACATTTTATGAGTAAATTATATGCGTATAATAATAAAAATAACATTAATGATAATGGTGGCAATACTGAGTTTTTCAACTCAAGCTAAACCATTGTCTTACTACTTTGCAGAGGATGTTGAGTTTGATCCAAGTATACCCACTCCAGAGCAAGTGCTTGTTTATCAAGTAGGTGAGTGGCATGTAAGGC
>NZ_JBEOOU010000084.1:0-308 GCF_040309405.1 Psychrobacter sp. W2-37-MNA-CIBAN-0211
ATAAAATACTGCGAAAGATAGTACGTTACCTTCATCAAAGTAATGCTCTACAGATAAGTCGTATTGCGTTGCACGGTATGGTTCTAAATCAATAGCTCCTTGAGTTGCACCGGTTTGGTCGTTATTTACGTCAAATGCAGGGCTTAGCTCGCTAAAGTCGGCTCTGCGCATAACTTTGCCGCAGCAAAGCGAAATAGTGTTTCGTCTGAATAGTTATATGTCACGTTTAAGCTAGGTAAAAAGTCGGTGTAATCATTTTCACCCGTCACTTTTACACCGTTTTGGTAAACACTTGACTCAAGATCTGT
>NZ_JBEOOU010000085.1:0-307 GCF_040309405.1 Psychrobacter sp. W2-37-MNA-CIBAN-0211
TTACTTCTCGTTTTTCACTGGCATAATCTTAGGCTGGTACAAACAACTTATTAACCTAAAAAAATCATCTGTAGCTACAGATGATTCTAGTAGCGGAGTTATTTATGAGCATGATCGGTGTATCAGTAGCTAGCAATAAAAGCCTTCAACTTGAAGCCACTCAAGAAGCCTACAATAGAGCTGTCGTGAAGCTTAATTTGCTGTTGATTGACGATAAAACACACGAAGAAGTGGTCAGAAGCAAGCTGTTTGAAGTCATGGATGAAAGAAATCAGCTGGGGAAGTACTCCACTTCTGATCTGTATGT
>NZ_JBEOOU010000086.1:0-305 GCF_040309405.1 Psychrobacter sp. W2-37-MNA-CIBAN-0211
GGCATACGCTGGTAGTGCTCGATGATGATATGCAAGTATTGCCCGATGGTGAGCAAGGACAATTGGCAGTCGTGGTCAGTCAGTCGCCTGCGTTTTATTTCCGAGGCTATAGTTGGAATGAAAAACAAGCGTTTTTTGAAGATTACTATTTGACAGGCGACGTGGTCGAGCGTCATAGTGACGGCAGCTATTGGTTTTCAGGACGTGATGATGACATCATTATCACGGCAGGCTATCGGGTCGGTCCTACCGATGTCGAAAACACTGTGCTCGAGCACGCAGCGGTCGCGGAGTCTGCTGCCGTT
>NZ_JBEOOU010000087.1:0-304 GCF_040309405.1 Psychrobacter sp. W2-37-MNA-CIBAN-0211
GCAAAGAACCGCCCTTTTGCATCATCCCATCCACCTTGAATGTGAGTGGTGACTAACGATGCAAGCTCTGCAGTAAACAAACGTTCATCCAGCCTTGCGGCGAGATAAACTTGCCCAGCATTACGACCTTGAGTCTCTTGGAAGTCAGCAACCACTAACCAAGGTTCATGAGCCAAACTATCATCTGCACTGATCACCACGCCGGTACCATTACTTAATAAAAAGCCCTCATGACCGCGAGCCTTAGCAATACGATCCGGGTAAGCAAGTGCTAACAAATAGCTAATATCACGTGTGGATGCAT
>NZ_JBEOOU010000088.1:0-303 GCF_040309405.1 Psychrobacter sp. W2-37-MNA-CIBAN-0211
GTTGTGCAGTGACTGCGATACGCTATGGCCGATTGTTGAACAACTGCTGGTGGCAAATATCGATATTCATGCCATGCGAGATGCGACTCGCGGTGGTTTATCTGCGGTGCTAAATGAGTGGGCCAAAGCTTCGAACATTGGCATTGATGTTGAAGAAGCCAGCATTCCTATTTGTGATGAAGTAAAAGGCTTATGTGAGTTATTTGGCTTTGAACCTTTCGATTTAGCCAATGAGGGCACCTTTATTATGGCATTGCCAATGGATGTCGCCGAAGGGGCTATTGAGTTTATGCAGCGCTATGG
>NZ_JBEOOU010000089.1:0-301 GCF_040309405.1 Psychrobacter sp. W2-37-MNA-CIBAN-0211
TCTTTGTACACGGCCATTTCCACGTCGGGCGGTTGTACGCCGTCGATGATGTCGGCGCGCACTTCCACGGTGGTGGCGCGGTCGCGGCGCTTGAGGATCGGCTCTTCCATTACCGCCTGGAAATGCCCGACCTGGGCCAATGGCACCGAGGTGCCGGCGCTGTTGGTCAGGGTCATGTTGTTGAGGTTGCCCAGGTCTTCACGCTGGCTGCCCTGGGCACGGGCCACCACCGACACGGTGCGGTTGCCTTCGCGCACTTCGGTGATCGGGTTGCCGCTGAGCAAAGCGTTGAGTTGGGACT
>NZ_JBEOOU010000090.1:0-298 GCF_040309405.1 Psychrobacter sp. W2-37-MNA-CIBAN-0211
GATTACGATTGGGTGTATAATACAAAAACTAAACAGTTTATCAATTTTTATGTATGTTTTTCGGTACTGACTTAAGTTTACTTCCTCTTTAGTAAAATAATCTCTATGCACCAGAAACCGACTCCAACTGGTTACCATAGCGGTTACCAAACACAGTTAAAACACTCTCCACTAAGATTAAATCACTGATAATAATAAGGTTTAAAATATCGTTCCATATTCAGATCCAGAATATAGAATAAAAAGTTTTTTAGTATAAATTAAGCCTAAAATAGCAATTTAACGTGATATTTTAGGC
>NZ_JBEOOU010000091.1:0-297 GCF_040309405.1 Psychrobacter sp. W2-37-MNA-CIBAN-0211
TTTCTGGGCAACAAAACCCTGAACGCCGAGCAGCAGAACGAGATCAATCGCCTGCTGGGCATTTACACCCGCCTGAAATACGGTAAAGCCGCGCTCGAAACCCTGCGTGAACTGGTGGAGATCCCTACGTTCAACGTAGACGGCCTGCCACAGTACAAAAACCCGGAATTCCTCAAGATCGCCGCGAAGATCGAGGCCCTGGCCAAGTCCTTCAACCTGAACTTCCGTAACGTCGATAGCCGCGTGTACGAAATCTCCTTGGAAGGCAGCGGTGATGAAGTCGTGGGTGTGCATGCC
>NZ_JBEOOU010000092.1:0-297 GCF_040309405.1 Psychrobacter sp. W2-37-MNA-CIBAN-0211
AAACAGATGATAGCAAGTTACCTGATCCCTTTTTAGATGAAACGGCTTATATCACCCTCGATATGGCTGACGTAGAAAAAATAGCTAAAACTAACTCAAAGTAATTTTTTATTACTGTTAAAAAACGCGCTTAGGCGCGTTTTTTCTTAATCACAATCACTAAAATCAGTACAAATTCGATAAAGACCACGCCCATTTAATCATATTGGCATTAGTACCGTTCAAGAGGAACATGTATGAACCAAGCGCAAGAAAAACACCTAAAAGATTATACCAAGCCTTCATTCACCATTACCC
>NZ_JBEOOU010000093.1:0-295 GCF_040309405.1 Psychrobacter sp. W2-37-MNA-CIBAN-0211
TTGCAAGACCGCTTATTTATAAAATATTTGATCGGGTCGGCCACGGCGAAATGTTGGTATTGTTTGGCCTTGTTATGGCATTAGTGGTGGGGGCATGGTTATTTGAAGCCGTCGGTTTAAAACCCGATTTAGGCGCATTGATTGTGGGTATTTTACTCGCTGGGCATGCTAAATCATCTGAATTAGCCAAATCTATTTATTTCTTTAAAGAGTTATTCTTAGTCGCATTTTTCTTAACTATTGGGTTAAATGGATTGCCGACCTTAGCCGATATTGGTTTAGCGGCGATTTTAGT
>NZ_JBEOOU010000094.1:0-293 GCF_040309405.1 Psychrobacter sp. W2-37-MNA-CIBAN-0211
TTTCATTGGTTGATGGCGCAAGAGTTTGCTGTATTTACTATTAAACGCAAACAGGGACAATGGCAGCTCAAGGTCGAGCATTATATCGGCATCGTATTGTTACCGAGCGGTATGACGCTTGAGATATTACCCAAATTAATTGCCTCAGCATCTACCAGTCGCCCGCAGCAGCAGTCCTTTGAGCCCCATCAAAACAGTGATAGCGATATTGGACAAATCCGTCAATGGGTACAAAACATGCTGTCTGATTTGATCAATAGCAGTAATCAACGTAACGGTAAATCAGCCAATAC
>NZ_JBEOOU010000095.1:0-292 GCF_040309405.1 Psychrobacter sp. W2-37-MNA-CIBAN-0211
GCCTGTGGATCATCGAGACCATCACCACCGCCGCCCCGCTGCTGGGCCTGCTGGGTACCATTCTCGGCATCATCGACACCTTCAAGGCACTGGCCACCGCGGGCGTGTCGGACCCAGGGCAGATATCCGGTGGTATCGGGACGGCCTTGTTTGCCACGGGATTAGGTATCGCCATCGCGCTGTTCTGCGTGGTGTTTCACAACTTCTTCCAGGACAGCCTGGAGCGCATCAACGACCAGTTGAAGATCCTGTTGATTCGCGCCGCCACCGGCGCCCGCGCACAGGATGAAGT
>NZ_JBEOOU010000096.1:0-292 GCF_040309405.1 Psychrobacter sp. W2-37-MNA-CIBAN-0211
GTTTATTACTGCATATTGTGCACTACTCACATATTGTGCGCTAACTGATAGTAGTGATCTTTTCATTTTCAAGTCAAATTTGAAGTGTAACAGATTTTATTTTAATTAGACCTGTTTTTGCTGATGCAAGCTTAAATGCTTAGTTCTTAATTATGTTAATTTAAACTGTTAAAATGACCCGTTAGTTTATGTTTTGATAGACAAGGATAAATATGTCTGAGCAATCGGTGTTAACAACCTTTGACGCAGAGTCAGGTTTTAGTTTGATATCTAAAAAAGTGTTGTATAAAGG
>NZ_JBEOOU010000097.1:0-291 GCF_040309405.1 Psychrobacter sp. W2-37-MNA-CIBAN-0211
AAACGTTGTATCCGTGACATTTTATCTTCTCGCCCAAGCTCAATTTCAATTCCATTTGCTAGTACGGCATGCCAGGCATGGCGTGGGCTTAAGCGTAAACTAGCCAACTTAAACTCGTTTATTGTCAATAAATCATCTAACTGCTGGTAGCTGGTCAATACTTCTATTTCTGTCCCTTCTGGGCCAGATAACTTGGGTAAGGCATCATGTTCTGAATGCGCAAACGCATCAAAAACCTCACCGTTAATATTAAGCCAAGACACTTCGTTCCAATGCGCTACAGCTTGTTGT
>NZ_JBEOOU010000098.1:0-291 GCF_040309405.1 Psychrobacter sp. W2-37-MNA-CIBAN-0211
CTGCTGATTGAGCCCATGCCGCACATCCTGATTGTCGAAGACGAAGCGGCGATAGCCGACACGCTGATCTTTGCCCTGCAAGGCGAAGGCTTCACCACCACCTGGCTGACGCTCGGCCAGGCGGCGCTGGAGCATCAGCGCCAGACCCCGGCCGACCTGGTCATCCTCGACATCGGCCTGCCGGACATCACCGGCTTTGAAACCTGCAAGCAATTGCGCCGCTTCAGCGAAGTGCCGGTGATGTTCCTCAGTGCCCGGGATGCGGAGATCGACCGCGTGGTGGGGCTGGAG
>NZ_JBEOOU010000099.1:0-291 GCF_040309405.1 Psychrobacter sp. W2-37-MNA-CIBAN-0211
TCGCAGCATTGACCGGTTTACCGACAGTCATCCGCAGATAGGGGCGGCGCTGTCGCGCTTCAGCCTGACCCGGCGGCGCTACGCCGGCATCGTCCTTGACGTGTTTTTTGATCACTGCCTGGCGCGGGATTGGGCGTTGTACGCCGATCAACCCCTGGAACGCTTTACCACCGAGGTTTACCGGGTACTGGCCGCCGAACCACAATTGCCGGGGCGGCTGGCGCAAATTGCACCGTATATGGCGGCGGATGACTGGTTGGGCTCCTACCGCGAATTTGCGGTGATGGAGCC
>NZ_JBEOOU010000100.1:0-291 GCF_040309405.1 Psychrobacter sp. W2-37-MNA-CIBAN-0211
GCCACGCGCCATCCATGGCGCGGGGCGGCTAACCCGGCGTCCTGCCGGGTTACCCACGAATTCAAGCCTGCGTTCGGCCAGCGTGGTTTAACGGGGCGCCTGAGATCAAAAGCAGATCAAGATCAAGAGCGGCTCGCTTCGCATCGTGGAGTGTGTGGCCGGGCGCGGTCGACTGTGGGAGCTGGCTTGCCTGCGAAGGTATCGACTCGGTGCACCTGAATCACCGAGTTGACTGGATCGCAGGCAAGCCAGCTCCCACATTCAGACCGTATTGCCAGCCAAAGCCGGCGG
>NZ_JBEOOU010000101.1:0-290 GCF_040309405.1 Psychrobacter sp. W2-37-MNA-CIBAN-0211
GCTCTTTATTATTGAAGGTGCTGATAATTTGCTGTTCTTCGCTAGCAGACAGTACCGTCTTTTGAGTTTTACCCTCTTTAACTTTTTTACCTAGATTAGACGCGTCAACCAATACGACATCACCATCATTGATATCATCGATAAACAGTATCGATACGCTTGTCCCTGTAGTGGCAAAAATATCTGATGGCATTGAGACCACACCAGCGAGCATTTTTTTATCTACTAGCTTCTGGCGAATCTTTTTATTAATGCCAGACTGAGCCGTGATAAAGCCAGTAGGTACGACT
>NZ_JBEOOU010000102.1:0-288 GCF_040309405.1 Psychrobacter sp. W2-37-MNA-CIBAN-0211
GTCGTTGGATTGTTATTTATAGCGTCATTATTTTTCTCGCCCTTAGCCGCTATGGTGCCAGCTTATGCGACAACAGGGACATTGTTTTATGTTGCTATCTTAATGATGTCGGGGTTAGTGAATGTTGATTGGGACGATATAACTGAAGCGGCTCCTGTAGTAGTCACTTGCTTATTAATGCCGTTAACTTTTTCTATTGCCAATGCTATTGGTCTTGGGTTTATTTCTTATGCGGTGATCAAATTGCTGACAGGGCGTTTTAAAGATTTAAATTCAGGTATTCTAGTG
>NZ_JBEOOU010000103.1:0-288 GCF_040309405.1 Psychrobacter sp. W2-37-MNA-CIBAN-0211
GTGCTGGAGATTCTGCGCAACGCCGGCGAACTCTACCCGTTTCTTCAGGGTGCCCAGGCCATTCGCACCTGGAGTGGCACCGAAGGTTACCTGCCCGACCACGAACCGGTGATCGGCCCCAGCAGTACCCAACCTGGGCTGCTCCACGGTTTCGGCTTTGCCGGTGCCGGGTTCCAGCTCGGCCCCGCCGTCGGTGAAGCCTTGGCAGAGATCGTCTGCGACGGCGCCAGCCGCCAACCCATCGAAGCGTTTTCCATCCGTCGTTTCCAAGCCTGAGAGGAAAAACCC
>NZ_JBEOOU010000104.1:0-288 GCF_040309405.1 Psychrobacter sp. W2-37-MNA-CIBAN-0211
GGGTTATACTCATCACCTTCTTCTGTAAAGTAATAATACCCTGCTACATACTCAAGTTTTCCATCCATGAAGTCGCCAAGAAACTGAAATTCTTGAGAACTTTGATCTTGGCTTTTGTAGTTAGTAAAGTGAAAAGCGGGTGTTGAAACCATGTTTCCTGTTGGTTGGAACGTAGCATCAAGTTCTGCACCAAAGTATGCGCCACCATCTAAATCAGATTCTGCTAAATTAGAAGAGTAGTCACGATACGATGTAATAGATTTAAAACTGTGGCGGTCTGCATAATCC
>NZ_JBEOOU010000105.1:0-286 GCF_040309405.1 Psychrobacter sp. W2-37-MNA-CIBAN-0211
GGATTCAACTCAGCAACCGGCAATCAGTACAAGGTGTGAGCAAAGTCAGAACCCGCTCAGCAGAAATGTGGTCGAATAATCGACAGCAGCTTCAGCGCACACCCGTGCGCGCTGCCTCAAGGAGCTTCATCGATGAAACGTATTGGCTTGGCGATTCTTTGCAGTGCACTGGCCACGTCCGCTATCGCAGCCCCCAAAAAATGCGAGGAGCTTAGAAAGGAGATCGAGATCAAGATCCAGGCGAAGGCGATCCCAACGTACACCCTTGAAATCATCACGGCAGAAG
>NZ_JBEOOU010000106.1:0-286 GCF_040309405.1 Psychrobacter sp. W2-37-MNA-CIBAN-0211
GCACCGACCTTTAGGCCGATCCAGTAGTTCCACAGCGTGACGGCCGCGAACAGCGCCAGGAAGTCCACTCGCCACCAGGCGTAGAACACGTAGCTGGCAATCAGCAGCAGCAGATTGCGATAGCGTTGCCCGCTCAAATAGTACAAGCCGAGGAAGATCGGCAAGAACAGAAACAGGAACACATTGGACGAGAAAACCATCCCGATCTCTCCATGTTTAACCAACAGTCAAGGGCCAGAGCCCCCCCAAACCCCCCCACGATTTCGGGGGAGGCTGTATTGCATTT
>NZ_JBEOOU010000107.1:0-286 GCF_040309405.1 Psychrobacter sp. W2-37-MNA-CIBAN-0211
CCCTTATACAGTACTTCAAGGGTTTCGCGATTATATCGTTTACCCTTACATACGTCGCACGGCACGTACACATCAGGTAAAAAGTGCATTTCTACCTTAATTACGCCATCGCCTTGGCAAGCTTCACAGCGTCCGCCTTTAACGTTAAAGCTAAAGCGACCTACTTTATAACCACGAGAGCGCGACTCTTGCGTACCGGCAAATAATTCACGAATACCAGTAAAAATACCAGTATAAGTAGCCGGGTTAGAGCGTGGTGTGCGGCCAATGGGGCTTTGATCAATGT
>NZ_JBEOOU010000108.1:0-286 GCF_040309405.1 Psychrobacter sp. W2-37-MNA-CIBAN-0211
GCTGAGGAAGATCAAGCGGTTGCAACGCTTTGGAAAGGGACGCTTGGTCATAGAGGGCGAACTCCTTCAATAGCTGATTGATGACCGGGTCCTGGACCTGGCGATCCAGCAATAGCTGGCATCTGAGCAACGCCAGGCTGCTGCCGTTTTCTTTAAACCAACGGCTGGCCCATTCCAGGTGCATGAGCACATCGAGAAAGTCAGTCATGCCCTTCGGTTTGTTGCGTAACGTTGGGTGGCGCAACTGCATGAGAAGGTTCGCATTCCCGAGCATTTGCACCAGTTG
>NZ_JBEOOU010000109.1:0-286 GCF_040309405.1 Psychrobacter sp. W2-37-MNA-CIBAN-0211
TATAAACACTTGAAAATTAACAACAATTATTTTTGGCATCATTTTTGTAGTAGGAGTAATAACTTTAATCAATAAGGAAATAATTATGAACAAACGCATTTTAGTAATTTCATCATTACTGGCTTTAGGCTTTTTAGGCGCTAACGCACACGCAATGGACGTTCACGCGACTTTTAACGAGCTTGATAAAGACAGTAACGGCACATTAAGTGAAGCCGAAGCAGGTGAAGATGCCGTTCTACACGAAAATTTTTTACAAATTGATACTAATCAAGATGGGCAATTG
>NZ_JBEOOU010000110.1:0-285 GCF_040309405.1 Psychrobacter sp. W2-37-MNA-CIBAN-0211
GCCTAAATCTTTTTGAATATCGCCACTTTGTGCAACTTCAGCACTTACTTCTGTGTTTACTGGGCAAATTTCGTTGAGAATTTTTTCTACATCGAGAATTTCGACTAATTCATTTTCGATTTCGGTCACTGCTGTTAAATATGAATAACGTCCGGCACCTGATGGCGGTGGCATTATTTTTTCCCAATTCATATTTACAATACGTTCAACTCCGCCCACTAAAAACCCTTGCACAGAGCGATTGTATTCAGCAATAATTATGAAGCTGTCTTTAATGTTGTCGAT
>NZ_JBEOOU010000111.1:0-285 GCF_040309405.1 Psychrobacter sp. W2-37-MNA-CIBAN-0211
GCTGTGGATTCTATCGGCCATCCTATTCGTATTTTTAACAGTGAATCGGTCAACGGTTTAACTGCAGGTGAAGTATCAGGCGCCGATTTAGTGAATGACCCTACAGCAAGTGGCTTACAATTGAGTGAAGCACAACGAAATGAACTAGCTAACTCTTTGGCAAGCAATGATGGTTTAACACCCTTTAACTTTGGCACCAATGGCATAATATCACCGATGGCAAAGGATAACGAAGGTGAAGAGCTGCGTTTTAAATTAGCCCATAATTATTACATTAGTGATGAT
>NZ_JBEOOU010000112.1:0-285 GCF_040309405.1 Psychrobacter sp. W2-37-MNA-CIBAN-0211
TTTGTATACCTCGCTCAAGGCGTTTATAGGAAAGTATTTTTCCTTTAATATTGGCATCACTTTTGAGTGTTTCTCGCCAAAACTTTTCAGTGATCCACGCACCAGACACTTTGTTATTTTTTAGCACGTCAATCGCTAAATTGTCGGCCATATTAGGTGAAAAAATAGCACTTCTGACATTGCTTAACTTTGCGTTATCAACCGAAAAGTTGAACTCTTTAAACACGAGCCATGACACATCTTCAACCATTGGTAGTGTTTTTAGCTGATCAAGCGCTTGTTTAC
>NZ_JBEOOU010000113.1:0-285 GCF_040309405.1 Psychrobacter sp. W2-37-MNA-CIBAN-0211
CCTGTGGGGTTAGGTGAACCAGTATTTGATCGCCTCGATGCTGACATTGCCCATGCACTAATGGGCATTAATGCAGTGAAGGGCGTTGAAGTGGGTGATGGCTTTGGGGTTGTCACTCAAAAAGGCTCTGAAGGTCGCGACTTAATGTCACCACAAGGATTTGCGTCGAACCATGCTGGCGGAGTTCTGGGGGGGATTTCATCCGGTCAACCTGTTGTGGCTCATATTGCGCTAAAGCCGACCTCAAGCATTAGTGTGCCTGGTCAAAGCATGACAGTACAAGGT
>NZ_JBEOOU010000114.1:0-285 GCF_040309405.1 Psychrobacter sp. W2-37-MNA-CIBAN-0211
GTATTCGTCTCCGCGCTCACAATGTGCCATTAACGCCAATAAGTTAGCTTGAGTACCTGAGCTACAAAAAAGTGCCTCCGCAAATTCAAAGCGCTCACATGCATATGCTTCTAGTTGGTTAACACTTTCATCATCGCCATATACGTCATCGCCTACAGGGGCGTTATACATTATATCGCGCATAGCTTTAGAGGGTTTAGTTACCGTATCTGAGCGAAAATCTATCATAGGGTTAATCCTTACTATATTATTATTCGAGTTCTTCGCAAATTTGCTCACGTGTAG
>NZ_JBEOOU010000115.1:0-285 GCF_040309405.1 Psychrobacter sp. W2-37-MNA-CIBAN-0211
CTGTTGATCAGGCGCCCATCGGCTTGGTAGAACAGCGTAGTCGGCAGCGCCATGGAACCCACGGCCTGGCCGAGGCGGCCGCTGGCGTCGAACAGCACGTTGTCCAGGTTCAGGCCCTGGGTGGCCAGGTAGGTGCTGACGCTTTGCATGCTTTCGGCCTGGTTGACGAACAGGAAGGTCACGTCGGGGCGCATGCGCTGGGCGTTTTCCAGCACCGGCATTTCGCGTCGGCACGGCGGGCACCAGGTGGCCCACAGATTGATCACCAGCGGGCCGCCCTGATAG
>NZ_JBEOOU010000116.1:0-284 GCF_040309405.1 Psychrobacter sp. W2-37-MNA-CIBAN-0211
TGGCAATAGTCCGAATTCGCTCACCTTTATTACCAATGACCATACGTTTTTGGCCTTCACGTTCAACTAAAATCAACGCGTTGATTTGGTAAACACCATTTTCCATCATTTTAAACTGTTCAATTTCTACTGTCGCATCATATGGCAGTTCGTCGCCTAGAAAACGCATCAGTTTTTCACGGACAATTTCTGATGCCATAAATCGTTGCGAGCGATCAGTCACATAATCTTCAGGGAAGTAAAATGGCGCTGCAGGTAATGATTCTCGTGCCATATCTAAAATG
>NZ_JBEOOU010000117.1:0-284 GCF_040309405.1 Psychrobacter sp. W2-37-MNA-CIBAN-0211
TATTTGAAGACGAGCCGGGTGACGACAACCAGCAGGACTGCCAGGGCCGCATCGAGTACAAGCATTTCAAGGCGGGTGAGCACTACACCCTGGTGGAGTCGAGCCTGGGCACCACGGTGCGCGCGTCGCTTGAGGACGGCCACGGCAAGGAAATTGCCGCAACCCAGGACTTCAATTGCATGCCTGGCTAGGCGTGATGCGCCGTCGCCTTGCGCGGCTCGGCGGGTTCAGCAGATTTGACGTGGGGGTGATGATGTCGGCGCGTCACGCGCATGACCCCCCAC
>NZ_JBEOOU010000118.1:0-284 GCF_040309405.1 Psychrobacter sp. W2-37-MNA-CIBAN-0211
GGGCAGACCGCCATTGGTACACCCGTCATATTGACAATTAAACAAGGCTCATCCCCTACCACACTGGGTAGACTGGCGGCATTGACCAAGGCTGGCATCTGACTGCTATCACCACCATAACCGCGACTGATCACGCCAACATTGATACCTTGTGCTTGGAGATAGTCGACCAGAGCAATAATTAATGGCGTTTTGCCGCTACCGCCCACGCTAATATTGCCAATCACCATGACAGGAACAGGGGCGCGGTAACTTGCTAACAACCCAACCTTGTAAGCTTGGCG
>NZ_JBEOOU010000119.1:0-284 GCF_040309405.1 Psychrobacter sp. W2-37-MNA-CIBAN-0211
CCTCATATCTTTAGATGAAATTTTGAATCCACTCAATCGTTTAGCTATTTGCCGTAGGGTGATAGGTTTACCATGATTTAAAGTCGACCAGATCATCTCTGGGTCTCTACATAATCCTGCCAGCAAATTCTTACTCAAAAGTCTGTCTGTCCCATGTAGATTAAAAACGGTTTGAATATCAGCTAATAGCTGCTCATTTAAACTTGGTTCTTCACTTTCTAAACCCGATATTTCAATACAAGCTTTATAAGCCTGCTCTAGCCAGTCATCACCAAGTACTAGTG
>NZ_JBEOOU010000120.1:0-283 GCF_040309405.1 Psychrobacter sp. W2-37-MNA-CIBAN-0211
GTCATTACAATCATTAAAGCGCCAAAAATTGGGTAAAACTTAGTAATGATTTTATCAATTGGTAGCAAGGTCGCTAAAAAGTAATACGCTAAAATAGCCAACACCCAAAAGGTGTTATTTGCCAGCATTGTACCTTCAAAAAAATCAAGGTTACTTAATAAGCCCGCAGGGCTCATAATAAATACTACACCTACAAAAAACAGTAGCATGGCAGTAAATATCAGCATAAAGCCTTTAAATACAATATTGTAGTAATGCCCGGCTATTTCTGGCAGGCTTTTTC
>NZ_JBEOOU010000121.1:0-283 GCF_040309405.1 Psychrobacter sp. W2-37-MNA-CIBAN-0211
ATCTGATAGTGCTGATTTGAGGTTTGAGCCAAAGCTGGCAATGTTGACATAAAAACAAGCGCACCGGTCATTATCGTCGTTGCTCTGAATCCTCTTTTAAACAAGCCTTTAGATAGAATATTGCTAGTCATCGGATAATCCTTATTCGCTTATTTTTTATTATCATAGGTCTTATAGAACAATATAAACCACTCATCAGCTATTGTTAAGTACAAAAAAAGGCGCTACTTAAGCGCCCTGTTTATATCATTACTTTTAACAGCTTTATAAGCCGCTATTGAGT
>NZ_JBEOOU010000122.1:0-283 GCF_040309405.1 Psychrobacter sp. W2-37-MNA-CIBAN-0211
GGTAATATCTATATAATATTAGTGAAAGCAATAACAAGACAAAGAGATGTCGATGCGACCAGATGGCAATCACGAACAACCAAATTCTACGTTTATCAGCCGTGCAATTAGCGTACTTATCAAGGCCGCAGTATTGCTGATGCTATTATTCGTATTTGACAGATTATTACCGAGTATCAGCCAACAAACTCAATCATTTTTCATAGCAAAATGGCAGCAGCTTAGCCTATTGCAACACCCGCTACCAACAGAGAATAGCCTGCCAAATCCGCTACCCAAGCAG
>NZ_JBEOOU010000123.1:0-283 GCF_040309405.1 Psychrobacter sp. W2-37-MNA-CIBAN-0211
ATTAGATATCGAGTCGAAAGGGCTTGATGGACTGGTCACGCGTATTGATCGCTTTAGCGAAGAGCTGACCATTGAAACCCTAAAAGCCAGCTATCCAAATCACTCGTACTTGGGTGAAGAGTTTGGTATGCAAGAAGGTCGCGGTGAAGATGCTGACTGGTGCTGGATTATCGATCCGCTAGATGGCACCAAAAACTTCGTTCATGGCGTGCCGCAGTTTTGTGTGTCTATCGCGGTACAGCATAAAGGCGTGACTCAACATGGCGTTGTCTATGATCCTGTC
>NZ_JBEOOU010000124.1:0-283 GCF_040309405.1 Psychrobacter sp. W2-37-MNA-CIBAN-0211
CACCCAGAGCGTGTTTATAGCCGTGAACAACTGCTTGATCATGTATGGGGAACTAATGTTTACGTAGAAGATCGCACGGTTGATGTGCACATTCGTCGTCTGCGCAAAGCAATTGGCCCACTTGGACATGACCGTTTGGTGCAAACTGTACGTGGTGCGGGATATCGTTTTTCAAGTAAGCTGTGATCAGCTTAAAGCTTAGCTAATGTATGAAATACGCATGTATTACTACTCTAAGGTAAAGTGAGTGTATGTATCGAGTTGTTAATAAGCAGGCGTTAGT
>NZ_JBEOOU010000125.1:0-282 GCF_040309405.1 Psychrobacter sp. W2-37-MNA-CIBAN-0211
GTACGGTTACAGGGTGGAATGAGGTTACTACTCCGGCATTATCGCCAGGCGGTCAATTAGTTATCAAGCAAGCCAACTTTAGCGGTAGTGCTGCGGGACTTGAGCTTATTGGTGTGGATGGTAAAAATCCAGCTTTTCGATTTGATGGCACAACATACACGCAAATTACCGGACCTATTACACCGGACGCACCGACAAACCTAGAAGTGTTACCGTCACAGGTATTGCTTATCGCTTATCGTGGTGGCTCGTTTGTGTTTAGTAAGATTGGTGACCCTACTG
>NZ_JBEOOU010000126.1:0-281 GCF_040309405.1 Psychrobacter sp. W2-37-MNA-CIBAN-0211
GTGATCCAGCCCCAGGTTCCCCTAGGGCTACCTTGTTACGACTTCACCCCAGTCATGAATCACTCCGTGGTAAACGTCCTCCCGAGGGTTAGACTATCTACTTCTGGAGCAACCCACTCCCATGGTGTGACGGGCGGTGTGTACAAGGCCCGGGAACGTATTCACCGCGTCATTCTGATACGCGATTACTAGCGATTCCGACTTCATGGAGTCGAGTTGCAGACTCCAATCCGGACTACGACGCACTTTAAGTGATTCGCTTACCTTCGCAGGTTCGCAGC
>NZ_JBEOOU010000127.1:0-281 GCF_040309405.1 Psychrobacter sp. W2-37-MNA-CIBAN-0211
GAATGCACCAGAACCGTTTGCAGGCATCCGCTCTAGCAATTGTTGTAGGTTGTCAAAACCCATGTTAGCAATATCGTCTTTATTCAAAGATTGTACTGGTGAAGGTCCTTCAATATCGGTGCGTTTGATACGAGAACCGGTCACTTCAATTCGTTCAACCTTTGCATCGGCACCTGCATCAGCAGCTTGTGTAACAAAGGCGATAGGTGCAAGAGATAGTGATACAGCGATAGCGCAAGCGCTGCGTAAAAGGTTAGTTTTTTTCATGATCATCCTTAACG
>NZ_JBEOOU010000128.1:0-281 GCF_040309405.1 Psychrobacter sp. W2-37-MNA-CIBAN-0211
GCACCTGCACGGATCTGCGGGCGATGGCACTCGACATGGATCAGCGTCGCCTTCTCCCAGAACGTTCGCATGGGCGACAGCACGACGACCTCCGCACTCGGAAACGCCAGCTCCGGCACATGCGTGGCCACGTCCGGCACGATGGCCAGCCTGTCCTGCGGCAGGGTCGCATTGCGGCCGCCAAACTCGATCAGCACGCTGGGGCGCAGGTAGGCATCCGTGTTGTCCACCGCGCTCGGGTAGTAGAGCCAGAGTTTTTCCGCATCCTCACTGACCTCAAT
>NZ_JBEOOU010000129.1:0-281 GCF_040309405.1 Psychrobacter sp. W2-37-MNA-CIBAN-0211
TCTATACCCGTTTGCCCTGGCTCATATTTACCATTAGTGTTGCCTAGTGGTTTGTAGCCCTTTTCAAGCATTAATTGGTGCGCATTATACTCACCCACTGCCGCTTTTTTGTCATTTAAGCGGGGAAACTCAATAACATCATCAATACCTATTCTTTTAGGTTTCGGTTTTTCATTGGTGACAACAATATATCCACCGGATTCTTTACCTAATACTGAGCCATTGAATCTAAAATCTGAAAGCACACTTGCATCAGGACTTTGTGCTAATAACTCACCAAC
>NZ_JBEOOU010000130.1:0-281 GCF_040309405.1 Psychrobacter sp. W2-37-MNA-CIBAN-0211
GTATTAGAGCGCGAATATCGCACCCAGATCATCGACCCGATGATGATGGAACCAGAAGCCTTTAACGGCTGGTTTGATGCCAGTAGTCAGACATTCCATACGGTTATCACCTCGCAGTCACCACAAGACTTTCAAGAGATGGCCGTACACATGCTGTCATCTGGGCCATTAGCGGGAAAAGTAAAGCATCTGGTAGTGCATTCGCCTTATATTGGCGGCGGTTTTGGTGCCAAAGATCATTCGATATTTCCTTATTATGGCGTGCTCGCAGCCATTTATGC
>NZ_JBEOOU010000131.1:0-280 GCF_040309405.1 Psychrobacter sp. W2-37-MNA-CIBAN-0211
GAGTTAGCCCGTCTAAGGGAGTGACACGTCCTGGCACTGGCCGTTCAACCGAACAGACGGGCGTCATTTCTCTGAACTTTCCAGAGGTTCGCCACCTCAACTGCACATCACTGCCAAGGAAGTCCGACCATGAAAACCTTGATGAAGCTGACTCTCGCCGCCACGCTGCTAAGCGCCCTGCCCGCCTGGGCCTGCACGCCCGAGGAGGCCACCGCCAAGCGCGAAGAACTCGCCAAGCAAGTGACCAAGCTCACAGAGCAGAACCCGACCAAGGCCAAGG
>NZ_JBEOOU010000132.1:0-280 GCF_040309405.1 Psychrobacter sp. W2-37-MNA-CIBAN-0211
GCTCTGATAGGTTTGTCCAGCGTCTATCAGCGTACCCTCTAGCACCAATATCTCAGCACCTCCTGCGATGGCATCTGCAAACAATACCTCACCTACATTGATACGTTGCAAGCTCACTTCTTCTCTTATATCTGAGTATAAATGACAAATCTCACGACCGCCTTGTGCTTGCCAGTTAGCTGCATCGTTGGTATTGATAGCGACATGCTCAGTCTCGTCGACTGTCATCTGCCAAAGTTTAACAAAAATAATAGCACCTTCATGACTATAAGGCTGGTGC
>NZ_JBEOOU010000133.1:0-280 GCF_040309405.1 Psychrobacter sp. W2-37-MNA-CIBAN-0211
GGCTGATACTTGTATCAGCCTTTAGTCGAATAATTAACCCAGTTTTAGTTACTTTGTATTAAAATTACGGTTAAAGAAGTTTGTAATAGTTTGATGTAAATGAGTTTGAACTTGTTTACCGCGAAGGCTATGTTTTGAGCCCGGGTAAGTCATCATTTCAAACTGTTGATTGTTATCTTGCAGCTGTTTAAACAATTTAGTGGCATGGGTAAATAATACGTTGTCATCGGCCATGCCATGGTAAATCATTAATGGGCCTTTTAAGCCTTCAGCGTATGGG
>NZ_JBEOOU010000134.1:0-280 GCF_040309405.1 Psychrobacter sp. W2-37-MNA-CIBAN-0211
TACTGATGGAGCTATGACGGGCGATAACAAGCGAACGCTGCGCTTACGAATAGAGCCATGAGAGGCGATAACAAGTGAGGGCGATAACAAACGGATGGTGTGGAAACGGGTGAACGTTGTCTTTCAACTTTTATAGAATCTAGCCGCGCAGCGAATTAGCTTCTAGGCTTTAAGCTTGTCACCGCTTGATATCGCTCGTCACCGCTCGTTATCGTTTATACCGCTAGATAACCGTTCTTGATAGTCAGCATTCAATGATTGAAAAGGGATACGATATGAC
>NZ_JBEOOU010000135.1:0-280 GCF_040309405.1 Psychrobacter sp. W2-37-MNA-CIBAN-0211
GACCAATATGGTTTACAGCTTTGCCCTTGCTGATTTATTACAAGCTGATGCGCCGCAGGTAAAGACTGAATAGCATTGAAAGGAGAAAGGAATTCATTCGTAGTAATTGGCATAAATGTATCAGCCAGCCATTGATGGGAGAGTTGACGCGAAATGGCCAACTCGGGCACCAGCAAAGCTTTATGCTCATTTGACAATACAACTCGTCCAGACTGCATAGAATAAAACAGCGACTTAACCCCGAAGTGATCTCGAGCACAATAAAGCTGCTGTTTCACCT
>NZ_JBEOOU010000136.1:0-280 GCF_040309405.1 Psychrobacter sp. W2-37-MNA-CIBAN-0211
GCTCGCGGCCCCGCAGCGCAGCTCGATCATGCTCGCGCACACCTGGACCATCGCGGTGAAACTGCTTTTCAGGTCGCTCTGCGCCGCTTCGAGAAACATCACGGTCTGGCCAAGCTCCTCGGTGCGCGCGCGAACCTGCGTTTCGAGGTCGGTATTGAACCGGCGCAGCGCGTCGTTCTGCGCTTCGGTGAGGGCCGCCAGCCGCGCCGCTTCGCGACGCAGACGGCGCTGCTCCAGCGCCTGCTCGATGGTCAGCAGCAGGTCGTGATCGTCCCACGGC
>NZ_JBEOOU010000137.1:0-280 GCF_040309405.1 Psychrobacter sp. W2-37-MNA-CIBAN-0211
TCGGTGTATTCTGTGGCTCTGGTGGTGTTGAACCACAATCAGAAACTAACTGGCGTTATGCGAATGAGTCAGGTGTAGCACGTGTTATTTTCGTAAACAAATTAGACCGTATGGGTGCTGATTTCTTCCGTGTAACTAATCAAGTACAAAAAGTACTTGGTGCAACTCCATTAATCATGACTTTACCAATCGGTAGAGAAGATGAGTTTGTTGGTGTTGTTGACGTTCTAACCAAGCAAGCATATGTTTGGGATGCGACTGGTCTTCCAGAGAACTACAC
>NZ_JBEOOU010000138.1:0-279 GCF_040309405.1 Psychrobacter sp. W2-37-MNA-CIBAN-0211
CCCGAAACCTTGTTTGTAGAGCAAAAGTCAGAGCTTATTAAAATGGCTGTCATGCTGCTATTAGTATTGCCCGTAGTCGTATTTTTTCATTCTGCTATTTTGCACCAAGCATTGCTTGGCAATTACCCTATGTCGATTCGCTGGTTAGCGCATCGTTATTTACTGCGCCAAAGTGTTAGCTTTTATCAAAATGAATTTGCAGGAAGAATAGCCACCAAAGTACTGCAAACTTCTTTAGCCGTTCGCGAAACAGTGACCAAACTACTCGATGTATTAATG
>NZ_JBEOOU010000139.1:0-278 GCF_040309405.1 Psychrobacter sp. W2-37-MNA-CIBAN-0211
GTTACGCATTAACCCTAGAAGCCCACCATTCCTATACCTGACATTCCTCTGCGAATAGCGGAGGAGGTCACGGGTGAGCGAACAGAAAAGACAATCGGTGTTGGGACTGCGCATCTTAGCGCCGAAGCTGGAGAAGTTCTCAGACCGGCAGATTGAAGTGGCCCAGACTTGGGCTTTACAATTTAACGTACCGCCCTCCCAGCTGACCTCCTTCATCGATACCTATCTGAGTTCCACTGTCCATACTCGTTGCTGGTGCGTAGCCCTGCCCTCTACAG
>NZ_JBEOOU010000140.1:0-279 GCF_040309405.1 Psychrobacter sp. W2-37-MNA-CIBAN-0211
AGCCAGCGCAACCCGGAACCGCGCAGCATGCGCGACGGCCGCCAGTTGATCGGCTGGGGCATGGCCGGCGGCGTGTGGGAAGCCATGCAGATGAAGGCCAGCGCCAAGGCGCGCCTCGATGCCGAGGGCACGCTCACCGTCAGCAGCGCCACCACCGACATTGGCACCGGCACCTATACCGTGATGACCCAGATCGCCGCCCAGGCCAGTGGCGTGGCGATGGCCGACGTGCGCTTTGTGCTGGGCGATTCGTCGTTGCCCACTGCGCCGTTGCAGGGT
>NZ_JBEOOU010000141.1:0-279 GCF_040309405.1 Psychrobacter sp. W2-37-MNA-CIBAN-0211
GTGCATTGGCATTAACAGGAATGGCATCAACAACGGCCTTTGCCGAAGTAACAGCCAATGCAGCAGCTACTTCTAACTACTTATGGCGCGGACAAGAGCAAACTGGGGGCGATGCAGCTGTCTCTGGTGGTATTGATTACGCTAATGAATCTGGCTTTTATGCGGGTACCTGGGCGTCAAATGCGTCTTGGGCCGATGAAATGACCTACGAACTAGATTTATACGCAGGTTTTGGCGGCGCTATTAATGAAAACGTAAGTTATGACGTAGGTTATATTT
>NZ_JBEOOU010000142.1:0-278 GCF_040309405.1 Psychrobacter sp. W2-37-MNA-CIBAN-0211
CCCCTTGGGGGGTAAACTTAACGGCATTGGCCAATAAATTAATTAATATTTGCCTGATACGGGCTTTATCACCAATGATAGCTAGCGGCACTGTTGGCATAATATTTAAGATAACTGATAAGCCTTTTTCTAAAGCTGGGCCAGATACGATATCAATCGCTTCTTCAAGGCAACGATCAAGCTTAAAAGGTTCATTAACAATATTTATTTTACCGGCTTCAAAACGAGAATAGGTCAGGACATCATCTAAGATACTCAATAATGCATCACTACTGGTT
>NZ_JBEOOU010000143.1:0-278 GCF_040309405.1 Psychrobacter sp. W2-37-MNA-CIBAN-0211
GTATTTCATCCTGCTTTTGATTACGAATATGTTGAGAAATCGCCTCTGCATTGGTTGATTTACCTTCTTTGTTCGAATCGGGGCGTTTCGCCTCAATCACAACTAACGGCAAACCATTTACAAAACACACAATGTCAGGCCTACGGTTACCTGTACCTTCGGCATTTTGTACTACTAATTCTTCGGTACAATGAAACGCATTGTTATCAATATTATGCCAATCAATCAGCTTAATAGTGGGGGATGCTTTTTTACCCTCAATAAACTCAGTCACACTC
>NZ_JBEOOU010000144.1:0-278 GCF_040309405.1 Psychrobacter sp. W2-37-MNA-CIBAN-0211
CTTTTAGCCTCAGCGATATTCTCATAACCGCCCTTTGGCATCCATTCTGTTTTAAAGCTTCTAAAGAAGCGCTCAGTTGGGGCGTTATCCCAACAATTTCCACGACGGCTCATACTCTGTGTCATACCGTCGCAGTCATCGATTGATTCAGCAAATTTCTTACTGGTGTAATGCGTGCCCTGATCTGAGTGAAATAACACACCACTTGGTTTGAGTCTCGTCTGATACGCCATTTTCAGAGCGTTACCTGTCAGAATACTATCGGGTGAGTCTGAGAC
>NZ_JBEOOU010000145.1:0-278 GCF_040309405.1 Psychrobacter sp. W2-37-MNA-CIBAN-0211
GTGCTAGACATTGCCTTTTCAGGCGCTTGTACCACATCATTATTGATAACCTCAGTAACAGGTACATCTATTATTGCCGTATTATTGGTTGCATTCGATTTGAGATTAGCTCGCTCAACCAATTTGTCATACTCGGCTTGGGTGATGAGGTAACTTTTAAGTGGGGGTAAAGGCTTAGCTTGATTGCGACTTGCGGCATCGGTTAGCGGAATATCGAGTAAACCACCAACATCGACTTTCCAATAAATGCTCGCAAAAATAATCAGTAACACGTGTAC
>NZ_JBEOOU010000146.1:0-278 GCF_040309405.1 Psychrobacter sp. W2-37-MNA-CIBAN-0211
TAGCTGGTCACCAGCATCACCAGCTGCGAATGGGCATCGGCCAAATGCGGCGCGAGCAAGCCACCGCTGGCCGCCGCCACTTCGGCCGCCACCACGGGCAACAGCCAGACGGCGGTCATCTGGTCGATGCTGTGCTCCTGGCGGGTAAACATCATGAACGGGATCAGCACACCACAGGCCAGGGACATGGCGACGTCCAACCACCACAGGGCTTCGGCCAGCGGGATGACATCACTGCCCCAGCGCGGCAGACCGAACAGCAGCAAGCCATTAAGAAT
>NZ_JBEOOU010000147.1:0-278 GCF_040309405.1 Psychrobacter sp. W2-37-MNA-CIBAN-0211
GTGTGTGAATGCACCAAAGTCGGGTGATGCGGTCATAACCAGACTATCCATTAAACAGGGGGGTATTCGGATTGTTTATCAGTGAACCCTACGACGATGCCCGGAGGCAGCGGGTCTTGGGCGCTATTGAACAGGTCCGGGTAAATTTGGGTGCCATTCTCAGGGCACTTTTTGCCGCTCGCGCTAGTCTTAGCGTGGATCGCTGTGACGTCAGTCACCGCACCTGTCTACGCTATCCTTGTGCGAGACTCACGCAGGAATCCAGCGCAATATGAATG
>NZ_JBEOOU010000148.1:0-278 GCF_040309405.1 Psychrobacter sp. W2-37-MNA-CIBAN-0211
GGGTTGCTGCGTACCTCGAACTTGACCAATAACATTCAAAAGCGCCGTCGCTGTCGTTAAGCGCTCAAACAAAACATGTACCCGTCCATTACATCCTAAGCCAAAATTCAACTCGTCTAAATCAAGGTCTGGTTCATCATAGAAATCAACATTTAAAAAATCATTTTCGGACGTCTCTTCTTTAGCAGCTGCTTTCGCTTCGCCATTTTTGGTGTATTCAATATCATCGCCCGTTTGATAAACTTGTACGCTTGCGCCATTACGAGTAAGCCAAAAGG
>NZ_JBEOOU010000149.1:0-278 GCF_040309405.1 Psychrobacter sp. W2-37-MNA-CIBAN-0211
GTCTGGCACATTTGAAAATGCTGAGGAATTTGTAAGTACAGTGTGGGAACACGCAAAAACAGCGGCTAAAAAAATTGGTTTAAATCCGGCGGTTATGGTTGCGCAAGCAGCATTAGAAACTGGCTGGGGTAAACATATTATCAGTAAAGGTGATGGCAATAGCTCAAATAATTTATTCAATATAAAGTCAGATAAAAGTTGGCAGGGCGAAAAAGCCAGTAAGGTCACTTTAGAGTTTGAGCAAGGCGCTGCAGTTAAAAAGCAAGCAAGCTTTAGAG
>NZ_JBEOOU010000150.1:0-278 GCF_040309405.1 Psychrobacter sp. W2-37-MNA-CIBAN-0211
GGATGTACGCCTACAGCGGCATTCTGTCGGCGCTGCTGCTGCGCGGCAAAACCGGCCAGGGCAGCCGCATCGATGTGAGCATGCTTGAAAGCCTGGTGGAGTGGATGGGCTACCCGATGTACTACGCCTTCGACGGCGCGCCGCCGCCACCGCGTGCGGGTGCCGCGCATTCGACGATTTACCCTTACGGGCCGTTTCCCACCGGGGGCGGCGGCACGGTGATGCTCGGCTTGCAGAACGAGCGCGAATGGGCGGCGTTTTGCGACAAGGTGCTGCTC
>NZ_JBEOOU010000151.1:0-278 GCF_040309405.1 Psychrobacter sp. W2-37-MNA-CIBAN-0211
GCTCAATACTATTGCACAGCGGGGTGGTTTATCCAACCTTGAAATAGCTAAATGGTCTGGTAGAGCGGATGTAAAACAAAATCGCACCTATAACCACATGGCTGACTATGAAATGGTCGCTATGGCAGAGAGGATTGATCCCTCGAAAGCGCTTTTTGGCCCTTTAGGTAAAGTGGAAAATCATCTTCCAGTCACTGCTCAAGAGTTTAATACCCTTGAGCAAGCTGCTGCTCATGTCACAGAATATGGATTTTGTGTACACGACTTCACAATGAGTC
>NZ_JBEOOU010000152.1:0-277 GCF_040309405.1 Psychrobacter sp. W2-37-MNA-CIBAN-0211
TAACTGATCAACATTAAATCGCACTGGCCCGATTCTACCGCGACAGCCCAAGGGATTTGACCATCCACTAAATACGGCGCATCGACGGGGATGTCGTATTCTGTAGTCATTGAACACGGTTTGTATTGATTCATGGTGGCATCGAGTTTAGTGACGCGTGACACCAATAAATAATCTGTTGTCGGTAAGCGAACTCGGCGCGAGTAACTGTCGATAATGGCGTAATCTGAGCCAAATACTTTAGCGATATCGCCTTCGGCATATTCAACTAAATCAG
>NZ_JBEOOU010000153.1:0-277 GCF_040309405.1 Psychrobacter sp. W2-37-MNA-CIBAN-0211
CTCATGGGGTGTCGGCAACTTGTCTTCATCACGCTTAGGAGAAATCTCTTTGATTTCTTCACGGATGATGTCGTTACACAAATCAACACACTCATCACATACATAAACTGATGGACCAGCAATGAGTTTTCTCACTTCATGCTGACTTTTTCCTCAAAAAGAGCAGTACAGCAATTTGCCGCTGTCACCGTTATTTTTGTTATCGACCATTATTCTACCTCTGTTTACAACTTAAGCTAACCTAAGCCCTGCTTGCAGATACTTATCATAACCACAT
>NZ_JBEOOU010000154.1:0-277 GCF_040309405.1 Psychrobacter sp. W2-37-MNA-CIBAN-0211
GTTATAGGTTGGTGGATCATTTTCGTTGGGGCGATTTAATTTACACGCATTTATCGGCGCGGATACCGGGCAGTGATCATTACTTAGTGAACGCCTTTGGTTTAACCTTTGATGAAATCAGCGCTTCTAACTTAGTTAAAGTAGATTTAAGCGGCAATATTATTGACGACACGCCATTTAATATTAATCCAGCTGGCTTTACTATTCATAGCGCAATTCACGAAGTACGCGACGATGCGCATTGTGTGATTCATTTGCACACGAAAGAAACCATAGC
>NZ_JBEOOU010000155.1:0-277 GCF_040309405.1 Psychrobacter sp. W2-37-MNA-CIBAN-0211
GATATACTGTTAACCGATATTCAAATGCCAATTTTAGATGGTTTAGGCCTGGCGAAAAGGATTCGAGCAGATAACCGCTTTAAAGATTTAGCCATTGTTGCGATTACAGCTAACATTATTAAAGACAATATCGATGCTTGTTACGATGCCGGTATGAATGATTTTTTAACTAAACCGGTTGAGTTGGCTAAGCTTAAATCGCTTTTAATGGAGTACTCAACAACCATGGTTAATACTCATATTGACGGTAATAAAGTGTCAGAGGTTGAGACTGATT
>NZ_JBEOOU010000156.1:0-277 GCF_040309405.1 Psychrobacter sp. W2-37-MNA-CIBAN-0211
CTATTTAGCTTGCTAGCTCTGTATATTTATCGATGATGACTGATGACCTCTTCATGAGCGACTAAATGAGCGACTAAAAAAGCACCTTCAGTTATGAAGGTGCTTTTGTTAGAGCCATAAAATAATTAAATAGTAGTGATCAACTCATATTAGATAACGTTGACATTGGGATCGATGTAGATCTGTGTCGAAGTATCATTAACTGACTGCCAGACATCATACGTCTCGCCACCTGAAGTTGTCTGCCCAACAGTAGACCAACCATCCCCTTCTAAGT
>NZ_JBEOOU010000157.1:0-277 GCF_040309405.1 Psychrobacter sp. W2-37-MNA-CIBAN-0211
TTACTGGATGAACGAGAGCGAATCAAAGATATTACTGGTGATATAGAGGTAGCAGCAATACTGGATAGGAGCATCGTTGCTGTAGCTGATGTTATTATGCGCTGTGAAAAGCGTCATGCTGAACTTAATGAGCAGAGAGGTGTTGATCATGCCTAATGTTTTCCAGTTTAAGTCTAAAGTGGAGCTAACAACCGCAGCTAACTTAGAAGCTTTTATAATTGAATGTCGTGAAGACTTAACGGTATTTGGCGCTGATTTAGATTGGGATGCTTATGTT
>NZ_JBEOOU010000158.1:0-277 GCF_040309405.1 Psychrobacter sp. W2-37-MNA-CIBAN-0211
CTCAGAAATTGATTAAAGGTTCAAAACTGATTGAGTTGGATGGGTTGGGTCATATGCCCCAGTTTGAAGACTATGATGTTTTCATAAAAGCATTTCATCAGGCTCTTGAGCAATAATAAACATAAAACCTGGCTTAAATCTCTAGCATTTTTTGTGTATTCGCTGCACTTATTATGGCCAAAAATGGTTCCATAATTGTATGGCTTAAACCGATTATGGCAAATTACTGCGGCGTTATACCTTTTAAAGGATTAAAACATGTCTTTGCTGCTAACTG
>NZ_JBEOOU010000159.1:0-277 GCF_040309405.1 Psychrobacter sp. W2-37-MNA-CIBAN-0211
GTGAAGTTGCTGCGTCTGTTGACCCAACTTAATCAGTAGAAAATGAATAAGGCTCCCAATTGTGGGGGCCTTTTTTTGGCTAAAAATTGGAGTTAACCATGGCTAAATACGATAAAAAAACCGCGACTAAAACATTAGTAGCTTTTGCAGCAGCAGAAATGGGCGTGGATTTAAGCGGCTTAGAACGTGCAGAAGTGATTGCTGCAATCGTTGCTTATGACCCGACATTATTTGACGACTCAATTAATGGTGGTGGTTCTGGCACTGAGCCCAATGC
>NZ_JBEOOU010000160.1:0-277 GCF_040309405.1 Psychrobacter sp. W2-37-MNA-CIBAN-0211
CCCTACACGGTCACTATGCTTACGACATGATGTACGGTCGCACGCTACCGTTCTTGGAGCATTTCGCGGCACGTGGTGCGCAAATATCAGACGGCTACGGCATGCTTATCGGTCAAGCCGCCTTAAGTTTTGAGCGTTGGACGGGTCACAGTATCGATGTAGTGCAAGCCACTAAAGCCCTCAACGTCAAATGACTTACACGACCATTTAGTGACTTGTTGTAAGAAAAGCAGAATTACAAAGCGCTCTCATATGCTTTGAATTTATGGTGTTGATT
>NZ_JBEOOU010000161.1:0-277 GCF_040309405.1 Psychrobacter sp. W2-37-MNA-CIBAN-0211
GATATCAGCTCAGCCTTACTACTTGAACTTGTGGAGCACAGTATTGCGATTCCATTGCAGGGCGAGGTGATAGAAACATGGCAATTTAGTGTCGAGAATTTACATCAAGTTAAAAAAGCCACGCGCATTCAACGTGATCTGGCACTCGACTGGGGTGGCATTGGTTTAATTTTACAATTACTTGATGAAAGAGACCGATTAGATCATGAAGTCCATATGCTAAAACAGCAACTAAGTCGGTTTAAAATATAATGGCATATCGCTGACTATTGGATGT
>NZ_JBEOOU010000162.1:0-276 GCF_040309405.1 Psychrobacter sp. W2-37-MNA-CIBAN-0211
GGTATAGTCTTTTTCTAATGCCGCAGCATAAATAAAAGGCTTAATATTGGAACCTAATTGGCGTTTAGCTTGGGTTACTCGATTGAATTGACTTTTGCGAAAGCTAAATCCACCCACGAGGGTTTTGATTGCGCCGTCATGAGGTTCAAGTGAGACGGTTGCACTCGAGACTATTGGGATTTGTGACAATTGCCAATGCTTACCATTATGGCGGATCCACACTTGTTGGCCGGCGGTGAGTATATCGGCTGCTTGCTTTGGTGGTAAGGTTTGACG
>NZ_JBEOOU010000163.1:0-276 GCF_040309405.1 Psychrobacter sp. W2-37-MNA-CIBAN-0211
ACGCTCTACTATTGCTAACGTGGTGCGTAAGCTTGAGCAAACTGGCGCGCTTGAATACACCACAGTAGTGGTTGCTTCAGCTTCAGAGCCAGCAGCACTCCAGTATATTGCACCGTACTCAGGTTGTACGATGGGCGAATACTTTCGTGACCGTGGCGAAGATGCATTGATTGTATTTGATGACTTATCAAAACAAGCCGTTGCATATCGTCAAATCTCACTGCTATTACGCCGTCCACCAGGCCGTGAAGCTTATCCTGGTGACGTATTCTATTT
>NZ_JBEOOU010000164.1:0-276 GCF_040309405.1 Psychrobacter sp. W2-37-MNA-CIBAN-0211
CGTTTAAACCGATCACAGCTAGCACCAGAATGGTTAAATACGGTAATACTTTTAATATTTCGATGTCCTGAGCTGCAATATCCGCTTGTCCTTGACCGACAATCGAAAAAGCAATCAAGGTGAGGATCGCCGCCGGTATCGAAAATACTAAGTTTTCACGGAACTTGTCTTTCATTTCACAACCTTGAGTACGTGTTGCCGCAATCGTGGTATCAGAAATAATCGATAAGTTGTCTCCAAATAATGCACCAGACATCACCGCACCCGCCATTAAGG
>NZ_JBEOOU010000165.1:0-276 GCF_040309405.1 Psychrobacter sp. W2-37-MNA-CIBAN-0211
GTTTACACCTTGGGTTAACGCAATACCGTATTCAGCGATTAATCCTCTTATTTGGTTGCATAATGCCGTTCTTTGCCTAACCGCCAACTCGCGTGCTTTATGCTGTGCTTGATTATCTTGTTGCTCTATCGACTTTATTCCCACACTTTTAATATGTGGCTGGTTAGCCGCGACAGCAATGGCTAAGGCGTCGTTATAGTCATTTTTGTTGCCAATTAAAAAGGCTTTTACATGTTGAGGTGGAATAAGTTTTACCTGGTGCCCACACTGTTGTAT
>NZ_JBEOOU010000166.1:0-276 GCF_040309405.1 Psychrobacter sp. W2-37-MNA-CIBAN-0211
GTCTGCGAGCAACAAGTCATACTCGGCCTCACGAGTCATTAAATTATTATGCGCATCGCGATCGTCTAATTGAGCCAGTAAAAAACCTTGTTTAACATGTTGGCCTTCAACAAGATCCAGTCTAACAAGTTGGCCTGAAATCCTAAATGATAATTCTGCACGGCTATTTGCTTCGACTCTTGCAGGAAACTGACGAATGGTATTGCCTGATGACTGTGTCACATCAAACAATTTTACTGGGCGCACCAGTACATCTTGTACGGCGCTTTCAACAGG
>NZ_JBEOOU010000167.1:0-276 GCF_040309405.1 Psychrobacter sp. W2-37-MNA-CIBAN-0211
GTCATGTAGCTAACGATTTGGCTTTGGTAGCGGTTGACACTCAGGGCAAAAGACACTCGCGCGCCCATTGAGCTTGATATTATCAAGAATAGCGGCGCAGTTCGGACAATCTTCACCTTGTCGACCGTAGACATTTAATGTCTGTTGGAAATATCCGGTTTGTCCGCTAGCGACCGTGAAGTCTCGTAAGGTCGATCCGCCCAGTTCTATCGCTTTTTGTAGAATCATTTTAATATGTTCGACCAAAATTACAATATCATCATACGATAATAGGTG
>NZ_JBEOOU010000168.1:0-276 GCF_040309405.1 Psychrobacter sp. W2-37-MNA-CIBAN-0211
TGTCACACCACAGTGCCAATGAAAAATACGCAAATATCAGCCCAGAAGCCGATTACGTATTAATCAAACTTTCCTCTAGGATTGCTCAAGCCCTAGTGGCTGATCCAGCGGTCGACTTAATGATGATGCATAATTGTTCACTGCGATTAAAAGTCGATAGTGCACTAGCACTTTGCCAGCGACTGAATATCGCTAATCTTATTGTGGTCGAAAACCTCGACAGCTTTGATAACCTGTTTGGCTATTCATTTGCGCCAGATTTACAGACAATCATCG
>NZ_JBEOOU010000169.1:0-276 GCF_040309405.1 Psychrobacter sp. W2-37-MNA-CIBAN-0211
CCATGGAGATGGGGATCCGGTATAGGGTTCAAGACGGCGGGATTCTAACAGAGACAGAGATGTTTCTCACCTCTGATTGCACAAATTATTCTTGCGTGATTAAGAACAATCAAATTGTAAATATTAATCACGCATGCAAAATACCGTCTGAAGAGGTTATTGTTCCTGTGGATTATAGGCTACGATTTTGCCTTTTAATCCGGTTAATTTGAATATAGGTTGCTGACGAGCTTTAAGTTTTTCTTCTGAAACTTCAGGGCCAACAAACACTCGGGT
>NZ_JBEOOU010000170.1:0-276 GCF_040309405.1 Psychrobacter sp. W2-37-MNA-CIBAN-0211
GTGCCATACAACAACCTCACAGACATACAACACCCCCGCAGACATAACTGTCGAGGAGCCTGTATGCCTCGACTATTCAAGCTCATCTAAATACTCATCAAGTAACTCATCATCTGCTTGAGATGATGGAACATCACCATCAAAAACTTTGTAATCCATATGCTGTAAATAGGCATTTTTTACAAAAGCATAAGGATCAAGAGCATTGTCTAATAATCTTTCTTGATCAATGGCTTTAGAGCGGGCATCCAAACCTTTTAAGCCCCATTTTAGTAC
>NZ_JBEOOU010000171.1:0-276 GCF_040309405.1 Psychrobacter sp. W2-37-MNA-CIBAN-0211
CCTCTGCGCTATTTTAGGCATAGTGCTAAACTTAGTGTTACCAAAAGCCGAGAAGAAAAACGCAGCTTAAATTTATAGATAAGTTAAACTAACCTAATAGCGCATATATATGCGCTATTTTTTTAGCTAAAATAAAGGCGCAATAGAAATATGGATATCAGTGATTTTTTAGCAAAACATCAAGTACCAATAAGCTATCAACAGCAGTGTGAACAGTTTTTTATTCCGGTAGCAAAAAATATATTGCACGCTAAAAAAAACAATACTCCGTTATTT
>NZ_JBEOOU010000172.1:0-276 GCF_040309405.1 Psychrobacter sp. W2-37-MNA-CIBAN-0211
GTAGAAACTGCTACGACAGTTAATCGCACTCATTAAAAAGGCCGCTTATCGCGGCCTTTTTAGTTTACTTGAACGGACTCACCAAAATCATGGTTTCATTTCTATCCGGACCGGTAGAGATAATATCAATGGGCGTTTCTAATAACACTTCGAGACGCTTGATATAATTAATTGCCGCGGCAGGTAATTGCTCGATGGTTGTGGCACCGAAAGTGTTTTCACTCCAACCAGGCATAGTTTCATAAATTGGGGTAACTAGATCATAACCTTCAGCAG
>NZ_JBEOOU010000173.1:0-276 GCF_040309405.1 Psychrobacter sp. W2-37-MNA-CIBAN-0211
GTTATGCATAGGCTTTGGCTTACTTGCACCCGAACAGATAAGTATGCATGAAGCTTGGGCGCCTCTACTACCTGGCTTTGAGTGGTTGACGTGGACAGGTTTTCTAATTGGGCTTGTAGAATCGTATCTTTACGGTTGGTATTTCGCAATCTTATTCGTGCCACTATATCGTTGGTTCGCAAAATAGTTCAAAGGTACTCGTATATGAATAGTCAGCAAATCTTTTCAATTTGAGCGAAAATGAATTGAAAAGTTAGAGTAATCACAGTTTAGAGT
>NZ_JBEOOU010000174.1:0-275 GCF_040309405.1 Psychrobacter sp. W2-37-MNA-CIBAN-0211
GTGTCACCTTGGTCATGTCGGGGCGCCATCCTTGTGAGATAGCGGTATCGGTAATGTATTTTTCAACACTACCAATAGTGACTGCACCAAAGTCATCGTTTAAGGTACAGGCACCTTCACATAAACGGTCTTGTGGACACACTCGTCCACAAATTTCAGGCAGAGTATTGGTCTCATGTACCAAGTCTGCCGCTTCCATAATACGACCTTCTTCTGCCAGTTTTAACCAGTTTGGAATGTAGTTATGCAGTGGGCATTTCCATTCACAATAAGGG
>NZ_JBEOOU010000175.1:0-275 GCF_040309405.1 Psychrobacter sp. W2-37-MNA-CIBAN-0211
CTGGATGAGTTAAACCCTCACCTTTTGAGTGCGCACCACTGAACAGACGGTTCATGTTTTCGTCAATAAAACGGGTTTGATTAATGATGGCCGCAGGATTACCTATTAAGAATAAACACCGCTGTTTAGCGATGATTTTCTCACTCAACAAATCATGAATAAGTTGATTACACATTTCAATTGGCGCGGTTTCATTACCGTGGATAGCACTGGATAGTACAATGTCTTTGGTCGAATTTTGGCTCGGGGTAAACACAATGACACCCGTGTCGAGT
>NZ_JBEOOU010000176.1:0-275 GCF_040309405.1 Psychrobacter sp. W2-37-MNA-CIBAN-0211
TGCATAGTCAATCTATGGCAAAAATGAATGTGGTACAAATTGCCCAGAGCAACCCGGACTTCTCGCTATTAGTTGAAGCAGTACAAGCGGCAGGCCTTGCGAGTGCATTGTCTGACCCTAATGCCAACTATACGATATTTGCTCCAACCAATGCCGCGTTTATGCAAGCATTGGCCGAAACCAAAATGACCAAAGCTCAGTTATTTGCTAATAAGCCACTGTTAACCAAAATCTTAGGCTATCACGTGATCAACGGCAATATGGCGATGTATGCC
>NZ_JBEOOU010000177.1:0-275 GCF_040309405.1 Psychrobacter sp. W2-37-MNA-CIBAN-0211
CTACAAGGAATTCGTCGCGGCGCTGACCGACGCGGACGCGAAGGTCCAGGGCGCGCGCTGCATGGATTGCGGCATCCCGTTCTGCAACAACGGCTGCCCGGTCAACAACATCATCCCGGACTTCAACGATCTCGTTTACCGCCAGGACTGGCAGCAGGCGATCGAAGTCCTGCACTCGACCAACAACTTCCCGGAATTCACGGGCCGCATCTGCCCGGCGCCGTGCGAAGCGGCCTGCACGCTCGGGATCAACAACGATCCGGTCGGCATCAAGT
>NZ_JBEOOU010000178.1:0-275 GCF_040309405.1 Psychrobacter sp. W2-37-MNA-CIBAN-0211
GGTTGGTGACGATCCCTCCCATAAACAGAATGGACAGGAACACCGCCACCAACGACACGTTCATCGACAGCAAGGTAAAGCCGACTTCCTGAGCGCCCAGGTAGGCGGCTTTCATGGGTGGCACGCCCTCGTCGATGTGCCGGGAAATGTTCTCCAGCACCACGATCGCATCGTCCACCACCAGCCCGGTGGCGAGGATCAGCGCCATCAGCGAGAAATTGTTCAACGAAAAGCCGTACAGGTACATCACCGCAAAGGTGCCCACCAGCGACACC
>NZ_JBEOOU010000179.1:0-275 GCF_040309405.1 Psychrobacter sp. W2-37-MNA-CIBAN-0211
TCCTTGGACAGGGCCAGGTCGCGCCCCCAGGTGGCAATCGCCCCCTTGAGTTCACCGTCCTGCTCCCAGCCCAGGTAACGCACCGGAATCTGCGCCAGGTTCGCCAGCCGCTCGACAACCTGCGGATGAGTCGCCACGCTGCCGCCGAAACGCTGCCAGGCCTGGGCGTAAACCTCGGCCTCGACAGGCGTCCAGCCACGTTCACGCCAGCCCTGGAAGCGGTTCAGCATTTAAACCACAGCGTCATAAGGGTCCACGCCGTCCTTGACCACGAG
>NZ_JBEOOU010000180.1:0-275 GCF_040309405.1 Psychrobacter sp. W2-37-MNA-CIBAN-0211
GTCGATCCTCGACACGCTGTAAGGAGACCGCCGCGATGGATGCCGCCGCCGATGCTGTCGCTATCCGCCCGTTCGAACGCGCCGACACCGATGCCGTGCTCGCGGTATGGCGCGACGCGTTCCCGCACTACGACGAAGCCGGTGCGCCGCCGCACCGCGATCCGCTGCGATCGATCGAGCTGAAGCTCGCGACCCAGCCGGAACTGTTCTTCGTCGCGACCAGCGGCGCGCGGGTCGTCGGCACGCTGATGGCCGGTTTCGACGGACATCGCGGC
>NZ_JBEOOU010000181.1:0-275 GCF_040309405.1 Psychrobacter sp. W2-37-MNA-CIBAN-0211
GCAGATGAGAGTCGTCAACGGGTTCTCGCGCAATGATCATTTTTTTCATGCTAGTTTTTAACTTATGATGTTCATGATATAAGACAAAAAAAGGCCATTAAGGCCTTTTTAAACACATACTCGTGGTATTGCTTAGCCCGCTTTGTTAGCCTCAAGCGCTGCGCTTAATGCCGCAGCAGGCTGATAACCTGGGATCATCGTGCCATCTTCTAAAATAATAGCCGGTGTACCGCTAATACCAAAACTCTGGCCTAACTGATAATGCTCAGCAACAG
>NZ_JBEOOU010000182.1:0-275 GCF_040309405.1 Psychrobacter sp. W2-37-MNA-CIBAN-0211
CTTCTGCACCTTGCCGTCGTTGGTCAGCAACCCCTGCATCTGGGTAAACGGCGCGACCGCCACCACCTTGGGGTTCTGCTTGACCTTGTCGGCCAGGCTTTGCCAGTCATTGATCGGCTCGCCGGTCTCGAGAGTAGCGTGGGGCACCATGCCCAGCACGCGGGTGCGCATCTCATGATCGAAGCCGTTCATCACCGACAGCACCACGATCATCACGACCACGCCCAGGGCGAGACCGATCATCGAGGTCAAGGAAATGAACGACACAAAATGAT
>NZ_JBEOOU010000183.1:0-274 GCF_040309405.1 Psychrobacter sp. W2-37-MNA-CIBAN-0211
TCCCAGGCCAGCACCCGATGTTGCTCGCGCAAAAAAACGGGCGCTTTTTCCGGCTGCCGACAAAGTCCAATAATCTCAACTTCGGCGCGTGCCGCGAGCTTTTCGGCCAGGGCAGCGCCAATAGCACCCGACACACCCGCAATCAAAATCCGCATAATGTTCACCAGACTCAGTTTAAAAGAATTGTCCACGTCTGTTCTTTACTATGTCGTGCTTAACCCTATCTTATGGAATAACGTTACGCCTGCCAAAGCTCAAAGGGCCAACATTACGC
>NZ_JBEOOU010000184.1:0-274 GCF_040309405.1 Psychrobacter sp. W2-37-MNA-CIBAN-0211
GTAGTATGCAGCGCCAATGACAAATAACCCTATTGTGAATAAGAATGCCCGTGGGTCAAACGCATACACTCCGGTTAATGCTATTAAAGACAGGACTAATGCAATACCTGATGTTACGACACCACCCGGTGTTTTGTATGGACGGACTAATTCAGGCTGTTTTATGCGTAATAATATATGGCTTAATGCCATTAATGCATAAGATACTGTTGCGCCCACAACGGCCATAGCAAGCAATAAATCACCTTCGCCGCTGAGTGATGCAATAAAACCG
>NZ_JBEOOU010000185.1:0-274 GCF_040309405.1 Psychrobacter sp. W2-37-MNA-CIBAN-0211
TCCCTCCACATAGCTTGAGAGTAAGCTTAATTACAGCTTATTCAATGGATTCTAACGTACCGATTCCAGTAATTTCTAAACTTCTTGCCGGTCACGCGAGACTTATTTCAACAATATATTATAACAAAATATCACCATCTGTTATGGCAGATAAAATGCGATATGCAGAGGGAGAGTTGCTCGAAAATTCGGATAGCTCACTTCGCTCATTTTTAAAAGATGCATCAATTAATCAAATTAAATGTAACGTTGTTTATAACAGTGAAGATAGTAT
>NZ_JBEOOU010000186.1:0-274 GCF_040309405.1 Psychrobacter sp. W2-37-MNA-CIBAN-0211
GTATAAAGTCTATACTTGGTATAGAGTCAACGGTTAGGAGTAAAAAATGAAAATTGGTGATGTCGCAAAGACGACAGGTTGTAGTATTCAGACCATTCGTTTTTATGAAAAGAAAGGGCTATTGCCTGAGCTCAAGCGCTCAAGTGGAAATTATCGTGTCTACGACAAGGGGACTATTGAACAACTCCTATTTATTAAACAGTGTCGTTCATTGGATATGTCTATCATGGAAGTAAAAACGCTCATGGACAGTCGTTCGAAGCCAGATCAGAGC
>NZ_JBEOOU010000187.1:0-274 GCF_040309405.1 Psychrobacter sp. W2-37-MNA-CIBAN-0211
GATGAAGATTGCACCCGTATTATTGCTAAGCGCCAACCGGCAGCCAGTGATTTACGTTTAGTAATTGCAATAGCAAAAACCATTGCTGATTTAGAGCGAATTGGTGATGAAGCTAAGCGAATTGCTAAAGTTGCACTAGACTCATTTACTAAGGATCAACAAGATTTACTAGTAAATATTGAAAATATGGGTCGCCAAGTATCTAAAATGCTGCATGACGTTTTAGATGCATTTGCACGTATGGATGTGCAACGTGCGTTTGAAGTGCATAAAG
>NZ_JBEOOU010000188.1:0-273 GCF_040309405.1 Psychrobacter sp. W2-37-MNA-CIBAN-0211
TCGGTACACGCATCAAGCGGGCGGCACGACTCACAATCGTCGTCAAGTCAGCTATATTGTAAAACTCTAAGCGCTGCACAATCCCAAAACGATCACGCAATGGCGACGTCAGCAGACCTGCTCGGGTGGTTGCCGCAACTAGAGTAAAGGGCGGCAAATCAAGCTTGATAGAACGCGCCGCCGGCCCTTCGCCAATCATAATATCTAGCTGAAAATCTTCCATCGCTGGATACAGTATCTCTTCAATGACCGAACTCAAACGATGGATTTCAT
>NZ_JBEOOU010000189.1:0-273 GCF_040309405.1 Psychrobacter sp. W2-37-MNA-CIBAN-0211
CGACAATACCGAGCGGGTGGTATTGATCATACATTCTATGCAACGGGCGCTCTGAGTGTAAAGTAGAGCCGTCAAGTTGACGAGATAAGCCAACGGCAAAGTCACAAATGTCGATCATTTCTTGTACTTCACCTAAGCCTTCTTGTAATGATTTACCCATCTCATAGGCTACAAGCTCACCCAATGGCTGTTTAAAGTCACGTAACTTGTTACCAATTTGACGGACGATTTCACCACGGTGAGGGGCCGGTACTTTGCGCCATACTTTAAATG
>NZ_JBEOOU010000190.1:0-273 GCF_040309405.1 Psychrobacter sp. W2-37-MNA-CIBAN-0211
GTTGTAGCCAATATAAGCAATACAAATAAAGAACAAGGTAATAACTAATGCGCCAACCCATTGAATTTGTAAAAACTCTAACTTAAATAGTAATGTTAACAACGACAAAGCAACAATATTCATGGTTAAATATTTAAATTTACCTAAGCGTTTAACCGTCAAGTTTAAGTTATCTGTGTATAACCGGATAAGCGAATCAAGAGAGTTAATTACAAAAATAATACCAACAAATACCATGGCAAAGTTTTTAATACCTTCGGTAGGAATACCAGC
>NZ_JBEOOU010000191.1:0-273 GCF_040309405.1 Psychrobacter sp. W2-37-MNA-CIBAN-0211
GGGCTGACTGGCCAATCGGGCCCTGGATGATCACCACGTTGCCCTTGCCATTGAGTTTGTCGACCATGGCCTGGGCCTGCAGGCGGCCACCTTCCACGTCGTCGTTACCCACATACGGCACGCTGGCATCGGCTACTTTCGTATTGGAGGCGATGACCACCACGTCGTTGTTCATGGCGGCCTTGACGGTGCCGACGCCGGCCTTGGTATCAATCGGCAAGAAGAGACTCGCGTCGTAGCGTTGGGTCACCATGTTTTCGATCTGGTTGTTGT
>NZ_JBEOOU010000192.1:0-273 GCF_040309405.1 Psychrobacter sp. W2-37-MNA-CIBAN-0211
TTGTAGACGCGCTCTGATTAAATTAGTTCAAAATAATTCTAAAAAAGTTGAATTTGAGGCATAAAAAAAGCCAGCTAATAAAGCTGGCTCAATATTACTAAATTAGTAATCAAACAGGGAAATCAACATGAAACTTGTATAACAACACATCAACTACAAGCATAATAATAGACCCAGCCATTTGTGATTAGTTCAAAATAAATTAAATAAAAAATAAATATTTTTAAAAGCAAAAAAAAGCCAGCGCATTACTGGCTGGCTTAATCATTACTA
>NZ_JBEOOU010000193.1:0-273 GCF_040309405.1 Psychrobacter sp. W2-37-MNA-CIBAN-0211
GGGTCAACTTCAGAAGCGGTTTTCTGCTGGCCGAAACACTTGCGCCCGGCTCATCGCGCCACATGAGCTTCGAGCAACTGCTCAACCTGACGGCGGAGCATTTTCGTGCCAGCGGCGATGACGTCAAACAACAGGCTCTCGTCGCGGCGGCCAAGCTGGGCCCTACCGTGCAATGGGCGCAGGCCAACGGCCTGATTGCCAGCCGAAAGTCGGGCCACTCCCGCGAGGAACTCACTCAGGCCGTCACCGCGCTGGAACAGCATGAGTATGAGG
>NZ_JBEOOU010000194.1:0-273 GCF_040309405.1 Psychrobacter sp. W2-37-MNA-CIBAN-0211
CTTACTAAATAGAGCCTTCTATGAAAATCGTTATTGCACCTGATTCATTTAAAGAAAGCTTAAGCGCGCTTGAAGTGGCCAATGCCATCGAACAAGGCTTTAAGCTTATCTTCCCTGATGCACAGTATTGTAAAGTGCCAATGGCCGATGGCGGTGAAGGCACGGTACAAGCTATGGTCGATGCCACACAAGGGCAAATTATTAACCTAACAGTAACAGGCCCTTTAGGATCACCTGTTAACGCATTTTATGGCGTGTTAGGACAACTTAACG
>NZ_JBEOOU010000195.1:0-273 GCF_040309405.1 Psychrobacter sp. W2-37-MNA-CIBAN-0211
GTTCCATCTTATAAGCACTTCAGCGCCAACAACACTTTTGCTTTGAGTGCTTACAAATGGCTGTTAATGCAATGACAATTCATCGCGTTTAAGTGCGCCTCTTAATAATGATTCCATTTGTATACGACTAGACAGTTCGGATTCCATTTTTTGGTTAAAGAACTTATAGCTATTGTTATTACCCATTTCACAATGTGATAGCGCGGCGCTGGATTTTCTTGATAGGTCCATAAATCCACTACCATCGTTGGGGTAAAATGCGACTCCCATAGC
>NZ_JBEOOU010000196.1:0-272 GCF_040309405.1 Psychrobacter sp. W2-37-MNA-CIBAN-0211
CCAGAAGGCATGGCGCAGCTAACCCCTTATCCAGGTGGCTACTTTCAAATACATGGCATGAGTAAATTCATCACTTTATTTGATGATGGTCTGGTCGCTTCTAGCAAAGAAAGTGCACAGCCGAAATTGCCACCGCAATATGTTCATTATATCGAAGATGGTTGGGACAAAGCCCCGTTACAAGCTCGCAGCCAACAATCGATTGATTATGTGGCTGAGTTTGTACCGACTTTCCATAGCGCGCGTACGGTCGGTAATGCGTTATATGGTGG
>NZ_JBEOOU010000197.1:0-272 GCF_040309405.1 Psychrobacter sp. W2-37-MNA-CIBAN-0211
GCATTAGTGATAACGATTTTAGTTACGTTGAAATTAAATTAACTCAAAATGGTAAACAAAAGACTATAAGGGCTAGCAAAATTGAGAATGACAATGTTCCTTTCTTAACAATGGAATACCAAATATCACAATCTAAATATAATGTCAGGATCATCGCAGCAGAAGATAGGCGCTTTGCTGTGCATCATCGAAGAAAAGCTCATGAAGAGTCTGAAGAACTAAGGCGCATACTATCTGAACTAGTTTCGTTATCATCTCTATCTGTTTACAGG
>NZ_JBEOOU010000198.1:0-272 GCF_040309405.1 Psychrobacter sp. W2-37-MNA-CIBAN-0211
ACTCTTTAGAAGTCGACAATGTCTGCCGGGAACTCAACATCCTCAAATCCAGATATTAGTCTGACAATGGCGCATACCCGACCGAGGCAATTCAAATGCTCCTGGCGTACGCTCCTCCAGTTCCCCAAGAGGTTGTTAACCCCTCCTGCAATACCTTCTGCGCCAAAGTTCAAAGTACGCTCTTGTACATCAACACCACTCGATGCTGTTACTCTAGAGAGCATTCTCAATGATAGCTACTTACCACCGCTTGTGGGTGCAAATTTTACATT
>NZ_JBEOOU010000199.1:0-272 GCF_040309405.1 Psychrobacter sp. W2-37-MNA-CIBAN-0211
GAGCAATGCCGATCGTTTAAGAGCACTTGACCGATCCTGCAGATGAAAGATAATCCCTACCAGTATTCTGGTGGGGATTTTTTATGTTTGTGCAAGAGCTTGAGTTAGTTCATGAGTCTGTTGAAGAAAGCGGGTCTTACGGTTCTGTAATGGAGGCGATTGATTCAGATTGGATCGAACAATCACTCCTTTCAGCTAACAAGGCGAGTATCCGTAATCGCCGTCTGCCTGCCCAGCAGGCAGTCTGGCTAGTACTCTGGATGGGGTTAATT
>NZ_JBEOOU010000200.1:0-272 GCF_040309405.1 Psychrobacter sp. W2-37-MNA-CIBAN-0211
GGTCAGCTCGCGGGCGCGGTCGGCACGGAAGTTCATGAACACCACGGCGTCGCCGTCTTCAACTTTTACCGGATCACCGATGGAAGTGGCTTTGACGAATTCGTCGCTCTCGCCACGGGCGTAAGCGGCTTCCAGACCTTCCTGCGCGGTGGCGGCGTTGAATTCGCCGTTGCCGTCGACGATCAGGTTGTAGGCCTGGGCGACGCGATCCCAACGGTTGTCACGGTCCATGGCGAAATAGCGGCCGATGATGCTGGCGATCCGGCCTTTGC
>NZ_JBEOOU010000201.1:0-272 GCF_040309405.1 Psychrobacter sp. W2-37-MNA-CIBAN-0211
GTACCGTACCGTGGTAAAACTAATCAACCAGCGTACGTGGAAGACGTTGCTTACTATATTAGTGAACTAAAAGGTATTAGCTTTAACGAGTTGGCAAAGGCCACCACCGATAATTTTTATTCTTTATTTAAATTAGCAGCTAAAGGCTAACCACATGACGACTCTCTCGGTGCAACACCCGCTGTTACTTATGGGGCCTATGGTGCGCCGAGCAGAAAAAACCACAGTTTGTATTCAGTTTGCTACCTCAAAGCAGGTAAACGGCCGTATAG
>NZ_JBEOOU010000202.1:0-272 GCF_040309405.1 Psychrobacter sp. W2-37-MNA-CIBAN-0211
GTACTGCGCGGCGGCACGCACCAGCGCGAGACCGACGACCGCGATCGGCACGTAGAGCTTCGCGGTCACGTCGCCCTTCGTGCCGAAGCCGCGGTCGAGCAGCGGCTTGAGCAACGCCGGAATCCCGGCTTCCGTTGCCGCGACGACGGCCATCGCGAGGACGCCCGCCACCATCACCCACAGGAGCGGCTTCAGGTACGGCCAAAGGCGGCGCGCGACGACCACGGGCGACGATGCGTCTTCCCCGCCTATGGGTTTGCTAAGAGTAGGCT
>NZ_JBEOOU010000203.1:0-272 GCF_040309405.1 Psychrobacter sp. W2-37-MNA-CIBAN-0211
GGGAGAAGTCCTAGTAAATCCTCAAGCTCATCCTGATTGTTAGGATGTGGATATTCTTGGAAGACAGGGCGAGTAACCACTATCGACTGGATGGTGTCGTACTTGGGTTTACCGTACTCAGAGTGTTCCGAGCGAGCGTTGATAGGATAAATGGTCAAATACTCGGAGGTGACCATCAATAAGAGATGCCAGCCTGACCCATTGTCTAGCAGAGGTACATCGCTGTAGAAAACGAGTGTCGGGCCATAGAAGTCATTTTCGTTGTATTCGCC
>NZ_JBEOOU010000204.1:0-272 GCF_040309405.1 Psychrobacter sp. W2-37-MNA-CIBAN-0211
GTAATACCGTGGCATCGCTTGTTATTATTACAGAGCAAAATTGCGGTTGTACTAAGCAAGCACAAGCGCACATTACGACGTTGCAAGCATTTGCAAAAAGTAAAGGACTTGCCGTGCAAGAGTTGCAACTTACACAACAACTTAAGCAAGCCATTCCAGCAACCCCTGCTGCTGTAATTATTGATAAAAATGGGGACTTTGTTTATGCCGGGCCGCTATCCGAAGGACTAGCGTGCTCGCAAGGAAGCGGTTTTGTAGAAACTGTTATTAGT
>NZ_JBEOOU010000205.1:0-271 GCF_040309405.1 Psychrobacter sp. W2-37-MNA-CIBAN-0211
GGTCGGACTCGGGGATGCGCACACAAGCATCGCGGTCCTCAAAGCCCCAGCTCGCCCGCGTCGCAGCGTTGACCGTGCCGCCCAGGCGGCGGAAGGCGTTGTGGTTGGGCGAGAAAATCGGCATGCAGTGGGGAAGCAATTCCAGGCAACCGGCCACGGCGTGGCGCAGCGGCTGCTGCTGATGGGCCGCGAGCAGGTTATTGCCCGCCGCATCGTAAAGGCTGACATGCACATGCATGCCGCTGCCGGGAAATTGCAGGTAGGGCTTGGC
>NZ_JBEOOU010000206.1:0-271 GCF_040309405.1 Psychrobacter sp. W2-37-MNA-CIBAN-0211
GCTCCAGGCCAATGCCTGGGCGCCTGCTTTCAATTGCGCGGGATCTGTGAATTCCTTCGGGTTGTGGCTTATGCCGTCCCGGCTGGGTACAAAAAGCATTGCTGTCGGACAGTGCCCGGCCAGATACATGGCGTCGTGGAAGGCGCCAGAACGTATCGATTGCCAAGTCAGTCCTGTGGCGTCGCAGGCGTTCTCCAACACATTGATGACCTGATGATCGAACGCGGTCGGGCTGTGGCTGAACAGGCTGGTCAGTTCGGCGTCGGCAGGC
>NZ_JBEOOU010000207.1:0-271 GCF_040309405.1 Psychrobacter sp. W2-37-MNA-CIBAN-0211
TCTTTAACCGATATGGAAAGAGACGCTCAGCGTTTGTATGAGCTTATTTGGCGTCAATTCGTGTCTTGTCAAATGACACCGGCACAATATGATGCGACACGTTTAACGGTAACCGCGGGTGATTACGAATTAAAAGCCAGTGGCCGTACCTTACGCTTTGATGGTTGGACTCGGGTTCAACCGCAGATGGGTAAGAAAAACGAAGAAGACAAAACGCTGCCAGTGGTTGAAAAAGGTGACAAGTTAGTGCTTGAAACCCTGTCGCCAAAAC
>NZ_JBEOOU010000208.1:0-271 GCF_040309405.1 Psychrobacter sp. W2-37-MNA-CIBAN-0211
GTGCATCAAAGCATGCCGTGATGTGTAACTATAAGGGTAATGTGATGGCGGATGGTATGCTGCTTCGCACAGAGGATAATGCATTCGTATCATATTTTTTATCGCCTTACCTAGAATACATTGCCAGTCGTGGCAACTATGATGTCAATATCGAAGATTTGACAGGCAAATCCTTTCTGTTCCAACTGGGTGGTCCCTTATCTTTGAAAATTCTTGAGGCAGCCACCCAAGAATCCCTCAGTGATATTAAATTTATTTGGCATCGCACAGT
>NZ_JBEOOU010000209.1:0-271 GCF_040309405.1 Psychrobacter sp. W2-37-MNA-CIBAN-0211
TATTTATCGTTACGGGCATGGTGTTCAACCTAATTTAACTAAAGCAAAAGAGCTCTATCAGAAATCAATTAGGCTTGGAAGCTATGTAGCCCTAAAGGAGAGTGGTGGGTTGGATATTTCTTGTGGTGAGGTTGTAAAAGGAATAGCAAAAGTAATAAAGGGGACTTGGAATATTTTCTTAAGGGTGCGAAAAGACATATCTAATTATGGAGTTATTGTTAGTGAATGTGTAAAAAACCAATAGAGAATATTTATCAGGACAGGTATGACC
>NZ_JBEOOU010000210.1:0-271 GCF_040309405.1 Psychrobacter sp. W2-37-MNA-CIBAN-0211
GCCAGGCTTTACCGCTTATATGGGCTTATTGGACATTGGTGCACCTAAAACGGGTGAAACCATTGTAGTGGCAGCCGCTACTGGCCCTGTTGGTGCAACGGTTGGCCAAATTGGTAAATTAAAAGGTTGTCGAGTGGTGGGTATTGCCGGCGGCGCAGAAAAATGTCGTCACGCCAAAGAAGTGCTAGGTTTTGACGAATGTATTGACCACAAAGCGGCTGATTTTGCTGAGCAACTGGCAAAACATTGTGATAACGGCATTGATGTGTAT
>NZ_JBEOOU010000211.1:0-271 GCF_040309405.1 Psychrobacter sp. W2-37-MNA-CIBAN-0211
GACTTCCGTCGCGACAGCGCCCTGCGCGACCGCGAACGCCGCCTGCCCCTGGCTGAACTGGACGTGTTTTCCCGCTCCGGCCTGTGGGGCATCAGCGTGCCCAAGGAGTACGGCGGTGCTGGCGTTTCCAACGTCACCCTGGCCAAGGTTACGGCGCTGATCGCCCAAGCCGACGCGTCCTTGGGGCAGATCCCGCAGAACCATTTCTATGCGTTGGAAGTATTACGGGTCAACGGCAACCCTGAGCAGCAAAAACGCTTGTATGCCGAAG
>NZ_JBEOOU010000212.1:0-271 GCF_040309405.1 Psychrobacter sp. W2-37-MNA-CIBAN-0211
CTGCAAGCGTGCTTGCCACCCCTCCAGCTCCAGGCGCAGCGCTTCACCTTGGGCGTACTGCTGCAGGCGCTGGGCCCAGTCGCGAGTAGAACTGGTCTTGGCCGGCAATACTACGGCCGCGCCACGGGTGAGCTGACGGTAGGCGGTCTGCAGGTCTTCAAGCAGAACCCGCCACGACACGCCATCTACCACCAGGTGATGGATCACCAACAGCAAACGCTGGGAACCGTCGTTCAATTGCGCCAGCACCGCGCGCATCAAAGGACCGTGG
>NZ_JBEOOU010000213.1:0-270 GCF_040309405.1 Psychrobacter sp. W2-37-MNA-CIBAN-0211
CCGACACCTATCTACCTGACACCCCACGATCCACCTGTGGGAGCGGGCTTGCTCGCGAAGGCGGCCTGACAGGCGACACGGTTGGATTGTGTACATATCCATTGCTGCGGTAACGGCCACTTAGGGTTCCGCCCTGACGGCGGCTCACTTTTGAAAAGCGCAAAAGTAAGCAAAACGCTCTTGCCCCACCACTCGGCACCTCGCTTAGGCTCGGTGTGCCCGTAATCCGCCAGTGATTTGGGGGGCCGCCGCCACGCGCCATCCATGGCG
>NZ_JBEOOU010000214.1:0-270 GCF_040309405.1 Psychrobacter sp. W2-37-MNA-CIBAN-0211
GCGCGAGGCTCGCCGACACGACGGCGGCCGCCGCGACGACCGACCCCGACGACAGGTCGATCCCGCTGGTGATGATCACGAGGTTCACGCCGACCGCGATGATGCCGATCACGGCCATCTGCAGCACGATGATCTCGAGCCGCTCGGTATTGAACAGGAAGCTCTGGCCGACGACGATCCAGCCGACGATCTCGAAGAACAGGCTGATGCCGACCAGTACGAGGAAGATGCTCAGTTCGGGCGGCCACTTCGTATGCCGCGACTTGAGTG
>NZ_JBEOOU010000215.1:0-270 GCF_040309405.1 Psychrobacter sp. W2-37-MNA-CIBAN-0211
GGGAGAAGCATTTGCTAGCAAAAATGCCTGTCTGATCGATGTCCATATCGATCCTAATGAACTCGTCATGCCGCCAAAGCTCGAATTGGCTCAAGCGGTAAATTATTCGATTGCTAAAGCTAAGGAGTTTTTAAATTCAAATGACTGATTTAAAAATATGTGGGAACGATTCCGAAATGCTATTACCTCAGTTTATGAGTTGTGTAGGCTAGTAGAACTATTGTGCAGGCTAGTAGAAATATATCATCCTCAAGGTGAATATGCCGAAAT
>NZ_JBEOOU010000216.1:0-270 GCF_040309405.1 Psychrobacter sp. W2-37-MNA-CIBAN-0211
TGCCAATATGGCGTTGATAAAACGCTAATTGACGGTAACCTGGTGCTTCTAAAATTAAGCAGCCCATGACTTCGCATAATGCAGCGACATGATCTTCTGGTTCTTTAACATTCTCTTCACGTTCAAAGCCTAGTAGCATCAAGTCACTCCGCAATGCCGCTAAGGGTTTATCCATTAAAGAGCCAGTCATAAACCAGCTGCCATAAGGCATAATCTCCCCACTGCCTACGCCTAAGAAAATGGCAAAGTATTCATCTTCTAGGGTGTTGG
>NZ_JBEOOU010000217.1:0-270 GCF_040309405.1 Psychrobacter sp. W2-37-MNA-CIBAN-0211
GTGCCGGTGCGTTCTTCGCGAGCAAGCTCGCTCCTACAGTTGGGGCGGGGTTATTTAGCCGTCCATTCGGCAACGCGCTCGGGGTGCTTGGCTACCCAGTCCTTGGCCGCGGCGTCCGGCTTGGCGCCTTCTTGAATCGCCAGCATGACTTCACCGATTTCATCCTTGGAGGCCCACTGGAATTTCTTCAGGAAGGCCGCGACTTCCGGCGCTTTCCTCTCCAGGCCCTTGCTGCCGATGCTGTTGACCGTTTCAGCAGCACCATAAATC
>NZ_JBEOOU010000218.1:0-270 GCF_040309405.1 Psychrobacter sp. W2-37-MNA-CIBAN-0211
GTGCAGGCCCAATAATTCGCGGTAAATACTCTTGAGCATCGCCAGGGTTGGCGTAAAAAATTAAATCTAAAAAGTTTGCCGCCCCAGGTAATAGCGCGATGGAAAATAGATAGCTTGCTACATCGACACCGCTAATAGGTTTAACCCACGGTTGACCAGCACAAAATGGCTCGCCTGTTTGAGTTCCAGCTTCTACATCGGCAAGATATTGATTATAACCCGCACTGAAACCTTCCATTAATGCACGCGAATTATAACTAAACTGTGGGT
>NZ_JBEOOU010000219.1:0-270 GCF_040309405.1 Psychrobacter sp. W2-37-MNA-CIBAN-0211
GCTCTACACCGGTGGCACCATCGGCATGCAGGCCAGCGCCAACGGCCTGGTCCCTGCCTCCGGTTTTGAAGCGCGGATGGCCGATTACCTCGCCAGCCAACCTCAACTCAAAGTGCCCGCCTGGCGCTTGCGGGAAATGTCGCCGCTAATCGACAGCGCCAACATGACCCCCGCCTACTGGCAGCGTTTGCGTATCGCCGTGATCGAAGCGGTGGATGAAGGCTACGATGCCGTGCTCATCCTGCACGGCACCGACACGCTGGCCTACAG
>NZ_JBEOOU010000220.1:0-270 GCF_040309405.1 Psychrobacter sp. W2-37-MNA-CIBAN-0211
GCTTTGGTTAAGTTGGTATACTGCTCAGGATCTTCTTGCGCAGCCTTCCATTCTTCAACCGTCCAGCCATGTGGCAGGTAGCCATTAATTAGATCGTGAGCGGAGGTCTGATCAGTGACTAGGTCAGGCTTCAAGCCACCATTTTTGGCACGTTTGACGATCTCGGGTAATATATCAGCAGCATTACCAAGTAGGGCAATAGATACCGCTTCGCCAGCATTCGTATGCTGCTTGATAAGCTCATAAGCATGGTCTAAATTATCAGCTTGC
>NZ_JBEOOU010000221.1:0-270 GCF_040309405.1 Psychrobacter sp. W2-37-MNA-CIBAN-0211
CTTCAAGAGTATGCGGCACGATTGACGCAAACGTTTGCTTGAGATCCCAAGGGCATCCGCCCTCAGGGTTTCTCAGTGTTTGCATTATTTCCAGCAGTTGGCTTATAGCCTCATTATTAGCCTGATTACTGCCCTCGTTTTGCACTGTGCACCCCTTCTATCTGGTGTAACTTAGAAAGCACTTTATTTGTGCCTTGTAAGTCATGCACTTCTATTTGCATCACAAAAATAGCCGTTTGAGTGCTATCAACCGTGTTGACATTCATATTG
>NZ_JBEOOU010000222.1:0-270 GCF_040309405.1 Psychrobacter sp. W2-37-MNA-CIBAN-0211
CCAATAAAGCTGATTGCCCGGTGTTAGTGGTTAAATAAAATCGACATTTATCGTTTATGTCGTGGTGATTTTCGTCTGCTTAAAAGCGAGAACCGGGTTGAGTTAAAAATGTGAGTTCGGCAGCCGTAGACTCGCGGCCTAATAAGGCATTGCGGTGTGGATAGCGATTAAATTGAGCAATAATCGCTTGGTGTTGTCGCTGGCTGCGTAAATTGTCGGGTGCATATTGTTCAAATAAAGGCAAAGCTTGCTGGTGGATCACTATTGATT
>NZ_JBEOOU010000223.1:0-270 GCF_040309405.1 Psychrobacter sp. W2-37-MNA-CIBAN-0211
GGTGTACCTATTCTGTTGGTTTTTTCGAGCTTATCATTATGGCTCAGTGAAGCAGGTCTTGAAACAGGCGTTATCACGATGTTTGGTTGGGCTGGACTTGGCTATTCCTTTAAATTTATTTGGGCACCCTTGATTGACTCTATGCCACTACCTTTTTTAACCAAATGGTTAGGACGGCGTAGAGCGTGGATGTTTATCTCCCAACTACTGATCTTGCTGGCAATTTTTACGATGGCAAGTGTCAACCCAGTTGTAGACAATGTACTTTGG
>NZ_JBEOOU010000224.1:0-270 GCF_040309405.1 Psychrobacter sp. W2-37-MNA-CIBAN-0211
ATGCAGCATAAGTCGTTAGACGATGGCACGGTTGCAAAGCTAGTGGGTGCAGAAAGCACCAGCGGCACCGATTTTTACTTAGCGGCAAGTAAATTACACTTAGGTGCTATTGCAGGATACAACTGGTTTTGGAACGTGACCACCCGTTACTGCAAAGCCAACCAACTAGGGTTACTGGGTTATGGCGGCAATAATGCCAGCAATAAATTGTTATTTGAGGCAAGCACAGCGATATTTTTAAGCCGTAAAGTCGCGTTAGGTGTTGAGTAT
>NZ_JBEOOU010000225.1:0-270 GCF_040309405.1 Psychrobacter sp. W2-37-MNA-CIBAN-0211
GTTTAATGTGCTCCATAGCTCACGAATATTACCTGGCCATGATTGGGTGCAAATTAAATTAATTCCCTTTTCGGAAATTTGTTTACTTTTGTAGCTTGGGTGCTTTGAACTCGATTGATTGATTTGATCTACAAGCTGAGTGACTATACTGGGTATATCTTCAATGCGGTTGCGTAAAGCAGGCATTTCAATGATACCGACAGCTAATCGATAAAAAAGATCTTCTCTAAATTTACCTTGAGATACTAACAAGGATAAATCTTGGTGTGT
>NZ_JBEOOU010000226.1:0-270 GCF_040309405.1 Psychrobacter sp. W2-37-MNA-CIBAN-0211
GTAATGCATGGTCAATACGATTGGATGAACGACAAGCAACTTAACTCACAACATTATGAGTGGGACATAGCGTGCGACGGGCAAAGTTGGCATCGCGTTCATAACTTTGAACACCATACGTATACTAATATTATTGGTAAAGACAGAGACTTTGGTTATGGCTTGTTGCGTTTAAGCGATGATTTTAAGTGGCGTTTTAAAAATGTATGGCAGTTTTTTACGTATATTAATTTAAGTGTGTTATTTCAGTGGGGCGTGTCGTATCACGAG
>NZ_JBEOOU010000228.1:0-269 GCF_040309405.1 Psychrobacter sp. W2-37-MNA-CIBAN-0211
GCACAGACCTCTGAACGGATCTACAGGGTGCTGTTTAAAGCATAGGTCAACTTGCCATGATGCGATGCCATTCAGCGCGCTTATTTCAGCTCACAGCCCGACGTCCCAGACAGGCTCCTCGGGGAAGCGCAGCACCAGGAAATCCAGGAGGCTGCGCAGCGCCGAGGGCATGTGTTTGCGTGAGGCGTACACCGCGTAAATATTCATTTGCCGTGGCTCGGCGTGCGGCAGCAAGCGTACCAATTCTCCACTGCGGATCAGTTCACCGG
>NZ_JBEOOU010000229.1:0-269 GCF_040309405.1 Psychrobacter sp. W2-37-MNA-CIBAN-0211
GTATTTAGAAATCCGTGTAGTTCAGATGAAACATGAATACGAAGCTTATTATTTAACGCCTTCTTGACCTGTTGGATAACACGACTGATAAGCTTTTGTAAGACAGTATATTTAGGGATGGCAATTCTATGCGTTGCTAGATATTCAGCGGCTGCATAGAATAGATAACGAGGCTCAAGCCAAGCTTTGCCGACCATAACAAGATGTTCGTACAGCTGAGCAAAGTGCATACTTTCGTCCCATTTCTGATAGTTTAATAACCTCAGTAT
>NZ_JBEOOU010000230.1:0-269 GCF_040309405.1 Psychrobacter sp. W2-37-MNA-CIBAN-0211
ATCAATACCGATAAATTTCGCCGCCTCAACAGCCGTCATAGGCGTATTAAACTGCGCCAGCAATTTGGGCGTCAGCGGATAAGTTGCTTTGATACTGTCTTCTAGGCTGTCGTAATGATATAAGAATGGCAGCGGCAGATCTTGGGTGATAATCTTCTTAATAATTTTACAGTTATGGATACGCCAGCTGATCGTTTTATCGCTTAGTGCTTCTGCCAAGATAATCGCATTGGAATCTATCTCTTTACTGTTATTATCAACCGCAGATT
>NZ_JBEOOU010000231.1:0-269 GCF_040309405.1 Psychrobacter sp. W2-37-MNA-CIBAN-0211
GATTCAGTGTCATCTAATAACACTTCTAAAATTTCACGGCTTTGGTAATCAGCTTTTTCTTCACATAGCGCGATAACTTTACGCAAATGATCAGCTACATGATATTCGTATGCAAGATCATTTCTCAGCATTTCTTGCACATCTTTACCAATATTCAGCGCTTCACGGCTGCCAACATCTGGAGTGCCTTCTAAAAACAAAATGCGTTGAACTAATTTAGCTGCATGCAACTTCTCGTCGTCTGACTCATGCAGAATACGGGTATACAG
>NZ_JBEOOU010000232.1:0-269 GCF_040309405.1 Psychrobacter sp. W2-37-MNA-CIBAN-0211
TACCAGGGCACGCCGGCACTGTCAGCAAAAGATCTGCACAATACAGCATTCGAGGACGCGGATACCTTCGCCTGATTGTCTCGAGGCCCGCGCAGGTTTCCGCGTATGCAAAGATCGATTAATTCACCGAGGTAACTGAATGAACCCGCATTCGCAGGCCCCCATATCGCCGCAGGCGTTGATCAGCAATCTCTGGCAATACCGCCGGTTGATCATGCAGATGGCGCGTCGAGAAGTGGCAGGCCGCTATAAAGGCTCGGTGATGGGGC
>NZ_JBEOOU010000233.1:0-269 GCF_040309405.1 Psychrobacter sp. W2-37-MNA-CIBAN-0211
TCACTGTTCCATGTGTTTTTATTGCTTCGATAGCATAATAAGAACAAGTTGGATTGAACCGACACCGCGGTCCCAATAAAGGGCTGATAAGAATTTGGTAACCACGGATAACCGTAGTTGCTAGCCATTGTAACGGCGACTGAGTTTGCGCCATAGCTTTTCTATTAATTTGTGTAGTTCTGCATTTTCCATTTCCATCACGCCATTTCTGACTAATACAACGATATCTATATCTGGGATGTCGTGTTGATGTAAACGAAAACTATCTC
>NZ_JBEOOU010000234.1:0-269 GCF_040309405.1 Psychrobacter sp. W2-37-MNA-CIBAN-0211
GGCAGAGGCAATGGCTGCTGAACAAGACTCACTTTCTAAAACACGTAACAAGCAAGTGTTGTCAGAAGTTGATAAGTATAAAGCCATGATTATTGCCACTATTCAACGAAATTTAGTTGTTGATGAGTCAATGCGTGGGAAAAGCTGCAGGGTCTTTATTCGTCTAGCGTCAGATGGTTTTGTCACAACAAGCCAAACGTTAGATGGTGATCAGGTAGTGTGTCGAGCAGCCAAAGCGTCGATAAATAAAGCGGGACGGTTACCAGTAT
>NZ_JBEOOU010000235.1:0-269 GCF_040309405.1 Psychrobacter sp. W2-37-MNA-CIBAN-0211
CTGCAGGTCAGCCTGCTGAGCTGATTGATGGCCTGATCAACTTGGGTATTAAAGACTTAGTTATCATCAATAACAATGCCGGTAATGGCGACCATGGTCTTGCCAAACTCTTAAAAACGGGTGCTGTGCGTAAAATCATTTGCTCTTTTCCGCGCCAGTCCGACTCTTGGGTATTTGATGAGCTTTATCATGCTGGCAAGATTGAACTTGAGCTAGTACCACAAGGGAATTTGGCTTGCCGCATTCAAGCAGCTGGTATGGGACTCGGT
>NZ_JBEOOU010000236.1:0-268 GCF_040309405.1 Psychrobacter sp. W2-37-MNA-CIBAN-0211
GGTTGAGCGCGTCGGCATCCCACACCTGCGGCTGACTGGCATTGGCCGCGACCGACAACAGGCTCTTGCCCCAGGCGGCATCGCCCAGGCCTGGGCCAATGACGATCACCGAGATTTTTTCCAGCAGGCCCATCAACTGGTTGGCCGAGCTCACGCCGACGGCCATGACCTCCGGCAGCCGAGCCAGAGCGGCCGGCGCATGCTCCGGCCGCGTCGCCAGCGAGACCATCCCGGCGCCGCTGCGCAGGGCACTTTCGCTGCTCAGCAG
>NZ_JBEOOU010000237.1:0-268 GCF_040309405.1 Psychrobacter sp. W2-37-MNA-CIBAN-0211
TTACTGCTCAGTATTCTAGGCGCATGGATTATCTCGACCAATACCATTAAACCAATAAACAGATTACATAAAGCCATGGATAAGGTGACCCAAAAAGATCTTAGCCATCGCTTGCCTGAGCATAAAGAAGACAAAGAATTCAAAATGTTGATTGATGCATACAATATGATGCTCGATCGCCTAGAGGACAGTTTTCAACAAGTTTCTCGTTTTACGGCTGATGCCGCTCATGAGCTAAAAACACCACTTACAGTGCTAAGAGGTAAGC
>NZ_JBEOOU010000238.1:0-268 GCF_040309405.1 Psychrobacter sp. W2-37-MNA-CIBAN-0211
TCCCTGATCATCCTGGTATTGCCTCAGCTATTCTGACGCCTATTGGTCGCGCTAATATCGAAATCGATATGATCGTACAAAACCTCTCAACCAATGGTACGACAGACTTTACCTTCACTGTCAATCGTGGCGACTTGGACAAAACATTAAAAGTGTTGAATGAAGAAGTCAAAGACGAGATTGGAGCTAACGAAATACTTGGTAATAGTGAAGTAGTCAAGATATCGCTAGTGGGTGTTGGCATGCGCTCGCATGCTGGAGTTGCTAG
>NZ_JBEOOU010000239.1:0-268 GCF_040309405.1 Psychrobacter sp. W2-37-MNA-CIBAN-0211
GTCCATGGCGCAGGCGGCGTTGAGCACTAATCTCTATTTGAGTATTAGAAAACATTTAAACGATAAGCGAGTACGATGAAGCTTGTCGTTTATCGTAAAAGGTCAGTAGATACGTCTACTGGCCTTTTTTTATGTTTTACGGCTTATCTATAAAAATACTTTATCCCAAACGTAACAAAGCCGCATAACGACGAGCGCTATGCGGCTTTTATCACCAACCATCCATGTTAACGCTACATGATACCTAATCCCGAGGCATCCTATAACT
>NZ_JBEOOU010000240.1:0-268 GCF_040309405.1 Psychrobacter sp. W2-37-MNA-CIBAN-0211
GCTGTATTCTGGAATATTTACATACACATATTGCTCATCACTTGCGCCTGCAAAGTTAGTTATTCTATAAAAGTTAAGTTTTAATTTATCGAGTTTTTGCTGTGCGGGCACATTAAGCGATGCAAAAGTACGCTTACCCACTCGGCCATCAACTTTTAAACCATGGCGGCTTTGAAATTGCTTAACAGCTTGCTCTAAATCTTTATCAAACGTGCATATAGCTTCGTCGCACACATTAGTTTTTAAGTCACGCTCTTGATATAAGCGC
>NZ_JBEOOU010000241.1:0-268 GCF_040309405.1 Psychrobacter sp. W2-37-MNA-CIBAN-0211
CGGCCACACTGACCGTAAATGGCTTATGATAATCGCTAATATTAAACTGACTAAGTTGTTTAAGCTCTGCAAATGAATATAAAACACAGTGCTTTGCTGAGTCTATTTTATTACTAAAATTAGCTTTATCAGTAAGCTGTTTTTCTATTGATTTAACACCACTCTTATTTTCGCCAACCACCAGTAACTCAGCATCTGCTGTAATTACTGCGCGTATATTATCAAGCGCCATAAGAACTTCAGGTTTTGATTTTGGATAGTAAAGAAT
>NZ_JBEOOU010000242.1:0-268 GCF_040309405.1 Psychrobacter sp. W2-37-MNA-CIBAN-0211
GTTATCAGCCTTACCGCAAACCGCGATTAAGCTCGATGCAGTGCAATTAGAACAAGTACTGATTAATTTACTTAAAAATGCCCATGAGTCCGGCTCTAGTGCCGATAATGTGGCGCTGAGCTTTGACGAAACGATTCATCCGCTTGCGGGTTTATTGATAAAAGTGGATGATCAAGGCAGCGGGATGTCGAGCGAAGTATTATCGCAGGCGTTATTGCCTTTTTATTCGACCAAACAGTCTGGCACTGGCATTGGCTTGCCATTATGC
>NZ_JBEOOU010000243.1:0-268 GCF_040309405.1 Psychrobacter sp. W2-37-MNA-CIBAN-0211
GGTAAACAAACGTTTAGGGTTAACGCAGGGCAATCGCACAATGTGCCTTTATCACTGGTTATGGATCCGTATGACTTAAAAGCGCCAATGACAGAATTTAACTTTGTGCTATCGCCGGTAGGCGAGCCCGACAATCAAATATCACAGTCGAGTAACTTTTTTAAAGCGCGGTAAAGTTTAACAAAAAGCGGGGTGTTCCCCGCTTTTATTTTATATAAGAAGTGTATGAGTAAATTTAGCTTTATTGATTTAACACCAGATCTAATTC
>NZ_JBEOOU010000244.1:0-268 GCF_040309405.1 Psychrobacter sp. W2-37-MNA-CIBAN-0211
CGCCGGTGTTCCTCGACAACCCTGCGCTCGTGTCGGTGCCGCTCGCGTTCGTCGGGATCGTCATCGGTTCGCTCGCGGATCGCGGCGAGCGCGCACGCCGCGAGCGCGACGCGTTCGCGCAGCAGGAGTTCTACGCGCAGACCGGCGTGCTGGCCAGCCAGGCCGTGCGGCACTGATTCGTCTGACGAAGCGACACATCCGTCCGGATCGCCGGACGGATATTTTCCGGAAATCCGGAATCCCGGATTTTCTTGCCTGCCGCATTATG
>NZ_JBEOOU010000245.1:0-268 GCF_040309405.1 Psychrobacter sp. W2-37-MNA-CIBAN-0211
TGATACCCCTGTTAATAGCGTTGTTATGGCAAATGGTTGTATTGATACTGAATTGTTGATTGTTGATGAGGATGCCGAAGATGATGCAGAGTTTGATGAAGCTGAATTAGGTGCGACAGTAACAAATAATTCGGCCCTTATTGCTGAACAATGTCGTCAACAACGAGATGTTTCTGTGGCAGTGGATTGTTTTGGGTCTATTCTTCAACCTGTGTATTTTGATTTTGATAAATCAGTAGTGTTGTTAACTCAGCGACCAACCTTGGTT
>NZ_JBEOOU010000246.1:0-268 GCF_040309405.1 Psychrobacter sp. W2-37-MNA-CIBAN-0211
TTAGAGCGAAGACGCCCATTGGTAGTAAAGTATTCCATAAGCGGATTATTATGTGGGCGGTAAAAGCCAATACCTTGGCACTTCAAACCCATTACACGACTTGTCATTTCAAGGTGAAGTATATGTGGAACAAGTAATAAAACGCCTTTTCCTGATTGTTGTACGCGCTCAAAGTGCTCAAGCCCTTTTATTGATCCCAATACTTTTTTGACCCGCCATTGTGGCCACCACCAAGCCATACCGGTTTCAACCATAGCAATACCGGTAT
>NZ_JBEOOU010000247.1:0-267 GCF_040309405.1 Psychrobacter sp. W2-37-MNA-CIBAN-0211
ATTCATAGTCGCTAGGTATGAACAACTATGTTTCATTCATACAGATTAGCAAAAGAAGACTGACAATCTGATTACGAACAGATGACATCTTTGTCAGCTACCAGTCAATTTTGTCATCTGTGCTGGTTAGAACATTAAATAATTATAATCGTACTGAGGAATTACCATGAAAGTACTGCTGGTAGAAGATGAGTTGAAGCTTGGCGAGTACATAAAAAAAGGCTTAACGGAAGCTGGGTTTATTGTGGATCATCACATAACAGGTTT
>NZ_JBEOOU010000248.1:0-267 GCF_040309405.1 Psychrobacter sp. W2-37-MNA-CIBAN-0211
TTGCAGCTCAAGCTGCTGGTGCACGCAACATTTTGATCGCCACTGACGGTGTGTTCTCAATGGACGGCGTAATCGCTAACCTTCAAGGTGTGTGTGATCTCGCAGATAAGTACGGCGCATTGGTGATGGTCGATGACTCTCATGCAGTAGGCTTTATCGGTCAAAATGGTCGTGGAACCCATGATTACTGTAATGTCATGGATCGTGTCGACATTATTACCGGTACCTTAGGTAAAGCATTAGGCGGCGCATCGGGTGGTTTTACTG
>NZ_JBEOOU010000249.1:0-267 GCF_040309405.1 Psychrobacter sp. W2-37-MNA-CIBAN-0211
TGTTAATTCTGAGCTTCAGCATCAACGTACTATTACGTTTAAAAGTAATCCAAATATAGGCAATATACCGTTAAGCTCTGTGGCTATTAAACGTGTAATTACCAACATGATTGGTAATGCGCTGCGTTATTCTGAGGGCGATATTGAAGTACTTAGCTACTTTAATTCAAACAAAAAGTATGTAGTTATCGCTGTAAACGATAATGGCCCCGGCATTCCTGAAAACGAACTAGAGTCTGTGTTTGAGCCCTTTAAACAAGGCGATGC
>NZ_JBEOOU010000250.1:0-267 GCF_040309405.1 Psychrobacter sp. W2-37-MNA-CIBAN-0211
CTTCTTACCAGCGTCATGGTCGTACTACTGCTATCGACGATCATAGCGACTTACAGGTTTTAAAGCGCATCAAGCGTTATTTATTACCAAAGGACTTTGTAATCTCGCAAGATTTATTAGACGAGATAGTGGCAGGCTACGATATTGGCGATCCGTTGGCAGATACTTTAGCCGCTGATGGCATTCGTTTTGCCAAACCTTTACAGCAATTCATTATTAATGATCGCAGTGCAAAATTTGATACCAATCTGATAGATAACCCTGCGT
>NZ_JBEOOU010000251.1:0-267 GCF_040309405.1 Psychrobacter sp. W2-37-MNA-CIBAN-0211
AGAAAAGGTGATCTGGTTATTCACCAGATGGACGCTTTTGCAGGTGCAATTGGTGTCTCAGACTCTGATGGGAAGTCTACTCCCGTATATTCAGTATGCATACCTAAAGATAGTAAGAGAGTTTTATCTAAATATTACTCTTATTTTCTAAGGAGTATAGCTCATAACGGATATATACTTTCACTAGCTAAAGGTATAAGAGAGCGATCAACGGACTTCAGGTTTAACGATTTTGCTAAGCTAGAGCTACCTCTACCACCTTACAGT
>NZ_JBEOOU010000252.1:0-267 GCF_040309405.1 Psychrobacter sp. W2-37-MNA-CIBAN-0211
CTCATAAATGTTTTCTTTACCAATATATTCCTTTTCAAAAGGCTTTCCACTTTCAATATGGCGTATCACGGGCTCCATATCTTCTTGATTTTCTATGCCAAATTTTGACTTACCCAGGCCTGACTGAAGTGCCTGTAAATATGCATTTAATGGCTGGTTATTTTGAAGATGTAAAATAGGCTCTTTCTGGCCAACAACATGTCGAATTAATGTTGGTAGTGCCGTCATCGGTCTATTCCGATTGGGCAAAATCTCTGTACCTACTAT
>NZ_JBEOOU010000253.1:0-267 GCF_040309405.1 Psychrobacter sp. W2-37-MNA-CIBAN-0211
GATTATATTGGTGTTTTTACCGATCTGTTTATTAGCAGCGGTTGGCGGTACTCTGGTATTTTATGAGACGATGCGTGCCAGCAACTCAGAGCAAGAAGCATTGGCAGAGGCGGTGCTCATCCGCTATACACCCACGATTGCTGAGCGTATTCCTGAATTATTGGAGCAGCGCCAACAAGCAGCCAGTAAGGTCAATGCTGGCAATGCAGATCAAGCATCGCAAAGAGCTGCCACTACGCTCGGTGGTATCCAAGAGAGGCTTGGGCG
>NZ_JBEOOU010000254.1:0-267 GCF_040309405.1 Psychrobacter sp. W2-37-MNA-CIBAN-0211
GATTATTATCGTCAAGCTGCGTAATTAAATCTCCCAAGTTTAACTGTACGGATTTGACGGCAGGGGTCACTATTTGTTGGTATAAAGCAGGTTAGAAAAATGCAAATTTATAAATATCAATGGTTATGACTATCAAGTTATTTCCCACCCTAGAAATCAAATTCAAATTATAGACATAAAAAAAGCCCTAAAGGGGCTTTGGTTCTAACAGGTGTTCCTACTATATCGCTATCAACTGCATCATATTAAATTTAGTCACAAGAATAG
>NZ_JBEOOU010000255.1:0-267 GCF_040309405.1 Psychrobacter sp. W2-37-MNA-CIBAN-0211
CAATTACTCGCTGTAGCTTTTTACAGTGTTAATGTCGATGTGGTGCCAGTTATTCGAAAGGTAAGTTATTGAAAGTAAGTTATTGAAAATAAGTTGTTGAAAATAATATACTAAAGCCTGAGTTTATTGTTAAGTCGATTGGCCTACAAAGTGAATGTAGCGCCCAAGCGACAAATAAGGTTCTTGTTGAGAATAAGCCAACTCCATCTCAATCAGTTGATGTTTATCAAAGCCAGGTGGCAGATTATGTTTCAAGTAGTCATTGAT
>NZ_JBEOOU010000256.1:0-267 GCF_040309405.1 Psychrobacter sp. W2-37-MNA-CIBAN-0211
GCGTCACATTGATACCGTGCGGGCCGCCTTCAACGATATGAAGTTGACTATCTGCAATCATTTCGTGCGAACGCTGACCACTGACCTCTAACGGTACGATTTGATCTGCATCGCCATGAATGACCAAAGTTGGTACATCAAATGCTTTTAAGTCATCACGGAAATCGGTATAGCTAAAAGCTTTGACACAATCATAGCTAGCTTTGGCGGAGGCAAATGCAGCAATATCACGGTTATATAAGCGTAATGGTTTACTAACTAATAACG
>NZ_JBEOOU010000257.1:0-267 GCF_040309405.1 Psychrobacter sp. W2-37-MNA-CIBAN-0211
CCTTTATATTTGACATTTTCCCATTTGCATCATCCTTACTTAAAACAACAAAAGCTTCACTTGATAAATTTAAGTTTTCGCCATTAATAACTACAGGGTTAAATGCAGAGATTTTGTTTATTGCATAGCTACCATTAATATTTAATTGGACATTTAGTATTTTTGGTGAAGTAGCACTTTCTCTATCAAATGTTAACAAAGCGATTTTACTTTCTATATCATTTATATCTAAAAGCAGATCACCATCATCATCGATATCAGCATAGT
>NZ_JBEOOU010000258.1:0-267 GCF_040309405.1 Psychrobacter sp. W2-37-MNA-CIBAN-0211
TCTCAGAGCTGTTCACTTGGTTGCAAACCCAGGGTAATATCGAGCAAAGTGAGATGTACCGTACCTTTAACTGCGGCGTCGGCTTTGTCATTGTCGTACCAAAAGATAAAGCAGATGCTGCTATTCAAACCTTGAACGATGCTGGCGAAAAAGCGTGGCAACTAGGCGAAATGATCAAGCGCAGCACTGATGATCAGGCGGATGCCGTGGTGTACCGTTAATGTCAGACAGTCCTATCAAAACTAGCAACAATAAACCATTACGCAT
>NZ_JBEOOU010000259.1:0-266 GCF_040309405.1 Psychrobacter sp. W2-37-MNA-CIBAN-0211
CAATTTGAGTTATATTATCAGCCTATTGTATCCCTTAATGATTTACACGTTCATAAAGCTGAGGGACTTATTCGTTGGCAACACCCAGAAAAAGGCCTGATCAGCCCTGCTGACTTTATTCCTCTTGCTGAAGAAACCAGACAAATAAATGCGCTGGGTCAATTTGTATTTGCTGAGGCACTACAAACACTTAATGATATTAAAAAACACATTCAAGATGAATTTCAAATAAGCATTAACGTTTCACCAGTGCAATTGGCAACCGT
>NZ_JBEOOU010000260.1:0-266 GCF_040309405.1 Psychrobacter sp. W2-37-MNA-CIBAN-0211
TGTGAACATCATGCCATTCAAAATTATCGCAGCTGATAATGGTGATGCATGGGTTGAGTCACGTGGTAACAAAATGGCACCACCACAAGTTTCAGCTGAAATCTTGAAAAAGATGAAAAAGACTGCTGAAGACTTTTTAGGTGAAGAAGTGACTGAAGCGGTTATTACCGTTCCTGCTTACTTTAACGATTCACAACGTCAAGCCACTAAAGATGCTGGTCGTATCGCAGGTCTTGATGTTAAGCGTATTATCAACGAACCTACTG
>NZ_JBEOOU010000261.1:0-266 GCF_040309405.1 Psychrobacter sp. W2-37-MNA-CIBAN-0211
TGGTTACCGCCAAGGCCAAGGTAAAGCGCCAATTAAAGAGCACTTAGCTGCTGCATTAATTAAGCGAAGTGGCTGGCTTGAAAATGTAAAACAGCCTTTATTCGATCCATGTTGTGGTGCGGGCACTATTTTGATAGAAGCTGCCGGTATGGCGCGAAACGAAGCGCCAGGATTATTCCGTGAAGGTTTTGCTTTTGAGCGTTTACCCAGTTTTAGAGCCGCTAAGTTTAAAGAGCTTAAAGAAGAGTTACTCGCTAATATTACTG
>NZ_JBEOOU010000262.1:0-266 GCF_040309405.1 Psychrobacter sp. W2-37-MNA-CIBAN-0211
ATTTTGATCACCTTGCTGGCGAGTAAAAACATTGCCTCGTAATCCTGCCACTACCTCTTGCTGCGCATTGGCGCTAAATGCAAAAAATGATCCTGGGTAAATTTCGTCAACTCGCTGCCATGTTAAGCCTGCATCGGTACTTTTTGCCATTAAGCCCATTTCACTCACTAACATTAAACCGTCTGGAGTTTGCTCAATGCGGTTAAAGTGCGGCAAAATTGAGGCTGTTTCTGCTTCATAACCTTCTGGGTCGTGTTCTTTTAAAT
>NZ_JBEOOU010000263.1:0-266 GCF_040309405.1 Psychrobacter sp. W2-37-MNA-CIBAN-0211
TCAGAATTTCGAGCAAGTTACCGATACCGCGACCATGGCTGGCTGCCATCGGATACGGCTCGCCCAACCCTAAAGCATAAAATTCTGCAGGGGCAGAGTCATGGACACCATCGACTTTGTTGGCAACCACATAGACCGGCTTGCCAAGGGTGTGCAAGAACTTACCGATTTCGGCATCAGCGCCAATCATCCCAGCCCGTGCATCAACCACAAACACAATGATATCCGCTTCGTGAATGGCAGTATGCGACTGTTCAGACATGTAG
>NZ_JBEOOU010000264.1:0-266 GCF_040309405.1 Psychrobacter sp. W2-37-MNA-CIBAN-0211
GTGTTCACCGTCGGCAGATTGTTTAGCATTAAGATGATAGTGCAAAATAATAAAGTCGCGGATTTGCTCAAACTCGGTTTGTGATTGGCGATTAAACTCATCAATGTGCTGTGCTTGAATGCCGTTTCGGGGAAATAATTTGGTTAAACGAATTATCGCCGATTGGACTAAATGTAAGCTGGTGGACTCTAACGGTTCTAAAAATCCGCTCGATAACCCAATAGCAACACAGTTTTTATGCCATTGCTTGATGCGCCTGCCTGTGG
>NZ_JBEOOU010000265.1:0-266 GCF_040309405.1 Psychrobacter sp. W2-37-MNA-CIBAN-0211
GCCATGAGCGCATCATAAATCTGGTTAATGCTCGTCTGATTCTTATATTGTTCGCCATCTGGGAGTATACATACCTTCACGATGAACTGCTTTGCCAATGGTGCCTCTAGCGCTGCCAAGTAAAGCGGTGCAATCGTCTCGTTGGTGACAATTAATACTTGCCGACCAGTAATATAGGGCATGATTTGCTGAGCCATAGCGCTTTGCTCAGTGCTGTTTTGTTCAGTAATGACAATAGGATAATCATGACTGTGCGTGTGTACGGT
>NZ_JBEOOU010000266.1:0-266 GCF_040309405.1 Psychrobacter sp. W2-37-MNA-CIBAN-0211
GCTTTGCCCTTGCCATGGCAACAAAGGAGGTAAATGGCTGTCATACGCCACACTAGCTGATAAAACTAATAAACTTGCAAACATAAAATTCTCTAACAAACGCCTTAATTAAGTAAATTATATCAATTAAACATTTTTATATGATGAAAGTGCGGTGATTCAACAAAAAAAAGCAGCCAATAACATTTAGCACTTTGTTTGTGTTTGCTAATTCTTAAGGGGAGCAATAAATTTACTAAAATTCAATCTACTATGCAGTTTATACT
>NZ_JBEOOU010000267.1:0-266 GCF_040309405.1 Psychrobacter sp. W2-37-MNA-CIBAN-0211
GGCTTATCCCAATCTGCAAATACGCCTAAACGTTTAAAATCAACTTTTTGACCTTCAACTTGTTTTTTAGCGTATGCACGGCATTTTTCACGAAACTCACTCGCGGTCACTTTTACGCCCGGCTTGCCTACTTTTTTCTCAACCATTAATTCAATTGGTAAACCATGACAATCCCAACCTGGGACTAATGGTGAATCAAAGTCAGATAATGTTTTAGACTTAACAATAATGTCTTTTAATATTTTATTAACTGAGTGGCCTAAATG
>NZ_JBEOOU010000268.1:0-266 GCF_040309405.1 Psychrobacter sp. W2-37-MNA-CIBAN-0211
GGTTGAAACCAACTTCGAGCTCATTTTTATCGCAAAATTGAAAAAAAATGACTAAAGAATTAAAATAACTGACCTTAGTGCGATCCCTTCTGTCCATTAGTAATATCGCATTATAACAATGTCGAATTAACTCCCATCGTCGCATATCAATTAACTCAGTGTTAGGTGAAAGTTTAAACTCTTGACCACTTGTACCAATCTTTATTTTTGGGCAATTTTTATAAGCTAGACGTTTAAAAAAACAATTCCTATTGCCAGCACTAATC
>NZ_JBEOOU010000269.1:0-266 GCF_040309405.1 Psychrobacter sp. W2-37-MNA-CIBAN-0211
TAATAGCCCAGCAGAAGAGTCTGCTGCACTGATGGCATTTGTCGCAACACTGGGCGATATTTATGCGCATATTGACCTACATGAAACTACCGATACTGACGAGCTGGAGTTCAGACCGGTATTATCTGCTCGCGATGGTGTTGAATACGACAAAGGTATTATTCCTGACGGTTTCTACCTTGTCGGTGACAGTGACAACCCAACACCCGCATTTCAAAAAGCGGTTATCGACTCGGTCTTAAAAGTGACTCATATTGCTCCAGCAG
>NZ_JBEOOU010000270.1:0-266 GCF_040309405.1 Psychrobacter sp. W2-37-MNA-CIBAN-0211
GTTAACGTCGGCCCAAAGCCATCGCTTTGTGGTGTCTGGCGTGTACGAGCTAGGTGGCGAAATTGAATCGACTCAAGCTTATGTGTCGCTTGATTATTTAGCCGATTTACTCGAGCTGGGTTCTGCCGTTTCTGGGGTACGAATTCAAGTCAATAATGTGTTTAATGCGGCGAGCATTACTCGTGATTTAGGTTTTGCCCAAGAGCAGTATTTATACATTAATGATTGGACTCGCACGCAAGGGCATTTATACCAAGATATTCAGC
>NZ_JBEOOU010000271.1:0-266 GCF_040309405.1 Psychrobacter sp. W2-37-MNA-CIBAN-0211
TGTCTACGCTGACAGAGGCTGCGCAAAATTTATCCCAGCAGTACGGTATTGGTTTGATAGTGATTCAACTATAGAATTGATTATATGATGCTTTTATATATCATCTCGCTAGCATGCTCGTTGAGCTCATCATCAGCCAAATCTGGTGGCAATATATTTGCCTCTAGCTGCTGCTCCCCCAAGAGTAATCGTCCCGCATCAACCTCCTTTTTGAGCAAGCATTGCAAGCTTGAGAGATGAAACTGGGCATCGTAATGCTCATAGAG
>NZ_JBEOOU010000272.1:0-266 GCF_040309405.1 Psychrobacter sp. W2-37-MNA-CIBAN-0211
GCGCATTCACTGCGCCATCGCACCGCCCGCTACTGCTGTTGTTTTTACTTGTCGCTGCACTTTTCCTCGGGATGCCCGAGGCGATGGCTCACGCCGTCGCGGAAGGTGACAAGGGCTTTATCCAGGAAAGTTCCGGCGTCATGTTGCTGCCCTTCATCTACATGGGCGCCAAGCACATGATGACGGGCTACGATCACCTGCTGTTTCTGTTCGGGGTGATCTTCTTCCTTTACCGCCTGAAGGATGTGGGGCTCTACGTCACACTG
>NZ_JBEOOU010000273.1:0-266 GCF_040309405.1 Psychrobacter sp. W2-37-MNA-CIBAN-0211
GGTTACTTCAGATTCAAATGCAGTGGTATCAAGGCGCATTAAAATATCGCCTTGTTTTACACTTTGGCCTTCTTCGACAAATACTTTATCTACTCGGCCGGTAACTTCAGAGCGCAGCTGAACTTGAGTATTAAATACTAAGTTACCAGACGCCATTATTGAGTCGGCAATATTGCCTAGTTCAACATGGGCGATATTTACCTCGGGCTGTTTTTTATCACCAGAAATTTGTTTTGATACAATTAACGCTATAAAAGCGGCAATAG
>NZ_JBEOOU010000274.1:0-266 GCF_040309405.1 Psychrobacter sp. W2-37-MNA-CIBAN-0211
GTATTTGACCTAAAAGGAATGAGTATGAGCGATGCGTTTGCCAATAAATTGCCAGCATTGGATTTAAATTTACTGCGAGTTTTTTGTACTGTAAGCCAGCAATCATCAATCACCCGCGCAGCAGAACAGTTAGGGTTGACGCAGTCGTCTGTGAGCAATGCGATTAGCCGTCTTAAAAACACACTGGGTTGTGAATTATTTATTCGTGTTGGTCGTGGTATTGAACCTACAGCAACAGGGTTACATATATTTAATACTGTTCAGCC
>NZ_JBEOOU010000275.1:0-265 GCF_040309405.1 Psychrobacter sp. W2-37-MNA-CIBAN-0211
GGGTGATGTCGCTGAAGAAGCCCTGGCGCAGATGCGCAGGTCGTCCACCACCGCAGACCAGCGTGGCCCCGGCGTCGCGGCCGCTGGCGATGAAATGCTCGACCTTGGCGCGCTGCGACTCGCGGATCAGCGGGCCCATCATCACGCTCGGGTCCGCCGGGTCACCGACCTTCCACTGCCCGGCAATGGCTTTGGCGCACTGCACGAATTGCTCGCGTACCGAGTGATGCACAACGAAGCGGGTGAGCAATGCACAGCCCTGCCC
>NZ_JBEOOU010000276.1:0-265 GCF_040309405.1 Psychrobacter sp. W2-37-MNA-CIBAN-0211
GTGGTGCGCTATTTGTGTTTTGTAATAAAGGGCGCGACAAACTCAAACTGCTGTACTGGGATAACACCGGGTTTTCCCTGTGGTATAAGCGATTAGATAAACATAAGTTCAAATGGCCTAAACTCATGTCACCCACCATGACATTAACCGAGCAACAATTACACTGGTTATTAGCGGGTTATGATGTGATTGGCCACAGCAAAATTGATGTCGCAGGTAAGCAAGTGCTTTAATTATTCAAAAGATATGGCGATCGATTGATGAT
>NZ_JBEOOU010000277.1:0-265 GCF_040309405.1 Psychrobacter sp. W2-37-MNA-CIBAN-0211
GTATTTACTCAAGAGATGATCCTTATTTTAAAAGCGTTGGACATTCCTGAAGAGAATATCCATTTTGAAGCGTTCGGCGGGCAGTCCATGAAAGAGATGGAAGTCGTCTAAACAACTGGCTGAACATCATGTTTTTTTAGGTACGCTCATATAGTAGGGATAAGTCCGATGAGGAGGGATGGTTTCCTTGAGCGTATCTGAAAAGCGTCTTTTACAACGAGCCATTGATGAAATTACAGAAATTGCAGAAGGATTTGGTCTGGAT
>NZ_JBEOOU010000278.1:0-265 GCF_040309405.1 Psychrobacter sp. W2-37-MNA-CIBAN-0211
TTCCAGCACCAGCTTCCAGTTGGCTTTTTCGAACAAGGTGGTCTGGATCGCCACCTTGGTGTTCTCCATGTCGTAGGGTTCCATGTAATGGCTGAGCGTCGACAGGAAGTCATCGATGGCCGGTGGGTTTTCGGCTAGGCTGATAAAGATGTAGCCACCAGCAGTCTTCACGTTCACCGGCTTCAAACCGTACTGCTTCATGTCGAAATCGGCGCCCATCTCGGTGCCGGCGAACAGCAGGCGGCCGTCCAGCTCGTAGGTCCAC
>NZ_JBEOOU010000279.1:0-265 GCF_040309405.1 Psychrobacter sp. W2-37-MNA-CIBAN-0211
TCGGAATGGCAACCAGTAAACGGTTTCTGACACTTTGCGGAATTTTAAACGCATCGATAATAGTTAAACGTAATGCTCTAAACGCAGTGTCACCTGAGGTAATAGGGAAAACCGCAACCGCGATAATCGCCATAACACCACCCGCTACACCTAGGTAAGTGGTCGCCACTTGGTTAACAACCATACCAGGACCGCCTATATCGAGAACACTCTTAAGTTCGATATAACCACCAGGGAAAGCCGCAATACCTGCAGTAGCCCACAC
>NZ_JBEOOU010000280.1:0-265 GCF_040309405.1 Psychrobacter sp. W2-37-MNA-CIBAN-0211
GTACTGGCTCAGGGTTCATAATACTAAAGCCAAGTGCTTGTGCTACTTCGAGGTATTCACCAATGTAGGCAAATTTAGCTTTATCGTAAGGTAGTAGCTTTTCAACCTGATCGGGCTGTAATAACAATTCAATGTCAAAATACTCAGCCCAAAAATCGCGCGGCTCATCTGGCACTTTATGCCAAAAATCAACCGGACGATAAAAAATAAGTTTAGGCTTGTCGCTACCATTTACCACAATCCAGCAATGTGGATTGTCTAGTAC
>NZ_JBEOOU010000281.1:0-265 GCF_040309405.1 Psychrobacter sp. W2-37-MNA-CIBAN-0211
CGAATGATCAGACCTTCTGCCCATATTTGATGTTTATTATTGACGTTACCTGATTCATCGTCCTCAAGATTAGTACCCGTATTACCGATGTGCGGGTAAGTGAGCGTAACTAATTGACGCGCATAGCTTGGATCAGTTAGGATTTCTTGATAGCCTGTCATTGCGGTATTAAAGACCACTTCGCCTACTCGGTGACCAGGACTGCCTATACTTACGCCTCGAAAAATCGTCCCATCTGCTAATGCCAAAATTGCTTGTGTTTGTG
>NZ_JBEOOU010000282.1:0-265 GCF_040309405.1 Psychrobacter sp. W2-37-MNA-CIBAN-0211
CCCCTACTTTGGGCAGTTTAATTATGGAGGTCGGTGATTGGCATCTTATCTTTTTAAGCCAAAGTTGTTATGCCATCACGTTATTGGTATTAGTATTATTTAAACTAAAAATGCCCAGCGATAAAGATCTTGGCAGTCGCAGTCAAAAGACATTTTTAGGCGGTTACTACACAGTCTTTGCTCGCAATGGCGTCAAACTGAATTTATCCAGCGGTGTATTAACGTCATTTGCTTTCTTTTGTTACTTAACCGCTTCGCCATTTAT
>NZ_JBEOOU010000283.1:0-265 GCF_040309405.1 Psychrobacter sp. W2-37-MNA-CIBAN-0211
TCGCTGACGCTATCGATGCTACTAGTGCTGCCGCTGCAAGCAGCGCTATTCGCTCATTGAGTGGTGAGTTTTCAGATAAAATCAATCAGCTATTAGAGCAGCTTATTCACCTGCGTCTACACGTCGAGGCGGCGATAGACTTTCCTGATGAAGAGGACGTTGATTTCTTATCTGACGGGGTAATCCAAGACAAGCTTGAACAAACCCAAGCTCAAATACAGCAAGTACTAGCGACCGCTAAGCAAGGCCAAATGCTGCGAGATGG
>NZ_JBEOOU010000284.1:0-265 GCF_040309405.1 Psychrobacter sp. W2-37-MNA-CIBAN-0211
TTAGAAGCGCGTGCAAAAGGGGGCCCATTTAAAGATTTATTTGATTTTTGTGCCCGAGTTGATTTAAAACGCTTAAATAAACGCGTGACCGAAAAATTAATTTATTCAGGTGCACTCGATAATTTAGGGCCAGAAAAAACCCAAGCTGGCCGTGCTACATTACTAGCTAGTTTAAAAAGTGCAATGCGGGCAGCCGACCAACACAACAAAGCTGAGCTATTAGGGCAAAGTGATTTGTTTGGTTTATTAGCCACTGAGCCTGATG
>NZ_JBEOOU010000285.1:0-265 GCF_040309405.1 Psychrobacter sp. W2-37-MNA-CIBAN-0211
GCCCAGAAACGCGTTGATAGCCGGGCCAGTGTCAGCGGTTTTACCCAGTTCGCCCTTAGCCAGGGTGCCGAGGAAGCTGCGGAAATCGGTGACCGAGGTCTCGCTGAAGTGCTTCAGGATTGCCGTGCTTTGGTCTGCAGTGATGTTAGCGGATGCAGGCGTGGCGACTGCCGAAAGGCTCGCGGCGAACAAGGTGGCAGCCACCAGTTTTTTCAGTGGAAAATGCATGGTTGAAGGCATTCCTTTGCAGGTAGTGAGTAGGAGG
>NZ_JBEOOU010000286.1:0-264 GCF_040309405.1 Psychrobacter sp. W2-37-MNA-CIBAN-0211
GTAGGGAGGAAAGGTGGTAGTTTAATAAACTATCACTGTGACGTTACCTACAGAAGAAGGACCGGCTAACTCCGTGCCAGCAGCCGCGGTAATACGGAGGGTCCGAGCGTTAATCGGAATTACTGGGCGTAAAGCGTGCGCAGGCGGTTTGTTAAGCCAGATGTGAAATCCCCGGGCTCAACCTGGGAATTGCATTTGGAACTGGCGAACTAGAGTCTTGTAGAGGGGGGTAGAATTCCAGGTGTAGCGGTGAAATGCGTAGAT
>NZ_JBEOOU010000287.1:0-264 GCF_040309405.1 Psychrobacter sp. W2-37-MNA-CIBAN-0211
TGGGTAACCTTGTCCGTTAAGTTTTTCATGGTGTAAAGTTGCCACCTCTAAACTTAGCGGGCTAATGCCTGGGGTGTTTTTCATGATTTCAATTGAATAGCTGGCGTGAGTTTTCATAATATGAAACTCTTCATCTGTCAGTTTATCAGGCTTATTTAAAATGCGATCGGGGACCATAATTTTACCCACATCATGTAAAAATGCACCGACTGCTAATTGATTAACAATATCTTTGTCGATTTTTTTATATACAGAAAACATAGT
>NZ_JBEOOU010000288.1:0-264 GCF_040309405.1 Psychrobacter sp. W2-37-MNA-CIBAN-0211
GGATAGAATGGTCAATGACCAACTAGCCTCGGGTCGTGGTGTTGCTGATGAGGGTTTATTACGTCATGTTGCATCTCATGCGGTTGAAGCGTTGCAAATGACGTTAGACGCAGGTTCTGAATTCCACCCGTACTTACAACAATTAGGCGGTCATTCGGTTGCACGTACTTACCAAACCTCAGTAAGTTGTGGTGCTGGTATCACCCAACCATTGTACAAAGAGTGTAAACGTATTGGTGTAAACACCCACAATCGTTCAAAATT
>NZ_JBEOOU010000289.1:0-264 GCF_040309405.1 Psychrobacter sp. W2-37-MNA-CIBAN-0211
GGCTTTTATAGTGGCAGTGGCAGGATTTGTCTATCTCATGTTGCCATCAGCGGCTGTGCCGTCAGTATTGGCAGCGACATTGATGGCCATCAGTGGCGTGGCATGGGGGATATATAGTATACGCGGTAAAGCGTGCGTGTCACCGATACGAGCGACGGGCTTTAACTTTCTCAGGAGCCTATTTGCGATTCCGCTACTACTCATCATGAGCATGGTTTATTTAAAAAACATATCGTTAGCAACGATCAGTATCGAGGGCATCTT
>NZ_JBEOOU010000290.1:0-264 GCF_040309405.1 Psychrobacter sp. W2-37-MNA-CIBAN-0211
TGCGTGAACGGGTGGAAAAGGTCGTGGGCACTAACATGGGGCGGATGTGGATCGGTACCTTCCATGGTTTAGCGCATCGGTTATTGCGAACCCATTATCAAGATGCCAATTTACCGCAAAGTTTCCAGATTATCGATTCTGACGATCAGTTACGTTTACTGAAACGCATTCTTAAAAGCCTTAATTTAGACGAGAAGCAATATCCTCCTCGTCAGGCCCAAGGCTATATTAACGGCAAAAAAGACCAAGGATTACGTCCTAAGC
>NZ_JBEOOU010000291.1:0-264 GCF_040309405.1 Psychrobacter sp. W2-37-MNA-CIBAN-0211
TTTGTGGATATTTTACAAAAGTATCAATATTCCAATCTTCTTTTAAGGCTGGGTGATCTTTATGTAAATACACTAAGGGGAGGTCGGTAAATAATACTTCGTAATTGATAAAGTAAGGTAAAAGTTTAATCGATTCTTTTGATCTTGGGTGGCTCTCTCGGCCAGTAAAACCAATGTCAACTTCTCCTCGAATAATAGCTTCAATTGAATCATAGTCCCAGTTATGAACTTTGACTTTAGCGTCTGGATACTGCTGAAATATTT
>NZ_JBEOOU010000292.1:0-264 GCF_040309405.1 Psychrobacter sp. W2-37-MNA-CIBAN-0211
GTTTATTGCTAAGCACCAAATGAACATGGTGTTACATGGCGACATTGTACTTGCTAAAGGCACTAAACGTGGCTCTGGCTCAAAATGCGATGCACGTATTATAAAAGTACTTACCAACGAGCGCGCGCCTATTGTTGGCCGCTATTTTGTTGAGCATGGTATTGCCGTTGTGGTTGCCGAAGATCCGCGTATTACCCAAGACATAATGATTTTACCGGGAAGCGAAAACGGCGCGCGCCATAACCAAATGGTGCAAATTAAAAT
>NZ_JBEOOU010000293.1:0-264 GCF_040309405.1 Psychrobacter sp. W2-37-MNA-CIBAN-0211
GTTTAACTTTGGACCAGAGCCATCGACCGTATTTGCAATTGTTTCCGCAACAACGGTATTAATTATTGCTTGTCCTTGCGCGCTAGGGTTAGCCACGCCAATGTCTGTAATGGTAGGCGTGGGTAAGGCCGCTGAATCGGGCGTGCTTATTCGTAACGGTGAAGCATTGCAAACAGCGTCAAAAATCACTGCAATGATTTTAGATAAAACGGGCACCATTACCGAAGGTAAACCCCAAGTCACCGATATTATTCTCGTCAATAC
>NZ_JBEOOU010000294.1:0-264 GCF_040309405.1 Psychrobacter sp. W2-37-MNA-CIBAN-0211
ATCTGGCGTTATCTTTGCACTCTTGATTATTACAAATACCGTATAGCACTAAAGAATGACCAGATAACTTAAAACCATGTTCTTGAGCGACTTTGAGCTGCTCTTCCTCAATAACCTCGTTATGAAACTCAATAATTTTACCGCAAACGTCACAAACGAGATGATCATGATGCTCGTCTTGAGTAATCTCAAACACTGATAAGTTATTTTCGAAGTTATGACGCTCAACGATACCCGCTTGCTCAAACTGAGTCAGTACACGAT
>NZ_JBEOOU010000295.1:0-264 GCF_040309405.1 Psychrobacter sp. W2-37-MNA-CIBAN-0211
GCTGGGTATTTGCAATCGTATCGGCTTTTTTTTCCACATCCCCTTTGTCTCATTACCTTTCTGGCAATCACTTGATAAAAGCAGTGAGCTCATTAGGCATCTTGCTCATTATGACGTGCTTGGTACACAAACTCAGCAAGGGAGAGCCAACTGCTTTGCTGTATGCAATTATTATTTAAAAGATTTGCTAATAAACGTCTTACATGCCCCGCAAGGTTTTAGTACCTCTACTCAGTCAAAAAATACGCAGGTTATGCTTAACTT
>NZ_JBEOOU010000296.1:0-264 GCF_040309405.1 Psychrobacter sp. W2-37-MNA-CIBAN-0211
GGCTCGCGCTGCCGGCCGCCGACAGCATCCGGTGGGTGTCGAACGCGGTCGCGCGATCGAACGTGAACGCGCCGCGCAGCATCGCCTGCAGATGCGCGCCCGACGGGCCCGCGAGCAGCCATGCGCCGTAGAACCCCGCCGCGAGCAGTGCGAACGAAGCCAGTTCGCGCGAACGCGCGACCTGCCCCTCCTCGCGCGCCTTCTCGCGGCGCCTGGGAGTGGCGGCTTCGGTCTTGTCGAGATCGCTCTCGTCTGCCACGGGGC
>NZ_JBEOOU010000297.1:0-264 GCF_040309405.1 Psychrobacter sp. W2-37-MNA-CIBAN-0211
GGGTATGGCATGTGGTAGTCGCTACCTCTGTCCATACGCCGGGTCACCTGAGGACGCTTGAATCTTAACGCGAAGAAGCTGGCCGCGGCGAAATCCTACAAATTTGTAATGTAGCCGCAAGATTTCTGACAGTCATGCAGGCTCCACCCCTAAGCATAGCGGATTCTGGGGCCTGCGGCGGTGTATGACAGATTCGCCTGGCAGGTGGAATCGGCCAGGACAGGCAGCATTTCGGTCGTTAGCTTGCAAGGACTGGTACTGGCC
>NZ_JBEOOU010000298.1:0-264 GCF_040309405.1 Psychrobacter sp. W2-37-MNA-CIBAN-0211
TCGCTGAGCGTACTGAGATCGGTGAGAAAAAAGAAGCTATCTTTGCGGTGACTATTCCTGAGAAAACTGGTGCTTTCTTAAACTTCTGCCGTAGTCTACATGGTCGTAATATCACAGAATTTAACTACCGCGCTGATAATCAGCTGTCTCCTGATTCAATGGAACCTGCCTCTATATTCGTGGGTATTGCTCTAAAAGAAGGCGATAAAGAACGCGAAACTATTGGCATGCAACTGGCTGCTGACGGCTACGTCGCTCATGATC
>NZ_JBEOOU010000299.1:0-200 GCF_040309405.1 Psychrobacter sp. W2-37-MNA-CIBAN-0211
CGCGATATGCTCTACCCGGAGCGTATTTATCAGGAATTTGAAGGTGATAACGCCACCTGGTGGAACTTCGATCCGCGCGTTGAGTGGCTGATGGGCTACCTGACCAGCCATCGCTCTCAGAAAGTGCTGGTGATCTGCGCCAAAGCTGCCACTGCGCTGCAACTGGAGCAGGTACTGCGCGAACGTGAAGGTATTCGCGC
>NZ_JBEOOU010000300.1:0-263 GCF_040309405.1 Psychrobacter sp. W2-37-MNA-CIBAN-0211
GTGTTTAGTCAGGTTATAAGCAAATGAATTTTTTTTACCTATAATTGCCTGATCTGAGGCTATAAGCACAATAGCGCCGTTGTTTTGGGTTTTCATTATTGGTAATACACTTTGCACTGCCGCATACGCGCCTTTTACATTAAGCGCAAATAGTGCATCGAGAGTTTGCTCATCGGTACTTTCTATGTTGGCGCTTAAATGTTTTCCTGCATTAGAAACAAGTACATCAATGCGCTGCGTTTGCTCAACTATGGCATTAATAC
>NZ_JBEOOU010000301.1:0-263 GCF_040309405.1 Psychrobacter sp. W2-37-MNA-CIBAN-0211
GCTAGAAGCGAAGATAATATGGCTAAAATCTACCTTTAACGCTTCACGCTGCGCGTTAAGCTCTTTGTACGCCTCGATAAAGGCCACCGCACCTAATTCATTAGAGCCGCCGTAAGGAATGACATAAGGTTTTTTGCCCTCAGCTTTTAACTGTGCCACGAGGGCTGGAATATCTTCCCCCTTACGGTTCTCGCCTGCCCAATGGATATGGCAGCCGTAGACTTTATCGAGTAGTAGATTACCTTGCGGCTGCTCGGGCTCTT
>NZ_JBEOOU010000302.1:0-263 GCF_040309405.1 Psychrobacter sp. W2-37-MNA-CIBAN-0211
CCCAATCAACCGATGCGCCCATGCGGCGAAGCTGTTTGGTAATCGTGCCACCAGATTGTTCTTTCCAGTCCCACACTTTATCAATAAAGGCGTCACGGCCTAAATCATGGCGAGTTTTACCTTCTTCGGCTTCAAGCTTACGCTCAACCAACATTTGGGTGGCGATACCAGCGTGGTCGGTACCCACTTGCCATAAGGTATTCTTACCTTTCATGCGTTCATAACGAGTAAGCGTGTCCATGATGGTGTCTTGGAAGGCATGT
>NZ_JBEOOU010000303.1:0-263 GCF_040309405.1 Psychrobacter sp. W2-37-MNA-CIBAN-0211
GTGCTGGCGCTGATGAAAATCGGCTGGCGTGGCGTGCTCAGTTGCAAAGTAAAGTGGCGTGCCTGCGAAGTTGAGAATGACGCATGGATGTATCAAGGCAGTCAAGTTAGAATTGAGTATGCGCGGCATAGAGTCAGGTAGCATATCTAATGCGATTGAGAATTGGCGCTGTTTCAATAACGAATCACTACTTGCTAGTGTTTTATTATGCCATTGAATATGGACGGGATGTTGACTGCCTTTTATCAATAAGGGTATGGGCG
>NZ_JBEOOU010000304.1:0-263 GCF_040309405.1 Psychrobacter sp. W2-37-MNA-CIBAN-0211
TCTTTGCATGTACGCAACATATTTTTGGTGTTAGGGGTTATATCTTTGCATGTACGCAACATATTTTTGGTGTTGAGAGCTTGTACCTTTGTATGTACATAACATATTCTTGGTGTTTTATTTATTTGTAGGGCTATATTCGTCGTATTTTATGGGAAGTTATTAAAAATAGGTCTACATTACATATTTTTGGTGTTATTGAGAGCACATACCAAAAATATGTAATATGCTTTTTAATATGGAATATCTAAATTATCTATAGT
>NZ_JBEOOU010000305.1:0-263 GCF_040309405.1 Psychrobacter sp. W2-37-MNA-CIBAN-0211
GGGTTGATCCTTACTTTGAAGTCAGCCGCTATGGCGAAAAATTAGCGTCGGCCAACCCAAGCTTTGACAACCTCTACGACACCTTGATGGGAGACCCTAGTTTCAGCTCGGAAATTTTGGAACAGTTGGTCGAGCAGTATCTAGAAGAAACTCAGCCTAGCGTGGTCGCGTTAACCGTGCCTTTTCCCGGTAACATGCTCGGCGCTTTGCGTATTGCGCAAACCTGTAAAGCCATCAATCCTGAGCTTCCCATCGTCATGGGC
>NZ_JBEOOU010000306.1:0-263 GCF_040309405.1 Psychrobacter sp. W2-37-MNA-CIBAN-0211
GCTCTAGATTGTGCTTGTGCTGTTGTGTTGGCAATGCCATTTTGCTCAATGTCTTTTAACAACCACTGCATTTCTTTTATTTCACGGCGTTGCGCATCTATTATATTTTTTGCTAGTTCTTGCACGCGCTTGTCGTTAATGTTTGCTCTGTCGCTGGTAAGAATCGCAATTGAATGATGCGGGATCATGGCTGACATCCAAGACTGATCGTCGACCGTTATTTGCGAACGTACTAAAAATAGTGCGCCTACAAAGGTAATAAT
>NZ_JBEOOU010000307.1:0-262 GCF_040309405.1 Psychrobacter sp. W2-37-MNA-CIBAN-0211
TGCTTAATCTCATTATCAATCTTTAACTGTATTTGACATATTATGAGTGAATCACTATTACGCACCGCCGCCATTCCTGTCACTGATCCTGAAGCAGGTCTACGTTTGACAGAAATCTTCTATTCTTTGCAAGGTGAAGCACTGACCTCAGGCTTGCCGACGATATTCGTACGCTTGACCGGCTGCCCGCTGCGCTGTGTTTATTGTGATACCGAATATGCCTTTACGGGCGGCGAACGTCAGTCGCTAGAAGCCATTATAG
>NZ_JBEOOU010000308.1:0-262 GCF_040309405.1 Psychrobacter sp. W2-37-MNA-CIBAN-0211
GTGTTTAAGTAATAGTTTTTGAGTGGTGGTTTTTGAGTTAGTTGACTTGTATTAGTCATGTTGAAGCAAACTGGCATTTGCCTCATGGTGTCAGTTTACCCCGTCAATTTATCTAAGCAACCCGCTTAATGAACACCACGGATGGCTATCTGTGGTGGAAAAGGATTTTCAATCGAGCGATATCTTACTCAGTAAAGATTATTCGCAGCACAGTATAATTTACCTGTTGAGGATTTTTGGTTACCGGCAATGACACAAGACT
>NZ_JBEOOU010000309.1:0-262 GCF_040309405.1 Psychrobacter sp. W2-37-MNA-CIBAN-0211
TTAGGGAAATTTATCGGCCATATTTTTAGGGTTAACCGCGTAAACCACTCATCTAAATACAAACCTGCAAATAATAGGGTGGAAAGTGATTTAACCTGTGGTCGCCAAGACTGGTAGCGTAAAAAGTAGCTGGCAATCATTAACGTTAAAATAAGGGCTATTACCCAGCTATCGGCGAGGCTAAATGCAGCTTCGCGCCACTGCTCAAGCTCTAGTGCTAAAGTAAATATATTTTTAGCAACCACATAGCTAAAAACTACTA
>NZ_JBEOOU010000310.1:0-262 GCF_040309405.1 Psychrobacter sp. W2-37-MNA-CIBAN-0211
CTGCGGACGAGCGCTCGGGCGCCTGGCCCATCCTCGTCTGTGACGAGGTGCGCGAGACCTCGGACGACGGCGACCGGGCGACCGGACGCCTTCCCCTTGACCAGGTCCGCGGCTCCGGCGAGTTCGTCGGCGACTGCGGTGATGGTGACGGTGAGCGGGCGACCGGACGCATCCGTCTGTCCTCGCAGGTCGTCGACGACACGGATGCCGGCGGCCCCGATCGCGATGTCGGTCTGCCCTTCCCGCCATGGGCGGCCAACGG
>NZ_JBEOOU010000311.1:0-262 GCF_040309405.1 Psychrobacter sp. W2-37-MNA-CIBAN-0211
CACGTAAAGTGCCTGCTAGTGCGTCTGCAGGGTTAGTAGCACCCATGATTTCACGATTTTTAAGAACAGCGTTTTCGCCTTCAAGAACGGTAACCATTACTGGACCAGATGTCATGAAAGATACTAAAGCACCGAAGAAAGGACGTTCGCTATGTTCAGCGTAGAAACCTTCAGCTTTCTCTTGTGAAAGGTGAACCATTTTAGCTGCAACGATTTTAAGGCCAGCAGATTCGAAACGGTTGTAGATAGCGCCAATGTGGTT
>NZ_JBEOOU010000312.1:0-262 GCF_040309405.1 Psychrobacter sp. W2-37-MNA-CIBAN-0211
CCGTTATCCAGCGCATATGAAAAAGTGGCATCAAAATCAGCGAGCTTAGAAATACTCGCACCCAATGTATTTGGGGCTTTATTACCAAGCCCTTGGTAACGGGCATCGTTTGTAATCATGTTATCAACCAAATCGGCAACCATGGCGCGCCCGTCATTAAAGTGCTGATCTGCAAGTGACTCCAAATTGCTATAACGCTCAGCCGCCGCCGACATACTCGTAAAAGCACCTTTAAACAATGCAAAACCTTGCTGCATTGCCT
>NZ_JBEOOU010000313.1:0-262 GCF_040309405.1 Psychrobacter sp. W2-37-MNA-CIBAN-0211
GTACAGGAATGGGCAGCAAATTCAGAACGCCCAGGCTAATACTCAGATAAGCAAGGAAATTCAGGAAATCAGCGACGCCCGACTGGGCAGAAGCGCCCGCCACTTTAGCAATGGTTATCGGTCCACTCAAGTTTTTTACCGAGAGCTCGCCGAACAGCATTTTCTTCAGTGAATCCAGCGTCAGAATGCTCATGGTCCAAGTGCGACGGGCACCCTCGCCAATCGCGGCCAGCGGGCCATAGCTGACTTCGCGGATCATTTC
>NZ_JBEOOU010000314.1:0-261 GCF_040309405.1 Psychrobacter sp. W2-37-MNA-CIBAN-0211
CTACATAAGCTATGCAAAATTGCATATACCCCTTTATAGCTATGCATGTTTGCATAGCGCATTTTTAGGCTTGTGATTGAGTTGTCATTTCTGCCCTCTATTCTGGTTATCTTGTTGTTGATTGCGCCCCCTTAGGCAAAGATTACATTGAGCGAAAATAATAGCTGATCAACTCGATGCTAATTTGGACCGTATTTTTAAAGTGAAGTGAAGTGAAGTCAGTTTCACTTCAGCCTAACTAAAACAATAAGAGGCTTCTAT
>NZ_JBEOOU010000315.1:0-261 GCF_040309405.1 Psychrobacter sp. W2-37-MNA-CIBAN-0211
CGCTAGCGGGGGTTGCTGTTGAGATAGGTGTGATTATGTTGGTTTATTTGAATCAGGCTTATCACGAAATGATTAATGATCATCAGTCAAAGGATATTTCACCAACGAAGGCTGATGTGCTTCAAGCGGTGTTACATGGTGCAGGCTTACGTGTACGTCCGGTCATGATGACCGCAGCAGCTATAATCGTTGGCTTATTGCCAATATTATATGGCACAGGTACTGGTTCTGAAGTGATGAGTCGTATTGCAGCACCTATGG
>NZ_JBEOOU010000316.1:0-261 GCF_040309405.1 Psychrobacter sp. W2-37-MNA-CIBAN-0211
CCACAGAGCCGTGTGGCCGTTTTGTCATAAAGGAATTTGATGCAGGAAGAGGGGGTTTACGTGGGTATTTTTTCTGTCAGTAAACAAAATGATCATAAAAAATTCGAATCCTTATTAATTGAAGGAGAAAGAATTGAGGCTGTTTACAGACTGCGTCACGACCAAATTTGTTTCACCAATAAACGACTGATCTTTGGCGATAACCGCGTATTTTCTAAAAAGAAAGTCAGGGTCTCCTTGCCGTATCGATCAATTGAAAGT
>NZ_JBEOOU010000317.1:0-261 GCF_040309405.1 Psychrobacter sp. W2-37-MNA-CIBAN-0211
AGCCGACACTAAGTCGGTATTTTTGTGTCTGAAATAGAGTCAAAAAGCTAAACTACGAGGAAAATACTTGATGTTTATCTGGCTTTAGCTTCAAAAATTAGAAGGTGATTTCGGTTCGTATTATATCTAACTCGTCTTGGCGTATTTGACTAGTAATAAAAATAATCGATATGGATACTATGAGACTGTTAAATAAAAGTAACAAAGTTTAACGTTTACACACACATCCAAAAGGTCAAACATGCACACAATAAATAAAAC
>NZ_JBEOOU010000318.1:0-261 GCF_040309405.1 Psychrobacter sp. W2-37-MNA-CIBAN-0211
TCACATACGTAACCATCTAATTCTTTCGCAAAAATTTCACCAAGTAACTGCGCATCTACGCCTTCCATTGGGGTAGAGTCAATGCCTAAACGAGCAGCTGCGTGCATGGTATTACCAAGTGCAATGTAAGTTTGCGCTTTAGTCCAAGTTGCATTATTGCCTTGCTCATCGGTATTCATATCTACAAACGCAAACGCGCCAAAAGCTTGTTCACGGTTTTCGCTTTGCGTGCGACCATTTTTAATATCTGTGTCTATAACG
>NZ_JBEOOU010000319.1:0-261 GCF_040309405.1 Psychrobacter sp. W2-37-MNA-CIBAN-0211
GTATGACCTCTAGCGGACAGAAAGCACAACAAAGCTTCAGGGCTACGATTAAGTAAGCGCTCAATTGGGAAATCTACCGCTTCAATGACCGCTATCGCTTTTTCAAACTCGCCTAAGCTAAAAGCGACATGAGAATCAGATCCCATAACGAGAAGTCCTCCCGCTTTTTTTACAGCATTAGCAATATCAGTGCAGTTGCGTAAACTGCCTTTTCTAGAGGTTAAAAAAGAGGAATTATTTATCTCAAGCGCGACGTTATGT
>NZ_JBEOOU010000320.1:0-261 GCF_040309405.1 Psychrobacter sp. W2-37-MNA-CIBAN-0211
GGGCGAACCCGTGTCGATCCGCACCGCAGTCCTCAACCGGAGCGGACGGACCGACGCACCGTTGCTGATCGGCGATACGTACGTGGCCGGCGACTACGAGCTGCTGATGCGTGTCGACGATTACTTCCGGACGAAGGGCGTGCGGTTGCCGTCGCCGGCGTTCCTGTCCGAGGTGCCGATCCGCTTCCGCATCACCGATGCATCGGTGCGGCTGCATCTGCCTGTGCAGTTCGGGCCGTGGAACTACACGTACTACCGCGG
>NZ_JBEOOU010000321.1:0-261 GCF_040309405.1 Psychrobacter sp. W2-37-MNA-CIBAN-0211
CTGTTAGCCACAGTGATACCAGACTCGATACAACCAGGACAGCCAACTGTTTTTGCTGCATTACCATCATTACCCGCAGCACTTACCACAACAATACCTGCAGCTTCGGCAGCTTCAAACATCGTTTTGTAAGGGCTACTTGAAGGATCAGAGCCAGCGCCACCACCCCAAGAATTGTTAATGACATCGGCGCCATCATTAACGGCATGTTCTAATGCTTCCATTAACATGATGTTCGAACCACTGCCACCAGTACAGTCT
>NZ_JBEOOU010000322.1:0-261 GCF_040309405.1 Psychrobacter sp. W2-37-MNA-CIBAN-0211
CACTTAAGGTTTTATATTTTATGTCGCAAAATAACGCCAATACGGCTTGGTATTTATACATTATTCGCTGTGCCAATTCACATTTATACACTGGCATTACCACGGATATTGCGCGTCGCCTTGCCGAGCATCAAACACGCGGCCCTAAAGCGGCTAAATACCTAAAAGGTAAAGGGCCGTTAACCTTGGCTTACCAAGAGCAATTGACTGACCGAAGTGAGGCTTCAAAACGTGAAATTGCCATCAAGAAATATTCGCGTT
>NZ_JBEOOU010000323.1:0-260 GCF_040309405.1 Psychrobacter sp. W2-37-MNA-CIBAN-0211
GTGTTTACGTTTCTGGCATACCCGAGGTGCCGGATGCGACGGCTGTTGTTACGGTTGACGCGCGACCACCGGTGACGGTGCCGCTACATTGGGCCGCGGGCCGTCCACTTTGGGCAGCCCAGCAGCTCACATCACGTCAACGGAGAAGGCAGGAATGTCACCGACCAAGAGCCTCGTCATCGTCGAGTCCCCCCATAAGGCCACGATGATCGCCGGGTACCTGGGGCCCAAGTACACCGTGCGAGCCAGTCAGGGTCACG
>NZ_JBEOOU010000324.1:0-260 GCF_040309405.1 Psychrobacter sp. W2-37-MNA-CIBAN-0211
GCTAGAGCGTGAAGCTTTAGGTTGGTGGGTACTTGGATTCTTGTTTATTTTCTTCATAATTGCGTATTTGTTGAAGAAAGAATACTGGAAAGATGTGCACTAGCCATCAATAACGGTTAATATACATTATCCGCATTTTGTAAACGGGGGGCTTAGCCCCTCGTTTGTTTTGTTTTTCTAGATTCTGGAGGGTATCAATGGCTGTTGCTGCCAACAAGCGCTCTATCATGACACTTTTTTCTGGTGCCGATGATTTATAT
>NZ_JBEOOU010000325.1:0-260 GCF_040309405.1 Psychrobacter sp. W2-37-MNA-CIBAN-0211
GGCGACATTTAAGCAAATTGAACAAGACAATGGCCGTATTCGAGGTGAGAAAAAATTCAGCCCGAGGAGCCTTGATATTGACTTATTGCTGTATGACGATGTTATTTGTGACATCCCCGTTGAATTGCCTCGTGGCGAAATTTTGTTTAATGCGTTTGTATTGTGGCCTCTGGCAGAATTAGTCCCTAATCTGTCTCATCCGGTGACGTTACAAAGCTATCAAACACTTTGGCAGAATTATGACAAACAGTGTCAACAAT
>NZ_JBEOOU010000326.1:0-260 GCF_040309405.1 Psychrobacter sp. W2-37-MNA-CIBAN-0211
TGATTTAATAATGTGGCGAACAAAATGCCTGAGATTATAGCGGTTTTATTGCTAAATCTCACCGCGAGCAGTAAGGCTAATAATTGAGTTTTGTCGCCTATTTCAGCGATGGCAACAGTAAGCGTTGAGGCGAATAAAGCTTCCAATGTGATATTCCTAGGGGTAAATGACAACTAAGCACGAGCCACCGCATACCCCTTGATGCAGTTACTGTGCTTAGGTCTCGCTTGGTAAAATCACTGATTAACAGTGTGTTACTG
>NZ_JBEOOU010000327.1:0-260 GCF_040309405.1 Psychrobacter sp. W2-37-MNA-CIBAN-0211
GGTTAGAGGTTGAACAAAGTCGAATGGCCGATCCTGATCTCAGTCCGTTATCAAAAGGAAGTGATGTAATGAATTTAGGCTTCTATAACGTTGAATATACTTATTAACGTCAATGTGCCTAAGCATTAAACCATTTATTGGGTGTGGGCATTATCATTGAGCGCTATGCGAGGGGATTGATGTCACAGTGAGTAATGTGTCTCACTCCGTCCAACTGGGTTTTGATATCCACTCAGCCTGACGATCAGTCGTAGCAAAAG
>NZ_JBEOOU010000328.1:0-260 GCF_040309405.1 Psychrobacter sp. W2-37-MNA-CIBAN-0211
GGTCTGCTCATCATGGTGATGTTTTCAGGCTACGAAAACTTCGTATCACAGCTTGATGTGGGCGAAAACAGTGAGAAACTCAGCTGGCTTGGCAAGATGGACACAGGTTCGCTTAAAAACAAGGTGGCCGCATCTATTGTAGCAATTTCATCCATTCACTTACTTAAAGTATTTATGAATGCCGAAAATATCGCGAACGACAAGATCATGTGGTATCTACTTATCCACATCACTTTTGTGTTATCGGCCTTTGCCATGGG
>NZ_JBEOOU010000329.1:0-260 GCF_040309405.1 Psychrobacter sp. W2-37-MNA-CIBAN-0211
CTTATATCCATCGGTAGTGTCATTTATATTAATAAATGGAAAGACAGTAACTATTCGAATAAAGGAAGAGTATGTAGCACATTGGTTTGAAGTTTTCCCTATAACCGTTTCAGAACAAAATTTATCTGTATCTCCTGAAATTGAATTAGATGGTTCAGATTTTTCACCTGAGTTAGGTGTAAATATATTGAGTAAATCAGAATGGACTGTTGCTGCCAATGCAGAAGTTAAATCTAAAATGGTTGGTGAAACTTTAGGTG
>NZ_JBEOOU010000330.1:0-260 GCF_040309405.1 Psychrobacter sp. W2-37-MNA-CIBAN-0211
CCATAGTACTTTCCTTACGTTTTATGATTTTTATGCTATACCCAATAAACTAATCAGTGGTTACTAATAAACTTGATTAATTACTTAGATATAATTTGAGTTTAGTCTATTTGTCATAAAAGTCTGTTTTATGACAAATATCATTTAGTTTGAATTTTCCACAAAATCGACGCACTAATGAGCGCTTAGGGTTGGTAATAATTCATACTTATAAAATTAATTAAAAGTCAGGCAAATAGCGCCTTGCAGTGGTGTTATCT
>NZ_JBEOOU010000331.1:0-260 GCF_040309405.1 Psychrobacter sp. W2-37-MNA-CIBAN-0211
TCGTGGCAATCATCGCAATCAAACGCTTGAGCAAAAAGCTGGTCATCTGCCGTCTCCCCCTCGCTTAACAAAATGTTGTACGTGCGGCAAGCTCTGTCATGACAAGCATTGCTTGGTAGGCCTCTAATATATTCTCTGCTTGATACGTCACCGTTGTTGTCCCTTCGATGATGGCCGTACCCGGCATTAAATTCGCCCATTCGGCTTGTCCATAATTGGCAAACTCGATTTTCAGCACTGGCTGCTCAGGAGGCGTGAGC
>NZ_JBEOOU010000332.1:0-260 GCF_040309405.1 Psychrobacter sp. W2-37-MNA-CIBAN-0211
ATCCTCTTGAACGCGCGCAACGAGGTGTTTTGGGGCAAGCGGCTCCGCGAGCATTCCTGGCAGTTTCCTCAAGGTGGGATCAAGTACGGCGAGACCCCCATGCAGGCGATGTACCGGGAACTGCACGAGGAAACGGGCCTGCATCCGGAACACGTCAAGATAATCGGCCGCACTCGCGACTGGTTGCGTTACGAGGTGCCTGACAAGTTCATCAAACGCGAAGTACGCGGTCATTACCGCGGCCAGAAGCAGATCTGGTT
>NZ_JBEOOU010000333.1:0-260 GCF_040309405.1 Psychrobacter sp. W2-37-MNA-CIBAN-0211
TCCATCGCGTCAGCAACAGCCTGAGCAACCGAGCCGCTGATTTCCTTCAGGTGCAAGTCAACGAACACCTGCATCACGCCATATTCATCCTCTAGATACCGTGCAACCTCTGGAACTGTCGTTCCGTCTTTGTACGCTTGCTCGATAACTCCTAGGTTTATCTCCATATCAGTTATTTCCGTATGCTTGCGGTGTCGTCTTCTGCGGCGTCTGACTGTTGAGCGGCATACCGTAGTCGGACGGAGTAACCGGGTTGGCAT
>NZ_JBEOOU010000334.1:0-260 GCF_040309405.1 Psychrobacter sp. W2-37-MNA-CIBAN-0211
GTTTCAAGTACCGGATGACCGATCCGGCATCGGGGCGTTCGGTCCGTCTCGACCAGCGTTTCGTGTTCAGCCTCAGCTGGTCGCCGGAAGATTTCCGCGAATCGGTGCAGGACGTCGGGCCGATGGTCGAATCGGGCGAACTCGAACTGTTTTGAAGTCAGCAACAACGAAAGGGGAATACGACATGGCAAAGATTCTGGTGGTCGACGATTCGGGCACGGTGCGCGACGAAGTGGCCGGCTTCCTGCGCAATCACGGGC
>NZ_JBEOOU010000335.1:0-260 GCF_040309405.1 Psychrobacter sp. W2-37-MNA-CIBAN-0211
GATGCGACCCCTATTGAAGCTTACTATTTTAGATTACGTCGCGGGGCTTCGCCATAAGCAAACAGACCCGGATTTAAAAATGCCGGCCTTGACGTGCGGCCATCACGCACGATAATTACGGCCTTCGGCTCGAAAGCTACATTACGGCTCAATCGAAACAGGCAACTATTGCCGAAAGGTAATAAATACCCGATTCAGCCGAAATCGATTCGAAAAACGTTGCCGATGACACGCGCGCGCCCTCCCGCACCGGGCGGCAA
>NZ_JBEOOU010000336.1:0-259 GCF_040309405.1 Psychrobacter sp. W2-37-MNA-CIBAN-0211
TGGTAAAAGAGGTATCAAGGTTTTTAAAATTGCTCAATTTAGACTTATCAAGCTCTTGTAGCAGACCTTCTTTTGCCATTTTTTCGACATAATACGTCGACGGAATCGCCAAGTCGTATTGGCTAGAATCATCAAGCAGCTTTAGCTTGGCATACATGGCTTCATTAGAGTCAAAGGTGGTGTAATTGACTTTGATACCGGTCTCTTCAGTAAAGCCGTCAAGTATTTCTTGCGGCATATACTCTGACCAGTTATAAAG
>NZ_JBEOOU010000337.1:0-259 GCF_040309405.1 Psychrobacter sp. W2-37-MNA-CIBAN-0211
CGCATGACAGATAAACGAGATTCGGATTTATTGACCACAACTAAATCCACTTTTGCTGTTGTTTGGCTTGTCGAAGCAAGCGCTAATAACGGGCAGAAAATTAAGGCTATAAATAATATGTACAACGCGCGCATGAAATCTCCGTAAACCAATGACCTTTTTAATTTTTATTGTAAAATGACCCTATTTCGAATGTTAAAACTCGACAGTCAATGTTAGATTTTAACGACAACAAGGGTTAATTGATATTAGTTAACCG
>NZ_JBEOOU010000338.1:0-259 GCF_040309405.1 Psychrobacter sp. W2-37-MNA-CIBAN-0211
GCCTTACACATGTCGTAAATGGTTAATGCGGCGACACATGCCGCCGTTAACGCTTCCATTTCGACACCGGTTTTGCCTGACAATTTACACAAACTGGTAATGCGCACGCGGTTATTCTCAGGCTGAGCTTCAAGCTCAACTTCCACCTTAGTCAGCATCAAGGGATGACATAATGGGATCAAATCAGCCGTTTTTTTAGCCGCTTGAATCCCGGCAATACGTGCGGTCGCAAACACATCACCTTTGTGATGACTGCCAT
>NZ_JBEOOU010000339.1:0-259 GCF_040309405.1 Psychrobacter sp. W2-37-MNA-CIBAN-0211
ATATCACCCTCAAGGAATGCAAAATTTTGTCGGCGATGCTCGTTTTTATTTAGAAAGCAGCGTTAACGTGTGGCAATACCGCCATGATCAACAATCACAATCCAACGTGGTCTTGGCTGTGTCACCGGTGGTGCAATTTCCAGCATTTAGTGTATACAACACCCCCTTTTATGTAGAGGCTGGCATTGGTTTTTCATTACTTGATGAGCGCTATTTTGCTGGTAAAAACCTAAGTACTCACTATCAGTTTGAAGATAGT
>NZ_JBEOOU010000340.1:0-259 GCF_040309405.1 Psychrobacter sp. W2-37-MNA-CIBAN-0211
GATTACGATAATAGGGATATAGAGAAGCTAAGTCTTTATACTCGCCATTTACAACCTATGCTACGTGAAAGGCTCGATGATGATGAGGTTTATTTCAGTAATATGATAATGAGTCACTACCGCTTTTTTAAGCTACGTCAACAGGATTTAAAACTGTAAGAGGGTAGTTTCTTTCCGCTGAATACTGGTAGCGGTGGAGCTGGCAAAGCTAAGGATAAATAAGAGGACTGGCTATTAAAAATAGTTGCAAGGTTAAATG
>NZ_JBEOOU010000341.1:0-259 GCF_040309405.1 Psychrobacter sp. W2-37-MNA-CIBAN-0211
GCCGTGACCCTTGCGCATGATCACCAGCGGCAAGCCAATAATATGACTGCCGCGGTTGAGCAGATTCCAGGCGTGGCGATAAGAAATGTTGGCTGCGGTCGCCGCTGCTGTGAGCTTGCCGGTATCGCGAATGCCTTCCAGCAGGCGAAACAGTACTGGCTCGAACAGCTCGCCGTTAGCGGTACGGAAAATCCAGGCGGGTGAAATATTGAGTTTTTTGTTATGCACTTTTATTCATATTCCGTAAGTAGAGTCAGAG
>NZ_JBEOOU010000342.1:0-259 GCF_040309405.1 Psychrobacter sp. W2-37-MNA-CIBAN-0211
GCTTGGACTACTTGAACCGTTTTAACTTGTGTATTACTTTTTTTGGTTTCTTCAGGGGCTTGATTACAGCCACTTAAAATAGCGAGTGATAGTGCTGCGAGTGCGAATGGGGTACGTTTCATCAGTCAAAGTCCTTGTTGTATTTTTATTTTTTATTAAGTAATTAAATATACCTAAAAATAACCTGTGTTGTGATTTAGTTTGTGAAGCTATGTAAAGTAAATCAACGTAATTCCTCTTTTCTTAATAAGCCTACATC
>NZ_JBEOOU010000343.1:0-259 GCF_040309405.1 Psychrobacter sp. W2-37-MNA-CIBAN-0211
GGTCTAACCTGTGTGCATTGATCAATTCTGCTTTAATACCGACCAATAAGCAATATCTGAACTTAGTATTTTAATAAACTGTTGCACATTAGGCTAACAATACCCATTTTTCGGCTATTACAAGCCTACTTTTTTAATTTCAAAAAGTGCAACTGAAGTTTATATTGATAAAAATGTGAATAGCAACAGTGGCATAATTAGCTTTATAAATACTTCGTTACGATTTAGCAGTTAAATTTATTTATATTCTGAGCTAAGA
>NZ_JBEOOU010000344.1:0-259 GCF_040309405.1 Psychrobacter sp. W2-37-MNA-CIBAN-0211
GTACAAAGCATTACGGTGATTAATCACATGATCCGCGCCCAAGTCTTTAAACCATTGTACGCTCTCATCTCTTAAAGCGGTGCCGATAATAGTAGCCGATTTTCTCACTTTTAATAGTTGAGTCAATATTGAGCCCACGCCGCTTGCTGCACCAACGACTAGTACCGATACATTATTTTCATAAGCACTTAGGATTTACCTATTTTTATAGAAATGGCACGGATGAACAATTTATCTGCCTGTGCCTGTCATGTGGATC
>NZ_JBEOOU010000345.1:0-259 GCF_040309405.1 Psychrobacter sp. W2-37-MNA-CIBAN-0211
CTGCTGGACTGGTTTCATCGCGGCGCGTTCACGCCGGACGGCCGCGTATTCGACGTCGGCCTGCAGACGCAGCGTGCGTTCCACGCGCTGGCGGCCGGCGCCGCGCCCGCGACAGCCGGGCCCGGCGACGAGCGCGCCAACGGCCCCGGCTCGCTGATGCGCTGCTTTCCCGTCGTGATGGTCGCGGCGTCGCGCGCCGCCGCGATCCGGCTCGCGCGCAAGCAGAGCGTCGTCACGCACGGCCACGTGCGTTCGCAGC
>NZ_JBEOOU010000346.1:0-258 GCF_040309405.1 Psychrobacter sp. W2-37-MNA-CIBAN-0211
GGTTCGTGTAACCGGCAACAAAGCAAGCGACAAAATGTACTACCGTCACTCCGGTTTCCCAGGCGGTATCAAGTCTTCCAACTTCGAAGGCCTGATTGCCAAGAAGCCTGAAGCCCCGATCGAAATCGCGGTCAAAGGCATGCTGCCTAAGGGCCCACTGGGTCGCGATATGTTTCGCAAGCTGAAAGTCTATGCGGGCGCTGTACACCCTCATGCTGCTCAGCAGCCCCAAGAACTGAAGTTTTAACGGAATAGTTC
>NZ_JBEOOU010000347.1:0-258 GCF_040309405.1 Psychrobacter sp. W2-37-MNA-CIBAN-0211
ATTTAATACTTCAAGCGAGGTTAACGCTTTAACTCTTTTATAGTGGATTGAATATATAGGGCGTGTCCTCAATTCAATTGATCATATCTAAACTAGGGCGTGTCTTAAATTCACTCGATAGTCATCTAAATGGGCTAAAAATGGCTAAATCTTGCAAAACATCGTCAAATAGCTGGTTAATATCCCGATATTATCGGCACTATTTTTCTTGTTTGACGGCAATGTATCTCATTGTTATCACCATTTTTGAAATGAAGT
>NZ_JBEOOU010000348.1:0-258 GCF_040309405.1 Psychrobacter sp. W2-37-MNA-CIBAN-0211
GAATTAGTCTTTATGTCTGAAAAAAAACCACAGTCCAGTTCGCTTCAATCTGCGATAACCAATAGCGCTGATCCACGTTGGGATAACAAACTATCACAGCAAGTTGATAGTGCGAGTATTGACAGTGCGAGTATTGAATTTGATAAAGGCGTGACACCTTTTGTTGAGACAGAAGATGAAGTGGTAGATGAAAAACAATTACAACATCATCAACAACAAGTCGCTGATGAAATTCAGTTGCAGTTAACTGGCGCGATG
>NZ_JBEOOU010000349.1:0-258 GCF_040309405.1 Psychrobacter sp. W2-37-MNA-CIBAN-0211
CCGTCACAATGCCGATAATGCTATAAATAATGTCTTATACACTATAATTTCCTTTAGCACTTCTTTTTTTAATAAATTTTGGCACTCAATGATACAGTCGCAACGTCTGCTAACCGCGGCACTTATGATATTAAGTTTATTAGCGATGAGTGCACAAGCCGCTACAGTGAGCGTCAGTAACTATCCTCTGTTCTTATTAAGTCAGGCAGTGACTGAAGGCGCACCGTCAGCAAAGCAAATATTAGATCCAAGTGAAGT
>NZ_JBEOOU010000350.1:0-258 GCF_040309405.1 Psychrobacter sp. W2-37-MNA-CIBAN-0211
GTGCTAATGACTCTAATTTCATAATTATTTCCTTCAATTAATTTACCACTAAGCTAGCACTTCTTGGTTATAAAATGCACATGAAATATATTAAAGGCTGTTAGGTGATTTGATTTAAGTTAAGGCGGTTAATAGCTATGAGTTCAAGGATTATGTTCTTTTGAACTTTTTAGAAAAACCATATAAAAAAACTTTATATGGCTGTGTTCTTCCATTAGGTAGTAAGTTATTTTAAGGTTATATTTAATGAATTAGTAT
>NZ_JBEOOU010000351.1:0-258 GCF_040309405.1 Psychrobacter sp. W2-37-MNA-CIBAN-0211
GTACCTGCACCATGGCCTGCATTGGTTTCAATACGAATAAGCGTTGGGTTAGTACCCGCTTGCTTCGCTTGAAGCTCTGCTGCAAATTTAAATGAATGCGACGGTACAACGCGGTCATCATGATCGCCTGTAGTGATCATAGTCGCCGGATATTCAACCCCTGCTTTTACATTATGAATTGGCGAGTAGCCTTTTAAGTAATCAAACATTTCTTTACTTTGGTCGCTAGTACCGTAATCGTATGCCCAGCCAGCACCC
>NZ_JBEOOU010000352.1:0-258 GCF_040309405.1 Psychrobacter sp. W2-37-MNA-CIBAN-0211
CTGGTACGCATATATCAGATACTGTGAGCACCGCGCCGCTACAGCGCGAAGCAGAAAAAGATGGCAGCTTTATGAAGGCGCTGCTACCTATTATCGGATTGATTATTTTAGGGGCTTTAGCTTGGGCGCTATTAAGAGGCTGTCAAGATAAGCCTGAGCCGGTCGGCAAGCCTGTTGTGACAGAGCAACAAGCCGCGGATAGTGATGGGCAGGCAGTTGCAGGTGATATTACACCAGCATCCTTGCGTATTGCTACTG
>NZ_JBEOOU010000353.1:0-258 GCF_040309405.1 Psychrobacter sp. W2-37-MNA-CIBAN-0211
GTTTACGCCCATCGGTAGTCTGGCGACCTTGTTATGGCTACATGTATTGGCAGAGAAAGACTATAAAATCAGCTGGGGGCAGTATATGAAAATCGGTCTGCTCATTACACCGCCAGTGTTACTAGCCACGCTGTTGGCCTTAGTGTTTTGGTTGCCTTATCTGTCTGAGTTTTAACCAATTTAGACAGAAACCCCCACATCTATAGGAGGCTGGTCGTTCATAAGACATTCATATAGGTTATAGATTATGGTTGGAAT
>NZ_JBEOOU010000354.1:0-258 GCF_040309405.1 Psychrobacter sp. W2-37-MNA-CIBAN-0211
GTATAGCGGTGTTATTTTTAGTTGTTAGTTCTATTATATTTGCCATTAAACCCTCTTTTAACGCTTTTTAAGCTAATTTTAAGCGCTGTTCGTTACTTTTATAAGTAATACCAACCTGCATAAATCTTTGATCAATTTAACGAATTAAATTGCACTATAACGTCGTTAAAAATTTTTTATTTAGAACAACTAGATACAAAAACTTTTGCCTAGTTCTAGCGTAATTTTCTTAACGTTAAATAGACCCCATATATAAGC
>NZ_JBEOOU010000355.1:0-258 GCF_040309405.1 Psychrobacter sp. W2-37-MNA-CIBAN-0211
GAAGCTATGAAAAATAACCCACCAGAAGAAACCCCTTATCACAAACGCAAAATGTCGTTAACAGCGCCAATTACGACAGTTTTTATGTTTGATGCTATCGCTGCTCGCTTTGGTAAAACTCGAATTGAATTATTAGAGCCTGCTTTAGAGTTATATGCTGAACAGCTTTTCCTTTCTCTATCAGATGAAGATAGAAATTCTTTATCTGTTGAAGTCGATTCTTTGATTACCGAGAACTTACCTGAAGGCATCCAAATG
>NZ_JBEOOU010000356.1:0-258 GCF_040309405.1 Psychrobacter sp. W2-37-MNA-CIBAN-0211
GTGCAAAGTACTCCGCATCGCCATTTTCAACAGCAACGTACGCGTAATCTACAACGTCTTCACCTTGTAGGCCTTTAACTAAAGACATACAAAAACGAGCTGCTGCTGCACCCATTGATAAAGTAGCTGAACCGCCACCCGCTTTAGCATTTACAACTTCAGTACCCGCATTTTGGATACGTGGAGTAAGTGCTGCAACTTCTTCATCTGTAAAGCTCACGCCTTCAACTTGAGAAAGTAGAGGTAAAATAGTAGTAC
>NZ_JBEOOU010000357.1:0-258 GCF_040309405.1 Psychrobacter sp. W2-37-MNA-CIBAN-0211
TCTCCAGGGTTTCGCGTCGCCGCGGGTTCAGCGACAGGTCAAAACCGGCTATTTCAGCCATCCCACCGACGCGAATGCGGTTGTCGAAACGGGTGATCGCGACTTTGTAGGTCTCATCGAGAATGGTCGAGGTCGGCGCCATTGCCGGGTTGGTGATCGGCACAGTCAGCGAATAACCCTTGAGCGGGTACACCGGCGCCTTGATCCCGAGTGGCTTGAGCAGCTTGGGCGAGTAACTGCCGAGGGCCAGGACATAGC
>NZ_JBEOOU010000358.1:0-258 GCF_040309405.1 Psychrobacter sp. W2-37-MNA-CIBAN-0211
GCATTCCTGATCGGCGTTGGTGTCGCAATGCTGTTCGCGTTCGCGAACCCGCTCCTGTCGAAGCTCGCAGGCTAAGGTTCCTCGGAAATATGCGTCCGGCGTGAGCCGGCGCAGGGCGGAACGGAGACTTGGGGCGCTGATCGAATGCAACTCGATGAGCGCCTTACCGTTTCATTTTTCCGGAATAGCAGATAAGGAAACACCGTGAATCTCAACGCAACTCTGTTTGCGCAAATGGTCGTGTTCCTGGTCCTCGCG
>NZ_JBEOOU010000359.1:0-258 GCF_040309405.1 Psychrobacter sp. W2-37-MNA-CIBAN-0211
GCGTATAGCATGCAATATATCAGCGTGCTGATAGCGAGCATAAGGTTCAACCAAAGGATCAGTTAGTCGCTTCCAAATAGTAGGTTTCACGTCAGGATACTCTTTATATGACTTGAAGAAGTGTAAGAGATTATGGCACATTGAATGCGCTTTTAGAGCCACTTGACAAAAAAACGCCTCTTACCTTCTAAAAGGTAAAAGACGCTCAATGATTCACAAATAAAACGAATTGATGCCACTCAATAGCAGTTATTACAC
>NZ_JBEOOU010000360.1:0-257 GCF_040309405.1 Psychrobacter sp. W2-37-MNA-CIBAN-0211
GTTCCATATTATGGCGAAGCCATATTTAATGTTAATGCAAGTAAAAACAAAGACCTTACTTTTAATTTAGATATGGTTGTTCGCCCTGATAATTATGCTATTGCGGGCTTAAAAGCAGTGCCACCAGCATGGCGAGCCGGTACGCCAGTTCGCGATATAGCTGACATGAAGTTACTTAAAAAGTTTGACGGCGAGCTGGGTAATAAAACCGCGTGGGAAATGCTCACCGAACTTGAAAAAGGTAATCAGCCTACTTT
>NZ_JBEOOU010000361.1:0-257 GCF_040309405.1 Psychrobacter sp. W2-37-MNA-CIBAN-0211
GAGTTAACCCTTGAGTTAGCGTTCGGGCGGAAAAATGTCGCTGCTTACGGATGAATAATAAAATCGCGTGCATTAGTTAACTCCAATCAGTTGGTTACGTAACTCAGGACGGCTGGTTTTCTCAGACAACCAAATGTCGAGAAACGCCTCTGGGAATTGGGCGTTACTGACTTGATAATAAGGGGTGTCGTTGAGTAAAAATGCCGCATCTTCAGGAGTGTTAACCTTAAAGGTCAGCCTGTCGCCCTGTTTAACAT
>NZ_JBEOOU010000362.1:0-257 GCF_040309405.1 Psychrobacter sp. W2-37-MNA-CIBAN-0211
ATGCAGGTCATACAGAGGCGTACGCTGTCCCATGGGTTTCTCCTTCCGGGCTTGGCGAAGGCGCGCAGAGCTGCCACTTGCGCCGAACACCTTGTATTACAAGGCCCGCAGCCACATACAGCAGGTCGATCCGAAAGACGGAGCGCACCGAATGCCGCGCATTGTAGCCTCAAGCCGTAGGACTGGCACCTAACCGATTTGCCGAGCCGAGCGGCGGATCTGCCCGATGACCGGCAACAAGCCGACCAGCACAAGGG
>NZ_JBEOOU010000363.1:0-257 GCF_040309405.1 Psychrobacter sp. W2-37-MNA-CIBAN-0211
GACTCGGATCATCGAGACGCCCTGCTCCTTGAGCATGGCGAAATCCTCGTTACCCACGTTTTTAGGGTGGACCATCACCGCAAGCTCGATTCGGCCACCGCCAGCCCGGCGAACGCGCTCGATAAATTCAGCATTTATATTGCTTGTCAGTCCATGCTCAACGTTGGGCGCGAACGACCCCCTGCAATAACCAACTTCACATACATTAATCCCGGCCTCTGCCAAGCTTGATGTTATTACCAGGGCCTGTTCGTCCG
>NZ_JBEOOU010000364.1:0-257 GCF_040309405.1 Psychrobacter sp. W2-37-MNA-CIBAN-0211
CTACGATAGTTGCTACAACACCAGCACCTACAGTACGGCCACCTTCACGGATAGCGAAACGAAGACCTTCGTCCATCGCGATTGGCGCGATTAGCGTTACAGTCATCTTAACGTTATCACCAGGCATTACCATTTCTACGCCTTCTGGTAACTGTACGTCACCTGTTACGTCAGTTGTACGGAAGTAGAACTGTGGACGGTAACCTTTGAAGAATGGAGTATGACGACCACCTTCATCTTTCGAAAGTACGTATACT
>NZ_JBEOOU010000365.1:0-257 GCF_040309405.1 Psychrobacter sp. W2-37-MNA-CIBAN-0211
GTGTTCTTTCCTTACATACTTTTCACAAAGCGTCTTTGCGCATAATTTCAACACTTTGTTTTATAATATAAAATTTATTTTTTATTAAATAAATGGAAGCTGGCACATACAGTGCAATTCCCCCTGCAGTAACCTAATAATACGCCGCCATTCAAAAGGTTGTAGTCGTTTATAATAAAAACCTTGGCGTGCAAAATCAGACAATGGGAAATGAAACATGCTAAAACTACAAAAAACAATACTCATCAGTGCATTGG
>NZ_JBEOOU010000366.1:0-257 GCF_040309405.1 Psychrobacter sp. W2-37-MNA-CIBAN-0211
GTGCAGGTCCAGGCCTTGCTGGACAACCCCGAAGGCCTGCTCGCCGCCGGCATGTTCGCCAGCATCCGGGTCTCGCGCAAAGCCGACGCGCCGTCGCTGAGCGTGCCGGAAACCGCGGTCACCTATACCGCCTACGGCGACACCGTGTTCGTCGCCCACCAGGACGGCGACCGGCCGCTCAGCGCCAAGCGCGTCTCGGTGCGGATCGGCGAGCGCTGGGACGGTCGCGTGGAAATCCTCCAGGGCCTCGCCGAGGG
>NZ_JBEOOU010000367.1:0-257 GCF_040309405.1 Psychrobacter sp. W2-37-MNA-CIBAN-0211
GATCTGGGGCGTTCTTGATGGTGCGCAATGCTCTGGATCGTGGGAGCTGCAACTGCCCGACAGATAAACGCATATAGTTGGCGGATTACAACCACACAGGCGTTGGTGATGCTGCAGGTGCCGTCCTTGTCTGATGGTTTTGATCGCCAGGGGCGCCAAGGAATGTAGCAGGGGAAGGTCTTCCCCCTGGTCGGCACTGCGTTGCCGACGCACCCCCTTCAGCGGGGAGACCCCGCAACGCCCCCTCAGAGTGAGAG
>NZ_JBEOOU010000368.1:0-257 GCF_040309405.1 Psychrobacter sp. W2-37-MNA-CIBAN-0211
GTTGGATACGGTGTATATGATCTTTTTGGGTCAGTATGGCTAAGTATTGCAACAGCTACTTTGCTGCAAGTTGCTTGTTTAGCATGGCTTTGGAAAAATACGGTTTACCTAAGCAATAAAATTGGCTTTAGTAAAACACTTAAAAGCTTAAAACAACTGTTTAACTTATAAGGAAATTACTATGTTAGTTAACTACTTAATTAAAGCACCTAATGAAAACGTTGATGCTCTGAGTAAGCAAACGGATACGCGCAGTG
>NZ_JBEOOU010000369.1:0-257 GCF_040309405.1 Psychrobacter sp. W2-37-MNA-CIBAN-0211
GAACAGGGTGTCGCCTTTCTGAATGTTGACCGTGCGCAGTGCACCGGCCCATTCGTAGATATCGCCGAACAGGATGCGGTGGATGTGTTGTAGCCGTTCAAGGTCGTAGGGCGGCGGGTAGAGGGGGAGGCTGCCGACGGCAATTTCGGACAATTCCCGCTCGGCCTGGTGCAGACGCTCTTCATCGAACAAGTCGAGGCGGTTACGCAGGACGCTGCTATCAGGGTAGCAGTACGGGTCCAGGCCCACCCCATATT
>NZ_JBEOOU010000370.1:0-257 GCF_040309405.1 Psychrobacter sp. W2-37-MNA-CIBAN-0211
ATCTGGGCCACGGTGTCTAAGCAGCTTTGACATTTCAATTGCTTGGGTACGCAATTGAGTGGGATCAGATTTAATATCTAATACCCCAAAAATTGAACACATAGTAACTCCTCATTCCTATTATGTGTGCAGCAGAGCCAATTTGCTGTGCTGCGAAACCTTGTTTTATCAGAAAAAATTACTCAAGTCACATAGCTTTTACAATTAATTAAGAATAATTTATGCACCAAGCTAGATGTAATCGCACCAAAGTGGTT
>NZ_JBEOOU010000371.1:0-257 GCF_040309405.1 Psychrobacter sp. W2-37-MNA-CIBAN-0211
TCTCATTAGGGTCAAGCATGCTTGTTTCTACAATCTCTTCTACTTCGACGATAGTAATTTTGCCAGCCATCGCACAGTCTGGATTGAAGTTACGCGCGGTTTTACTGAATATCAAATTACCTGCTTTATCTGCTTTTTGTGCTTTTATGAGCGATACATCAGCGCGCAATGTATGTTCAAGTATATAAGTACGTCCGTCGAAATCACGCGTTTCTTTGCCTTCGGCGACGAGCGTACCGACGCCAGTCGCCGTGTAG
>NZ_JBEOOU010000373.1:0-256 GCF_040309405.1 Psychrobacter sp. W2-37-MNA-CIBAN-0211
GTACCGATGGGCGCGTAGACGGCGCCACAGGGGTCGCCCTTGCGTGCCTTCCACAGCAACGGCGTAACCACGGTTTCGGTCGGGCCGTAGCCGTTGAACAGGTATTTAGGTTTCAGCGCGCGCCACGCCAGGTCATAGCTGGCTTGCGCAACGGCATCACCACCGAAGCAGTAAACCCGCACCGCCGGTGGGTTGCCGTCGCGCTCGGCATGTTCAGCCAACTGTTGCAGGTACACCGGTGGGAACACCGCCATGG
>NZ_JBEOOU010000374.1:0-256 GCF_040309405.1 Psychrobacter sp. W2-37-MNA-CIBAN-0211
GCTCAGGGCCGCTTGCAGGGGTTGTTGGGCGGCTGGATCGATATCAACGAACGCAAAGACCTGGAGCGCCAGCTGATGGACGCCCGCCAGGCCGCCGATGAGGCGAACTACGCCAAAAGTGCATTTCTCTCGGCCTTGAGCCATGAGATTCGCACCCCCATGACCGCCATCATTGGCTTGCTCGAACTGGAGCAAGAGCGTTGCCTGGCAAGCGGCCAGCCGGTTTCCGAGGCGCTGCAAGTGGCCCATCGTTCGG
>NZ_JBEOOU010000375.1:0-256 GCF_040309405.1 Psychrobacter sp. W2-37-MNA-CIBAN-0211
TTTCGATATGATCAATGCCCGTGCGGACACGCCCTATATAGTCCAGCCCCTAGAAACGCGGAACAGCGTTACCCTCGCGTGAGGTATTCAATATACATCTACACTCGGTTGCCTTGTACCACTTTTAAATTGAACCGACTATAGGTACTCGATATTTATAGATAATTGATTTTACAAATAAAATGGCCACGCTAATAATATTAGCGTGGCCTTTGTTTGATCAATAACAGTAAGATTTATAAAAGAGCTGGCGCGT
>NZ_JBEOOU010000376.1:0-256 GCF_040309405.1 Psychrobacter sp. W2-37-MNA-CIBAN-0211
TGATCTAACATGATTGATTAGTGAGTTCTTAGAAGCGTTCTTTGCTAAAGAATTGACTGTTCGTTTTCGTCCGTCATTTTTCCCATTCACTGAGCCTTCTGCTGAAGTCGATATCCTCGATGATAATGGTAAATGGCTTGAGGTCATGGGCTGCGGTATGGTACATCCACAAGTGCTAACCAACTGCGGTATTGATAGCGATAAATACACCGGCTTTGCTTTTGGTATGGGTATTGAGCGCTTTGCGATGCTGTAC
>NZ_JBEOOU010000377.1:0-256 GCF_040309405.1 Psychrobacter sp. W2-37-MNA-CIBAN-0211
GGGCTGGCTTTTCCATTTGTTTATTTGGCGATTAAAATAGCAGAGGCTTTTAGCGAAGGTAAGGATTTTACTGGTGAGATGCTCTGGTCGTGGTTTACTCATGACGTACTGTGGAAAATTGGCGCAGGCTTGGTAGTTGGTATCATCGTCGGTAAACTGTTAGCAAAATTGGTGTTTTCAAAGTACAGCCACGAAACCACCATCTCTCAAGGTTATTTGGTGATTGCGCTAACACTACTGGCCTATGGTTTAGCAG
>NZ_JBEOOU010000378.1:0-256 GCF_040309405.1 Psychrobacter sp. W2-37-MNA-CIBAN-0211
TCTTTAGGGTGTACTCATGTAGAACTGCATGTAATAACACTAATTTGGACTTTGATAATGAAAAAGGATAAACCATACATTGTTGTGGTTTAATATTGTTGTAACAACGGTAACTTTACTTATTTAATAGAAGAAAAAACAAAATCAATTAGCGATGTTTAAACTGGTATTCATTGATGGTCACTTTAATTAGATATAAAGTAAGTAAACAAAAAGTCAGTAAGGTAATTGATAACGTGTCTAAACGAACCATAAG
>NZ_JBEOOU010000379.1:0-256 GCF_040309405.1 Psychrobacter sp. W2-37-MNA-CIBAN-0211
GTTTTAAATCAGCGCCAACACGTGTAGACATCACACGCCGCGGCCAAGGCGTTTGAAAAGGTAAAACACAACATCAAAAACAGGGGTAGGCGCAGGTTCATGATTGTCATCTCCACGCAGCGTTCACACTGTCGGATTCAATTGAATCGATTCATCTAGGAGCAAATTCTTTTCTCTTCACAAGTGGGAGGGTGCAACGGTAAATAAAGTTTTAACGCTGTGCATATCCCTCGACGAGTGGCGTGCAGCGCTATCC
>NZ_JBEOOU010000380.1:0-256 GCF_040309405.1 Psychrobacter sp. W2-37-MNA-CIBAN-0211
ATTGTGCCCATCACAAACCCTTTATCTACATCAAACAAGCTGTGAGAAAATGCGTTTTGGTCGGTGCTTTTAAAGTGTTGATGGTAGCCACGCATAGGAAATAGAGGGATTTCATAACCCAATGGTTTAATGAGATCAGCTGACCAAGGACCGGCAGCAATGACCAAATTCTGACATAAGTGGGTTCCGCTCTCGGTAATGACCTGCCAGCCCTCTTCTGTCTGTATCATATTTTTTACGGTGGATTGTTTTATCT
>NZ_JBEOOU010000381.1:0-256 GCF_040309405.1 Psychrobacter sp. W2-37-MNA-CIBAN-0211
CGAATTTATACTTCTTTTACCTACTCAGTTGCATTCCATTATTGACGCAGTCAATATCGAAAATACAGATATATCTGAAATACTAAAAGACCTACAAGAACAATTATACCTGCCTGCACTCAGTTATCAACACATAAATTCAGCTCTATACCTCATCATAAAAAATAAGTTAAATGAGCCGTTGCACGCTGATTTAATCACTGGTGTTGACGTTAGACATAGCTCGCCTCTTTACTACACAAGCATTGATTCTAAT
>NZ_JBEOOU010000382.1:0-255 GCF_040309405.1 Psychrobacter sp. W2-37-MNA-CIBAN-0211
TTGTTGAAGCAATCGCGTTGAGAGCTTCTTCCGTTAAAAAGGCTTGGTGGCCAGTAAAGATCACATTATGACAAGCAGATAAGCGACGGAAGATATCATCTTGAATGATTTCATTTGATTTATCTTCGAAAAACAGGCCTTTTTCATTTTCATATACATCAAGCCCTAATGAACCAATCTGGCCATCCTTTAACGCTTCCATCGCGTCAAGTGCATCCAATAAGCCGCCTCGACTGGTATTAATCACCATCACGC
>NZ_JBEOOU010000383.1:0-255 GCF_040309405.1 Psychrobacter sp. W2-37-MNA-CIBAN-0211
CGGCAGCTTAGTGACATTGTTCAGCTATTATTTACTTTTGAACGTGACGATTGCGATTATCGCGCATTACCGCCCTTGGAAGATACTCAACCTATTCGGGGTGGTCGTGACATTTGGGCTGGCCTATTACTGGGGCATGAGCGAAAATTTAAATGCTGTGGTTACATCACAGCGTTGGCTTTTAGTGTTGCTGGTCGCCTTACATTTACTGCTTTATCTGTTTGTCGTCATTCGCTACGCACAGCAAATCATCGC
>NZ_JBEOOU010000384.1:0-255 GCF_040309405.1 Psychrobacter sp. W2-37-MNA-CIBAN-0211
AGATTGACGTTTGTCAATCTCACACTTTTCCGCAGCAACTACAGAGCTAGACAATAATGCACTTCCGCAGACTGAAAGTAATAACGCTGTAGCGATACTAGTAACTTTACGCATTATCTACCTCCCTTCTCTAGTGTGAAGTCCAGTTGTACTGTCATACCACTTTGTCTTAATGGCTTGCCATCGACAATCTTTGGTTTGTATTTCCATTTTTTCAATGCGCGAATCGCTTCACGATCGAATAAACGCTTAGGT
>NZ_JBEOOU010000385.1:0-255 GCF_040309405.1 Psychrobacter sp. W2-37-MNA-CIBAN-0211
GTCTTGGCTTAGTTGTACAAGGTTACTCAAAGCGTGCAATTGCTATTTTGGCTTGGCTGGCACGCTTGGCAACTGAGGTTGGCGACCGTATTCCTGTACGTCTAGTAAAAGGCGCTTATTGGGATACAGAAATCAAGTTGGCACAGCAAAAAGGACTCTCAGGCTATCCGGTCTGGACGCGTAAAGAAGGCACGGATACCGCTTATCTTGCCTGCGCGCGTTTCTTATTATCAGAGCATTTGCGTGGTCTTATTT
>NZ_JBEOOU010000386.1:0-255 GCF_040309405.1 Psychrobacter sp. W2-37-MNA-CIBAN-0211
GGGAAGCTCTGTCGATTGCTTTTGCCAAAAGGGGTGCGACTATTGTTTTAAGTGGTCGTAACGAAGAAAAGCTAGAACAAGTCAAAAAGCAGTGTAAGAAGCCAAAAAAACACTTCGTTATTCCCTTCGATATCAGTGACGTTGAGCAAGCAAAAGAAGCTTATCAAATAGCTATAGAAAAATCAGGAAAAATTGACTGGCTGATTAATAATGCAGGCGTCAGTCAACGCTCCTTAATCATGGACACTTCTGAGG
>NZ_JBEOOU010000387.1:0-255 GCF_040309405.1 Psychrobacter sp. W2-37-MNA-CIBAN-0211
GGACCCGCGTGCGGCGGCGGCGCTGTATGCGACGTCGTCGGGCGTCGGCGTGTCGCACGACGACGTGATGCGGATGCTCGCCGCGCCCGACACGCGCTTCTCGGTGCTGCCGAACCAGCTGATGGACTACGTCGAATTCCTGTACCTGGCCGGCACGATCAAGGCGAAGCCGCGCGCGTGGCACGAGATGTTCGCGCCGATGCTCGACGACTACCGGTCGGGTTGAGCCACGCCTGCGGCCAACCGAATCCATTC
>NZ_JBEOOU010000388.1:0-254 GCF_040309405.1 Psychrobacter sp. W2-37-MNA-CIBAN-0211
GTATCAACTAGGTTATTACTGCATATTTGCTTTTGAGTAAGCGAGCTAATGGCTATAAAGTCTTTTCGTTTGAGCTCATCTATTAAGGGATGAGCTTTTTCAAAACCTCTTGGCGGGCGTTTTAGCGATTCTCCTGACATTTCAAATATAGATTTAAATTGCTCATCATAAATTGCTTTTTTATAGCTATTTGGGTTTTCGTCTATGCAGGTTCTAATTGCATTAAGCGCCTTTGATTCTGGTCGCCAAATACC
>NZ_JBEOOU010000389.1:0-254 GCF_040309405.1 Psychrobacter sp. W2-37-MNA-CIBAN-0211
GAAGTGGCCGGTGAAGTGGTGGCGCTGGGTGATGGCGTCACCGAGTACAGCCTGGGCGACAAGGTCTGCGCCCTGACCAATGGTGGCGGCTATGCGCAGTATTGCGCGGTGCCGGCCAGCCAGGCGCTGCCGATTCCCGCGGGCATGGACTGGATTCAGGCCGCTGCCGTACCGGAAACGTTTTTTACGGTGTGGGCCAACCTGTTCGGCCTCGGCGGCGCCCATAAAGGCCAGCGCGTCGTGATGCACGGCGG
>NZ_JBEOOU010000390.1:0-254 GCF_040309405.1 Psychrobacter sp. W2-37-MNA-CIBAN-0211
TCCTTGCTCTTTGTGAAGAATATGATAAGTAATATTTTCTATCATTTATAACCCTTATTTTAACTTAGTAATAGCTAGATGAATATAGATGGGAAGTATACGTATGTATTAGACGTCAAGTAGTGTCGTCACATCTGAAATTAAACTACTTTTAATTTTTATAGACATTTGTAGATTATAAACGAAAAAAGGCATCTTAAGATGCCTTTTTATTAAGATGTTTTATATTCGACCTAATCACCCAACCTCAACAC
>NZ_JBEOOU010000391.1:0-254 GCF_040309405.1 Psychrobacter sp. W2-37-MNA-CIBAN-0211
CTACAGTGACTTCAGCCTGGCTGCCACAGGCATCTCCAATCTTCGTGCGGCCCCCATGCGACCGGTATTCAGAGCCACCGGCCAAGCCGGCCCGCTGGTGGCACGCTCGGGCCCCAGAGCGCTGCCGGCGCCCGCCATCCCTCTCACGGCAGTCGCCTCCACCAGCAGCGGCGTCACCACCGTCGCCACGCACCCCTCGACCACGGTCGCCGTGCCAAACCGCGACCTGAGTGCTTACGCCGTAGCCGACGACG
>NZ_JBEOOU010000392.1:0-254 GCF_040309405.1 Psychrobacter sp. W2-37-MNA-CIBAN-0211
GAAGACGCCCACCTTGATAGTGCAGGGCGAGCGCGATGCCTTGGGCAATCGGGCGGCGGTGCAGAGTTATGAGTTGTCACAGAGTATCGAGGTGATGTGGCTGGTGGCGGGGGATCATGATTTGAAGCCGTTAAAGGCGTCGGGGTTCAGTCATGAGCAGCATTTGGAGGCGGCGGCCATCAAAACGTCAGGTTTTCTCGCCGGACGCTTTGCAGGCTCCTCCATGTTGTGATATTTCGGCTAGTGTTTTCGTG
>NZ_JBEOOU010000393.1:0-254 GCF_040309405.1 Psychrobacter sp. W2-37-MNA-CIBAN-0211
GCCCTTGATTGTGGAAATGCCCAGGTGGCCCCAGGGGCGGGCGCTGGAAGTCATCGACGGCCCGGCGTTGACGGCCAAACCGATCAAATATGGCGCCGGGCGTTCGCGCATTGGCGCGACCATCAAGGTCAGCCGTGAGCATATCCTGGGCGGCGAACTGCCCGAGCGTATTCTGCAGGCCCTGGATGAGTCCGAGCGCGTGAAGCTGCTCGGCGCCGAGGCGGCGCGGGTGAGCGAGGCGCGCACGCTGGAAT
>NZ_JBEOOU010000394.1:0-253 GCF_040309405.1 Psychrobacter sp. W2-37-MNA-CIBAN-0211
GCTTCACCGATGTCGCAGGGCGAAGCCTCGACGGTCTGGCGGATGCGCTCGGCCGTCTCTTCTGCTCCCGTTTCGGTGGTACCGACCAGAACGCAGACGAACTCTTCTCCACCGTAGCGGGCCACGATATCGACATCCTCGCGCAGCTGCGACGATACGACCTTTGCGACGTGCCGCAGGATGGCGTCTCCTGCCGGATGTCCGTGCTGGTCGTTGACCTTCTTGAAGAAATCTATGTCGGTGAGCAGCAGGG
>NZ_JBEOOU010000395.1:0-253 GCF_040309405.1 Psychrobacter sp. W2-37-MNA-CIBAN-0211
GTTTTAAACCTAGCTAACTAGTTTTAGCTCATCACATTGTATGAGCGCAAATAAAATGGAAAGTTGAACATTTATGAATAAGTTAAATTGGCGACGTATAGTACTTAAAGTAGGTAGTGCTTTAATTGCACCGGATCAAGATGGCTGCCGTTCACGTTACATATTAACCATTGCACAGTTTATTGTTCGCTGTCGTGCTCGTGGTATTGAAGTTATTTTAGTTTCGTCAGGCTCAGTTGCTGCGGGGGCACAT
>NZ_JBEOOU010000396.1:0-253 GCF_040309405.1 Psychrobacter sp. W2-37-MNA-CIBAN-0211
GTTCCACCTACCGTAGTGGTAACAGCCAGTTACCCGGGGGCAAACCCAACCGTTATTGCACAAACGGTAGCAACGCCATTAGAGCAAGAAATTAATGGCACCGAAAACATGTTGTATATGTTTTCACAAGCCACTAGTGATGGTCGTATGACCTTAACGGTGACGTTTGCGCTTGGCACCGATTTAGACCGAGCACAAGTACAAGTACAAAACCGAGTAAATAGCGCATTGCCGCGTTTACCACAAGAAGTAC
>NZ_JBEOOU010000397.1:0-253 GCF_040309405.1 Psychrobacter sp. W2-37-MNA-CIBAN-0211
TAGCACCCCATCGATACGGCGCTCTATCAAACGGCGGCGCGGTGGAAAGCTGACCACTTGCGGCTCTCGGTAACCATGCAAATGATTGTCACGCTTACGGGTCACATAGCCCATAGCACTGTCTAACAGCATGACCAGTAATGCCAGCGTAATCATGCCATACATAAACAGCGAGCCGCCTTCATCGAGACTTTGACTCAATACCGTGACGGATAATACAAACAACAGCATCGGCTCTACATAGCTCAATGCC
>NZ_JBEOOU010000398.1:0-253 GCF_040309405.1 Psychrobacter sp. W2-37-MNA-CIBAN-0211
GTGTGAGCCAATCGCCAAAGTGATGAAAAATCTAGGCGCACGTCATGTCATGGTCGTCGGTGCAAAGGATGGCTTAGATGAAATCAGCCTCGCCACTTCGACCACAGTAGCTGAATTAAAAGAGGGTGAAATCTCTGTCTATGAGATGATGCCAGAGGATGCGGGTATCGAATCACAAACGCTGATTGGGCTTGATGTAGATTCTCCAGAACAAAGCCTTGAGCTAATACGCGCCGCTTTATCAGGTGAAGAG
>NZ_JBEOOU010000399.1:0-253 GCF_040309405.1 Psychrobacter sp. W2-37-MNA-CIBAN-0211
GCTTGACCCCGAGCAAGCGCCGATATTATTGCATCAGTCGGTTAAAACGCGCTGGCTGAATGACAGTAATTATCGACCGAAAAATTTAGTAAATTACATTGATAACCATGGTTGGCCCGATAAACTGGTGCAATAATCTGTGTTAACACCATCATTAAATAACGAGTGCTAGCAACCACTAATAGCAACCACTATTAGTCACCACTATTACTAACCATTATTAAAAACATTTCGATTAAGGACAGTATTTTGC
>NZ_JBEOOU010000400.1:0-253 GCF_040309405.1 Psychrobacter sp. W2-37-MNA-CIBAN-0211
TTTTGCTCCAGTAATCTCTCTAACGCTAGGCGTAACCTTTGCTCACTTGGGGCTTGCGCCATATCGGCCAATGCCCGTTGCATTGGAATTGACAGTGGCCGGCCAAGCACTGCCATTGCTTCGGTTTCACTGGCATATAAATGCGCAACTTCAATATCAAGTTGCTGATCGCCTTTGTAGCAGCTAACGTCGGGCTTATTGGGCTCATTATGCCAAATATGGCGCATATGAATGCCATATTGCTGCTCATAAC
>NZ_JBEOOU010000401.1:0-253 GCF_040309405.1 Psychrobacter sp. W2-37-MNA-CIBAN-0211
GTTATATACGAGGCATGTTCAAACACCTTGCGCATGCAATGTATGTAATCGTCTTTGCCTTGCTCATTCGGTGTGTCTTTATTTTTACCAATGTTAATACCTAAAATACCGGTATAGTTGGCTGCTTTAACGTTATTAACTAAATTATCAACGCCTTTGTTATTAAATCCCATGCGATTGATAATGGCATTTGACTGCGGCAATCTAAACATACGTGGTTTATCGTTACCAGCTTGTGGGCGCGGAGTAACTG
>NZ_JBEOOU010000402.1:0-253 GCF_040309405.1 Psychrobacter sp. W2-37-MNA-CIBAN-0211
TTCAAATTGTGGGATGTCTGCTAATGGCTGAGTAACATCCATAAAGTTTTGTAATAATTCCCAATGTTGAAAACTGCAAGCTATCTCATTGTTGTAAGCAACATCATAACGCTGATCTTCTTTATAATGAAGAAGCGTAAGCCCTCTATGTGGAAATCCACTTTTGGGATTATGTGTAGCTTTGAAATGAGCATTAAATTCTTCAAAGCTTAAATAAGCAAAGCTCTTTGCATCGCTTTTGGGTACTTTAACT
>NZ_JBEOOU010000403.1:0-253 GCF_040309405.1 Psychrobacter sp. W2-37-MNA-CIBAN-0211
TTGTTAAACTGGGTATCAGCATAAGCAGCATGGTTAAACAGGGCATAAATTAGTACTAAATTTAAAAGCGTTTTCATAATCAGCTCCAAGCAGTAAATACAATTGTTTTATTGCTTAATAAACGCGCCAATTTTACCGTTAATAAATAAAATAACGCTAAACGTTGCAGCCCATAAAGCACCGTATAAAGGCCAAAATTGCCATAACGGCAAGCCGAGCTCTAACACATCGAATCGCGCCCCCGCCCAGTAAC
>NZ_JBEOOU010000404.1:0-253 GCF_040309405.1 Psychrobacter sp. W2-37-MNA-CIBAN-0211
TTGAATCTCATCTTAATCAGGCCATAGTAATAGGCGAAGATTTAGGGGTTGTACCACCGGAGGTAAAAGAGGCACTGGTTGATAGTGGCATTTTCTCAAACAGCTTATTTTATTTTGAAAAACAACAAAATGATGAATTTGTAAATAGCGATGACCTTAGCGATCAATGCCTGCTAATGATAGCCAATCATGATGTACCGCCATTTGTGGGCTGGTGGCAGCATAGCGATTTAAAAATTAAACAGCAGTATGG
>NZ_JBEOOU010000405.1:0-253 GCF_040309405.1 Psychrobacter sp. W2-37-MNA-CIBAN-0211
TAGATACGTATATCGTAAGCTTGCGAACGTCTCTATCTTCGTCAATACATTAGTATTCGTTGTAACCTATAGTTCTCAAAAATATAAAGGAATATAAATGTCGTTAAATAAATTTGTAGCAAACAAAGCTCGGCCGCTTCCTGTGATCATAATGGCAGATACCAGCGGTAGTATGTCAGTAGATGGCAAAATCGATTCTTTAAATCAATCTCTACGAGATATGATAAAAAGCTTCTCACAAGAAGGTAGAAGC
>NZ_JBEOOU010000406.1:0-253 GCF_040309405.1 Psychrobacter sp. W2-37-MNA-CIBAN-0211
GTGTTGGCTCGGTACCTCTCGTATGCCTCGGGCGTGCCCGGCAGTGCAGGTGTCGTGAAATTGTCGAAGGGTGTGAAGAATCTGACCGAGGTGTAGTCGTCGGTGACGAGATCCTGGAGCAGGAAGAAGTCCACGTAGCCGCGGAAGTCCTCAAACAGGCGGAAGAAATCCGCGTGGCGAAGAAGCGCCTGATCGAGCGGGCTTGCTTCGCCTTCGTAGTGGCGGCGAATGCATTCCAGCGTCAGGTCGAACC
>NZ_JBEOOU010000407.1:0-252 GCF_040309405.1 Psychrobacter sp. W2-37-MNA-CIBAN-0211
CAACAATGCCCACACCATCAAAGTGCCCAGGGCGCGATTGACCACATAATTGCGTGGTAATGCCGCCAGCAAGAACAGAGGTCGGTGGCGGCATTACTGGGTACATCTCAGCGATACTTGGGGCAAAGACATAGTCCGTACCAACTGTTGCTAGCTTGGCGACATCTTCATCTAATGTGCGTGGATAACTCTCAAAGTCCTCTCCTTCCCCAAACTGGGTAGGATTGACGAAAATACTTACCACCACGATAT
>NZ_JBEOOU010000408.1:0-252 GCF_040309405.1 Psychrobacter sp. W2-37-MNA-CIBAN-0211
TGATAATTTAAATTATATTCACGTCATCTTGTTGTCATAAAACTATGTTTAACTTACAAAGTTAAGTACTAAATATGTATTAATTTTTTTATGGCTATATGTCATGTGACAACATCAATGTTGCAAGCATAAAATAGACCTTAATCAACTATTTACATATCAACACTTGATTAGTGAGTAAAGGATAGGTTAAGTTAAATCTCGAAACATTAATCTTTTGCAACACTAAAAAATGCCAAGGATATTTTATTG
>NZ_JBEOOU010000409.1:0-252 GCF_040309405.1 Psychrobacter sp. W2-37-MNA-CIBAN-0211
GCTGTGACCCACATGTAGTGGTTGATGAATGTCGCCGACAAAATGTACGTAAAATGCCAATGCTTGCCATTTCTCTTGTTGGCTGGCTTTAGGGTTTACTAATATTTTTTCAAATCGTTGCAAACTTTCGATGATATCGCCATCAGCATTGCGCTTAACCGTTTTCCACGACTCATCGTCTTCAATTGAAATGTAATGCCATGGCGCAGCGCGATCCCAAGTGTTGTCGGAGCGGATTTCATCAGCCCAAGT
>NZ_JBEOOU010000410.1:0-252 GCF_040309405.1 Psychrobacter sp. W2-37-MNA-CIBAN-0211
CATCGGCAGTTTGTGCAGCTGCATAATTATCGTGGGAAACTTGAATCGCAAAATCGTGCTGCAACGCATCCAATTTACCCTTGCTTGGATTGGTTGCATGAATAAGGTCACTAGGATAGCCATGCTTAACTAAGCCACTAATAATGCTACGAGTCATATTGCCCGCACCGATAAAACATACTTTTGCTTGAGTCATTAAGTCTGTATCCAATTAAAGAGTGAATTTATGTCCAACTGCAGTGTATGTTACCT
>NZ_JBEOOU010000411.1:0-252 GCF_040309405.1 Psychrobacter sp. W2-37-MNA-CIBAN-0211
GATCTAGCCTCTGCCGAGTCAATACACAGTAACTAGCTGTAGCCGGTAAGTATGATCATTACTCTAGAGCCCTGAGTCGTTGCGATTCTGGGCTTTTTTATTGTCGGTTATCGATTGTTGATTGTTGATTGTCTGTATCGGGCTAAAAAAAACAGAATGACAATGTTTGCGCGCAATCGCTATAATTAGGTGTCAAAAACCTCTCACCCAATCACAGAACCAATCTCTGAACCAAATGTATAAGCAATAGCG
>NZ_JBEOOU010000412.1:0-252 GCF_040309405.1 Psychrobacter sp. W2-37-MNA-CIBAN-0211
GTCTATGGTGTTGCCCTTTATGCTATTGGTAAATCGCTATTGCACAAAGCCAATGCGGCTAGAATTAGCGGCTTTTTTCAGATGGCACTGGGTGTGTTGATTATCATTGATATTGTAAGACGGTCAATTTACGGTAGCGAACCTGTATCGGGACTAATGATGGCTATGGGGGCAGTTGCACTGGTTGCTAATGTCATTTGTCTTGTGATCATACGCAAACAAAGAAATGAAGAAGTGCATATGCGGGCAAGC
>NZ_JBEOOU010000413.1:0-252 GCF_040309405.1 Psychrobacter sp. W2-37-MNA-CIBAN-0211
GCGCTGACCCGCCCCATTCCGAGGCGGCGGTTCAGAAGCTGTTGCACGACGCCGGGTTTGGCGACGCGACGCGTTTTTTCAGCAGCCTTTTCTGGGGGGCCTGGTTGACGTGTAAAGCGGGGGAGTAAAAGACCAACGTCAGATCGCCCGTACTTTGGCCAATCGTCGGCGCCAATCGCCGCCATGTTGGTGATGGCATTCCTCTTCGGAGTCGAAACTGACGCAGCGGGCGATGTTCGGCACGTGCACGTC
>NZ_JBEOOU010000414.1:0-252 GCF_040309405.1 Psychrobacter sp. W2-37-MNA-CIBAN-0211
GTATTCCGCTTCTTTAATACCTAAAGCAAGCAGTTCTTCTAAAAGAATCGTCACTTTTTGTCCGTTTGGTGTGCCAAGGGAATAAAGCTGTAAAGAATGCTTACCTATTGGTAGTACTTTATTCGATCTTGCACCCGATTCTGGGCTATTGATGTTTGCCCACTTGTTACCACCATTGGTATTATTTACCCAAACGTTAGGTGGGGTGTATTCATTACTCATAAAATTTCCTCGTGGCAACCTGTCTAAGGT
>NZ_JBEOOU010000415.1:0-252 GCF_040309405.1 Psychrobacter sp. W2-37-MNA-CIBAN-0211
GTGTTACCGGCGGCGAGCACTTCGAAAATCTGGTTCCAGGTACTACCCCGGTTAACACCACCGTTACCGATACACCGAGCACCGATAACACCACCACCGTTACGCTGACAGCGCCGACGGAGGCGAATGAGGGTGGCCAGATCACCTATACCGCGACCTTGAGCAATAAGGCCGGTACCGACGTCACGCTGAAGTTGGATAACGGCTCTTCGATCACCATCAAGGCTGGCGACACGGTTGGCACTGTGACCG
>NZ_JBEOOU010000416.1:0-252 GCF_040309405.1 Psychrobacter sp. W2-37-MNA-CIBAN-0211
CTGATCTTTGGGTAAGCCCGATAAATTGGCGCGTTTAGCTTCTAAATGCACCATCCAGAACACCGAGCAAAAATACAGTACAGCGGGGATCATCGCTGCTTTTGCAATTTCAATAAATTGCACGTTAATGGTTTCAGCCATAATAAAGGCTACTGCGCCCATCATCGGCGGCATAATTTGGCTGCCCATACTGGACGTGGCCTCAACCCCGCCCGCAAAAGCAGATCGATAACCAAAACGCTTCATTAACGG
>NZ_JBEOOU010000417.1:0-252 GCF_040309405.1 Psychrobacter sp. W2-37-MNA-CIBAN-0211
GTTTAGGATCTTTCAATGCCAGAGAATATTCCAGTGAACCTCTATTTGATGGTCACTGGAATATTGTTTACCAGGGCTAGTTTAGTTCTTTTTTAGTCGCTGCTTCAGGCGCTACTACAACAGTCGCTTTGGCCGGTGCTTTGGTTACAACTTCGGCAGCTGCTTCAGGGGCTACTACAACTGCCGTTTTGGCTTGTTCTTTGGTTGTAACTTCAGAGGCTACTACAACTGCTGGTTTGACTGGTATTTCTG
>NZ_JBEOOU010000418.1:0-252 GCF_040309405.1 Psychrobacter sp. W2-37-MNA-CIBAN-0211
TCCGTGGCCTGCGCATCGAACTGGGGGAAATCCAGGCGCGCCTGAGCGAGCATCCAGCGGTGCAGGAAGCCGCCGTGATTGCCCGCGAGCAGCGCCTGATCGCCTATTACACCGGCGTGCCGAGCGAGGTCGAAAACCTGCGCGCCCATCTGCTGCAACACCTGCCGGAATTCATGCTGCCGACGAGCTTTATGCACCTTCAGGCGCTGCCGCTGAGCCCCAACGGCAAGCTCGACCGCAAGGCGTTGCCGG
>NZ_JBEOOU010000419.1:0-251 GCF_040309405.1 Psychrobacter sp. W2-37-MNA-CIBAN-0211
GGACCTAAGGAGCGCAAAAACGTCGCAGTGTGAAAAGTACCCGCACCGACTTCCATATCATAAGGCTGTAATATTACACAGCCCTTGTCGGCCCAATAATTCTGTAGGGTTAGGATTAAATCTTGAAAAGTCATCGGTTGAGAGTTTTTCGCTTCAGTTGTCATATTTTGAGTTGTCATAGTTTGGGGCATCGTCATAAAGCCACTGTGGAGTTTGTATTATGAAATAAAATATTGATAGTACTCGTATAG
>NZ_JBEOOU010000420.1:0-251 GCF_040309405.1 Psychrobacter sp. W2-37-MNA-CIBAN-0211
CATGTGGGACTTTGCGTCAGTACGTGATTTTGCAGCAGCAAACTATGCTTCTGCAGTAAGCGGTGATTGTGGTAATGGCTTCTGCCCTTCAACAAACTATGCAGCTGAAACAGACCGTTACACTGAAGAGGAATCACAAGCCGTTTATGTACAGTACAACTACGATAATGAAATTGCCGGCATGCCATATGACGTGCATTTCGGACTTCGTTATGAGCAAACTGATGTCACCTCGACCGCAGCCGTTGCTG
>NZ_JBEOOU010000421.1:0-251 GCF_040309405.1 Psychrobacter sp. W2-37-MNA-CIBAN-0211
TCATAACAGCCATGACAAACCACGCAGCGGTTATCGAGTACAGGCTTTACATGCTGAAGAAATTCGGCGCCATCACCACTATTAGCGTCAACAATACGCGCTTGTGTTTTTTCGGGACCAAACAGTTCGTTATAATGAGCATTTCCTAGGTAGGCACAGCCACTTAAAATAATCAGTACAAATGTACTTATAATGATCTTTTTCATTACTCTGCCTCATCGCCCAAATCGAACGTGGGCATCATATCAACT
>NZ_JBEOOU010000422.1:0-251 GCF_040309405.1 Psychrobacter sp. W2-37-MNA-CIBAN-0211
TTTTAGCACTATATGCGCACCCACTATTACCGTTTTATCTTTTCGTACTACAGTTACATTATGCACATTTTTTACATGCTGGATTGTGGTAATTGCTTGCTCAACTTTAGCTACTTTAGGGAGTTTATCTTTATTTATATACAGCCCTTTAACGCAACTTATAATAACCTTAATACCGGTGAATAAAACGAATGAAGCAATTAACATGCTCGATAAAATATCGATAATATCCCAACCAGTCAGGTAAATTA
>NZ_JBEOOU010000423.1:0-251 GCF_040309405.1 Psychrobacter sp. W2-37-MNA-CIBAN-0211
ATCCGAAACTATACTATCTGGACGATAGCCTTTTTCTAATGCTGCTGTATAGACAAGGGGTTTAATGGTGGAACCCGGTTGACGCCAGCCCTGCAGAGCACGGTTAAATTTACTATGGTTAAAATCAAAGCCACCGACCAAGGCACGAACGCCACCGGTATCAGGATTCAGAGAAACCAAACTACCTTGTATCTCAGGTATTTGACCAAGCTGCCAGCCACCACTAGCAGTCGGTATCAGGCGAATAATAT
>NZ_JBEOOU010000424.1:0-251 GCF_040309405.1 Psychrobacter sp. W2-37-MNA-CIBAN-0211
GCAGCAAATGAAACAGTTTTGCGGTTTTTCAGAGTTTCAGGATGATTTGACCATGTGCGCAATCCAGTTTATCTAAGCTAATTGAGTATTTAATCATTGAGAAGATGAAGATTGGGATGACGATATCCCGTTCTAGGACATCTCCAGTCACCGGTTTAAGCTTTTTGATCAATAACTAATATGCCCTGAGGTACCGCTGAGGGCTTTTGTTATCTCTCTGGTGTGGTGGGCTCTTAAGCGGTTACTGCTTG
>NZ_JBEOOU010000425.1:0-251 GCF_040309405.1 Psychrobacter sp. W2-37-MNA-CIBAN-0211
GCTTCATACTGTCTCCTTGTTAGCACTTGACTGCCTGGTATTGAACTGAAATTGATATTTGGACATGATAAAAATCGAATGGGGCTGATTAAATCATTCAACGGCTCACATTAAAAGTTTTTATTTTGTTAATTTTTTTGACACTTGCAGACAATAACTTGGCGCCAAAAAAGCGTCTTGCCGTGTCAAAATAAAGTATTCAAATATTTAATAAAAAATGTTGAAACACTGGGCCTAGAAAGCAATAATGT
>NZ_JBEOOU010000426.1:0-251 GCF_040309405.1 Psychrobacter sp. W2-37-MNA-CIBAN-0211
GTGCTGGCGATCCTGGCCGACAGCATTGAGCCAAGAGGCTAAACACATGAACGGCGCATCGCTTCGTCATCAGCCCCCACAAGCACCGAGCCGCAAGCCGGTGCCACGGGGTGCAAGCCGAATGGTGGCTAAAGAGCCGATGTCTTCGCGCCTGCCAAAAGCCAACTTTGGTTTTATCAAGGCGCTGTTCTGGCCGGTGCTGCTGGTGGTGTTGGGCTTTGGTACATACGAAGGCGCGCAGCGCCTGTTGC
>NZ_JBEOOU010000427.1:0-251 GCF_040309405.1 Psychrobacter sp. W2-37-MNA-CIBAN-0211
GGCGTAGCTAGCGTTAATGATAATATCCCGCTGAACATTCGCTTCATAATTATCTATTCGCGCTAGCATAATATTGGGTTCCACACTGGCTATTTCAGCTAAGGCACTGTTGAAATAATCTTGATTTAAATCGTAAGCTTGTTTTTGATTGTTTAAAAATACTAAAGCAGCCTCAGGATCTGTTTCTGCCATTTTTCGAGAGACAATATATATCCCGCTGGCACGTTGCTCTACGGCAATAGTATCTAACC
>NZ_JBEOOU010000428.1:0-251 GCF_040309405.1 Psychrobacter sp. W2-37-MNA-CIBAN-0211
TGTCTCGCCTGCTGGAGCTGGAGGATCATCTTTTTTAGGCCAACTGCCGCCTTTACTGCAAACCATTATCGCCGAAGACACTAAAAAAGCACCGATGCCTGACGTAAAACCGTTGACGTCCAAGTGGCTACTGATGAGTTTTTATCAAGCGCCATTAGGCGCAAATGACGCGATAGCCCATGTTTGTTATTGTTTTGGTATTACGCCACCAAACACCATCACCGAAACGATTGCCGCCATCAACCAGCAAC
>NZ_JBEOOU010000429.1:0-250 GCF_040309405.1 Psychrobacter sp. W2-37-MNA-CIBAN-0211
GCAATATCGTTTTCGAGCTGCGACGGTGCGGCACCCGGCAAAGTCACCGTGACCACGACCGCTGGCAAATCAATATCTGGAAACTGCTGCACCTTCATTTGCATAAAGCCGTAGAGACCGCCCAAAGTCAGCAGCACAAACAGCAAAATAGCCACTAAAGGGTTTTTAATCGAGTAAGCTGATACGTTTAAACTCATGAGCGCGCCTGCGTAGCTGTGTTAGTAGCGGCTTTATTCGCGGTGGTAGCATC
>NZ_JBEOOU010000430.1:0-250 GCF_040309405.1 Psychrobacter sp. W2-37-MNA-CIBAN-0211
GTTCACGATCGCGCCGAAATCGAGCAGCTTGAGCACCGTGCCTTCGTACACCTGGCCGACTTCGATCTCGGCCGTGATCTGCTCGATGCGCTTCTTCGCTTCGGCCATGCCGTCGCTGCTCGTGCTCGCGATCGTCACGACGCCGTCATCCGAGATGTCGATGGTCGTGCCCGTTTCTTCCGTCAGCGCGCGGATCACCGAACCGCCCTTGCCGATCACGTCGCGGATCTTTTCCGGGTTGATCTTGATG
>NZ_JBEOOU010000431.1:0-250 GCF_040309405.1 Psychrobacter sp. W2-37-MNA-CIBAN-0211
CACCTGCAGATGTACCACAAATAATATCAAATGGAACATTATGGTTGCGTGGGTAAAACTGCACTAACGCTTTTAATACGCCAATTTGATAAGCCGCCCTGGCTCCACCACCTCCAAGTACTAATGCTGTTGATACTGGCAATATCGGTCCTTTAATCGGTTAAGTTTGTTTGATTCTAGTATGAATTCTTTTTGTGTTCTACACCAGTTACCAATAAGTCGACTATGCTATTTATTGTCTATCCTTTAT
>NZ_JBEOOU010000432.1:0-250 GCF_040309405.1 Psychrobacter sp. W2-37-MNA-CIBAN-0211
GGAATTTGATGGCCAACTCGATAATACTAAGCCATGCGTCATTATTGTTGGTCCGCATACCAGTAATTGGGATTTCATCATTGGCATTATCGCCCGCAGCGCCTTAGGCACCAAAATTCATTTTTTAGGCAAGCATCAGCTGTTTATTCCGCCCTGGGGATGGCTATTTCGCGCCATGGGCGGTAGCCCTGTCGATAGACGTAAATACAATAATTTAGTTGATGGCGTGGTGCTGTTATTCCAACAAGAT
>NZ_JBEOOU010000433.1:0-250 GCF_040309405.1 Psychrobacter sp. W2-37-MNA-CIBAN-0211
GCCCAATTCCATTCACGGTTGGCAAAAGAGAGATTGGCATCTGAATTGTACAGCGCAAAAGCACGAGCAAAGTTAGGCTCTTGCATCACGCGCGCACGGTCGCTATTACTGATATTAGGAAGATTACTGCCTCCTAACTGGCTGGCATTAAAGCGTTGACCTACCTTATCCTTTGCCATCAGACCGTAGTATTCATTGCTCTTTGCGAGCTGCTGATACAGTCTTTTTGCCGTACTACGCTTATTACTAT
>NZ_JBEOOU010000434.1:0-250 GCF_040309405.1 Psychrobacter sp. W2-37-MNA-CIBAN-0211
GTGCATTGCCATCTCTTGCCCATGACACTCAAGGTGACTCATTAGATTGCCGTTGTCACTATCGGTTTATTGCACAAAGTGGTTTTATCCCTGTGGTAACAACCCAAGCGTCATCTTTTTCTCATGGCAAAGGCTGTTTATCTGGCTCAATGTTGCTAGCATTGGCATCGCAAGATTTACAACCTGAACAGTTTAATCAAGCCAAAGGGTTAATGCGGTATTTACTGACGCCATTGCTGGGTAATAAGCC
>NZ_JBEOOU010000435.1:0-250 GCF_040309405.1 Psychrobacter sp. W2-37-MNA-CIBAN-0211
GTCCTTATATTTGGCATATATCCTGAATCAATCAATAACTAAATCGAATAAGTGTGAGGTCGCTTAGTTACTAGGGCGGACTTCGTCCTGCTAGGTCGCTACGCGGATAGAGCGCTGCGCTTCTAGGGACAGCTTCGCTGCTAAGATTGAGTCGCTGCGCGACTAGGCTGTTGATTTTATAGCCTCTAGCCGCGAAGCGTCCTAGCAGCGTAGCGTTCTCGGCTGTAGCTAAGATTGAGTGACTAGATTC
>NZ_JBEOOU010000436.1:0-250 GCF_040309405.1 Psychrobacter sp. W2-37-MNA-CIBAN-0211
GTCAAGCTGTGCGTCGGCTACAAGGTCGACGGCAAGGACGTGGACATCCTGCCGCGTGGCGCGGTCGACGTCGCGCGTTGCGAGCCCGTGTACGAAACGTTCTCCGGCTGGAAGGAAAGCACGGTCGGCATCAAGACGTGGGACGCGCTGCCGGTGAATGCACAGGCATACCTGTCCCGTGTCCAGGAAGTGGCTGGCGTGCCGGTCGACATGGTGTCGACGGGCCCGGACCGCGACGAAACGATCCTGC
>NZ_JBEOOU010000437.1:0-250 GCF_040309405.1 Psychrobacter sp. W2-37-MNA-CIBAN-0211
GTTTAATAGACTCGCTCGCCTCACTACATGAAAGGGTGCTGTTAATTAATGCGCAACCTTGAGGGTGGCTACAGTCAGTAAACTTGGCTGCAGCGCCAAGCAATAAGCCGCGAACCACATCAGCAACATATTGATGTTTAAAAGCCGTATTAAATAATGAATCTGGGCGGTTTTCGTATAAATCGATGGCTTTTAAAAATAGCTGCTCTTTATTACCAAATGCGGCATACAGGCTAGGCTTCTTGATCCC
>NZ_JBEOOU010000438.1:0-250 GCF_040309405.1 Psychrobacter sp. W2-37-MNA-CIBAN-0211
CTAAAAAAGTGCAACACATCTAGTGGTTGCAGCTCTTCGTTAAGATTGTAAAAGCATAAGCTTGGCTCGTCTATATCAATGTGGTTTAGTGCCATAGCACGGCCATTAAAAATAAAGTAACCGCCTTCAACATTCACTTTAAAGCCTCGCTTTGTTGTCTCTGCGGCCAATAAACGCTCGTGCACTAGCTCGGTGAGTGCTTTAGCTTGTAAATGCCGATTTGCCCATTGCCAATGTGGCTGTATCACGT
>NZ_JBEOOU010000439.1:0-249 GCF_040309405.1 Psychrobacter sp. W2-37-MNA-CIBAN-0211
GGCACAGGTGCCAGCCCGCGGCATAGCTCGATGCGGATGCGCGGTCGTCGAAGGTATGGCTGAGCCGAAGCACGGTACCGGATGCCGTCGGCGCCAACTCGATGTCGAGAGGGTCCCCGCCCCAGACGAGCGACAGCATCCGTTGTGGGTCGACCGTCACGATGGTCCCGATCGAGTCCTCGGAGTCGTCGTCTTCGGCGCGTGTCACTCCCGCTTCGGGCAGGGCGACGAACCCGGTCTCGGTGAGGT
>NZ_JBEOOU010000440.1:0-249 GCF_040309405.1 Psychrobacter sp. W2-37-MNA-CIBAN-0211
GTTAATAAGAGATAGTGTAGGCAAAGTAGCTGATGGCTCTCAATTAGTTAATGAGTCGGGCGCTACACTTAAAGAGATTGTTGTATCGGTACAAAGAGTGACGCAAATGATTTCTGATATTACAGAGGCATCTGAAGAACAAAGTGCGGGTATTGAACAAGTTAATACCGCCATCTCACAAATGGACGAAATGACGCAACAAAATGCCGCCTTAGTAGAGCAAGCCTCTGCCGCTGGCGAGTCTATGGC
>NZ_JBEOOU010000441.1:0-249 GCF_040309405.1 Psychrobacter sp. W2-37-MNA-CIBAN-0211
CAATACTTAATTTAACCGCATGTAATGCTTGGCGTTTAAAACTACGCAGCAATTCAAATAACTCAGGCGTTGCCCCTTTAGGTGGACGCGGACGGCCGCCATAAGACTGATCGCCAATAAGCGGATGATTTAAATAAGCCATATGCACACGTATTTGGTGAGTACGACAGGTTTCAAGGCGAAAAAGTAAACGTGTATAACCACGAAAATTTTCAGCAACACGGAAATGCGTAAAGGATCTCTTAACCA
>NZ_JBEOOU010000442.1:0-249 GCF_040309405.1 Psychrobacter sp. W2-37-MNA-CIBAN-0211
TATTGAGGTAGTTTAGCCGTATTATCGTTTAACAGAGTGTTATGTGTTTTTTATGTCGGTCATGTCTTCAATAACTCAACTCACTAATCATTCAGCTACTCGACCAGACACTCGATCAACTGGGCTTTCTCAGCCTTATGTTTATTTTGTGCCACTTAATGGGGCGTTATCACCAGCTGATTATGAAGTGGGTTTAGCCTTAGGTTGGTTAAGTGATGATGAACTGGCCAAGGTTGGTCGTTATAAAAG
>NZ_JBEOOU010000443.1:0-249 GCF_040309405.1 Psychrobacter sp. W2-37-MNA-CIBAN-0211
CTATTCACATGCGCGGTAAAAGCCGTGGCATGACCTTACTTGAGGTGATAGTTGCTTTAGCGGTATTTTCAATTGCTGCGGTATCGGTGACAAAAAGCTTGAGTGAGATCATGGCTAATATGCCCATTTTAGAAGAACGAACTTTAGCGCAATGGGTGGCCAGTAACCAAATGGTCGACGTGCGATTGCCTGGTACCTTTCCTGATATAGGCCAAAAAACAGGTCAGTCAGAACTCGCAGGCCGTGAAT
>NZ_JBEOOU010000444.1:0-249 GCF_040309405.1 Psychrobacter sp. W2-37-MNA-CIBAN-0211
GTGTTAGGCGATGAATCAGGTTATGAAGTCGGTGAAGTCCAACGTGTTAAATTAGCGGCAATTGAAGCTGAATGGCACACTGAACCTGCACCAGCAGCCTTTACGGCATTTGGTTTCCCTAACCAAGAAACTATGCACACGGATTACGCCGTTAAGATCCCATATGCGATGGGTATCATTGCGACACGTTCTTTAGATGGAGAAGTAACCGGTATTAAGGATCTTATTAAAGATCACGAAGTACGAATT
>NZ_JBEOOU010000445.1:0-249 GCF_040309405.1 Psychrobacter sp. W2-37-MNA-CIBAN-0211
GAATATCAGTGAGGCTACGTCCCATAAAACGCTTCACAGAAACGATGGTGTTTTGTGGTTCTAAAGCTGATTTGTCTTGAGCTTCATAGCCCACTAACACATTGGTTTCGCCATAATGCACCACAGACGGCAATGAATGACGACCTTGCTCATCAGGCAAAGTTAATGCTTGAGCACTTCTTACCGCAGCAACAAGTGAGTTGGTGGTACCAAGATCAATTCCAACCGCAAGACGATGCTGGTGCGGTG
>NZ_JBEOOU010000446.1:0-249 GCF_040309405.1 Psychrobacter sp. W2-37-MNA-CIBAN-0211
GCTGATTGTCGGTCGCTATAAGGAGGCACGCCTGCGTGCGGAGCGTGATGGTCTGCAGGATATCCCGGCGGTAACCATGGATGGCACCGACTCTGAGCGGGCCAGAGAGGCGCTGGGCGGAGAGCTGCAGGTATTCAGGGCTCGACATGACTCGCTAATGGGTGAGATTTCAGTTAATCGCGAACGGATCGAGCAGATGAAGGAGCAGATCGCCGGCCTCAACGACATGATCCGCACCAAGCGCAACCT
>NZ_JBEOOU010000447.1:0-249 GCF_040309405.1 Psychrobacter sp. W2-37-MNA-CIBAN-0211
CTACAACCCAACCATGAACGAAATCGTGTTCCCTGCTGCGATTTTACAACCGCCTTTCTTCAACTTAGAAGCTGATGATGCGGTTAACTATGGTGGTATTGGTGCTGTTATTGGCCACGAAATGGGCCATGGCTTTGATGACCAAGGTGCTAAATTTGATGGCGAAGGTAACATGCGTGACTGGTGGACCGAAGCTGACTTAAAAGCATTCGAGTCAAAAGGCAATGCATTAATCGCTCAGTACAATGG
>NZ_JBEOOU010000448.1:0-249 GCF_040309405.1 Psychrobacter sp. W2-37-MNA-CIBAN-0211
GTCTATGCTTGAGCGTTTAGATGTTGAACTTGGCGACACGTTAACGTTTTTAATTGGTGCGCAGTCGTTTGACGCTAAAATTACCAGTGTGCGTAAAGTAAACTGGGCCACCCTTAAGCCAAACTTTTTTATTATTTTAAGTCCTGATGTGCTCAAAGACTTTCCGGCAACCTATATATCGTCGGTACGTATTGAGCCTGATCAAAAACGCGACTTTAGTCAATTGCTGCGCAGCTACCCAACGGTTAC
>NZ_JBEOOU010000449.1:0-248 GCF_040309405.1 Psychrobacter sp. W2-37-MNA-CIBAN-0211
GTGGTTAAGAGCCTCACGCGCAACAGATAAGCCCGTGGACAATCAGCTACTCGATATTAATATCGCTGTCTTTCGCGCTCGTCTAGCAGAGCTAAAAACTGATAAGGATGCTGGCACGATTGATGATAGTCATTATCAATCCCAAAAGCTTGAGCTTGAACGTCAGCTTTTAGATGCGCAGCGCGTAGTGACGCCGATGATTGCGCCCGGTATCAAAAGCCGGTTAATCATTGTAGTCTGGGTGCCAG
>NZ_JBEOOU010000450.1:0-248 GCF_040309405.1 Psychrobacter sp. W2-37-MNA-CIBAN-0211
CCTTCCGGCGTGACGAGGTCGAGCTCGCCGCGCACGAGCAACGGTCCGTTGGGGCACGCGACGATCTGCGGCGCTGCCCGGTTGAGATCACTCATGTCTGCCTCCATACTCACGACCCCGATCCGGATGCCACGTGACCGCCGGGTGTGGACGATTCAGCTCCCGGCTCCAGCGGCACCCGCAGCGCCGACTCACCCGCTGTCCACGCGTCGAGAATGTGTTGCCCGGCCCAGCCGTCGACCGTGAGG
>NZ_JBEOOU010000451.1:0-248 GCF_040309405.1 Psychrobacter sp. W2-37-MNA-CIBAN-0211
GGTATACCTCATACTACAAACAAAGAATGGCGTAAATCAATCGCTCACTTGCGTAACCTTTCTGAAATGAAAAGCCGTATTAAAGCACTTGAGCAATTAAATAAGCCATAAACGTTGAACACTAATGAGGATGCTATTTTGGCAAACGAATTAAATAGCCTTGATATTCAAGAAATTTTAAGTTTATTACCGCATCGCTACCCGATGTTATTAGTTGATAGAGTAATTGACTTTACACCTGGCAAATC
>NZ_JBEOOU010000452.1:0-248 GCF_040309405.1 Psychrobacter sp. W2-37-MNA-CIBAN-0211
TATCTACGCTAAACAGCAAAAAGCCGGTGTTCACTTCGCAACAGGCTGGGAAACAGCTCACCCGCGGCGGTTACAAGGTTCATGACAATAACGGTGACGGCAAAACCACGTTGTCCTATCGCGTCGCCAAGGGCTTCACTCCACAGCAGGCAGAGCAAGCCAGGCAGGCAATGCAGTCCTGGCAGGATGTCGCTAACGTGACATTTACCGAAAAAGCGCCGCATCGTGACGGCCATGTTGATATCAAT
>NZ_JBEOOU010000453.1:0-248 GCF_040309405.1 Psychrobacter sp. W2-37-MNA-CIBAN-0211
TTCGAACACCTCGGCGGCCCGCTCGAGCGACGGATCGATGGCCTCGCGCAAGACTGGCACGTCGACGAAACCGCCGCGCTCAATCTCGTCGCGCTCGACTGCCAGGCGGGCCCCGACGCACCGCGCCGCGCGCTCACGCCCGGCCTGCCCGACGATGCGTACCGCCACGACGGCCAGCTCACCAAGCGCGACCTGCGCGCGATGACGCTCGGTCGCCTCGCGCCCGCGCCCGGCGAACTGCTGTGGGA
>NZ_JBEOOU010000454.1:0-248 GCF_040309405.1 Psychrobacter sp. W2-37-MNA-CIBAN-0211
GAGCTATATTGCAATAATGCTGAAAAGGAAGACATTATTGAATGGTTAGAAGATTATCATGGTTTAGAACATAGCGATTTAATGCCGTGTATCTACGCCTATGAAGAACAAGTTGCTGTCAAACATTTAATGCGGGTAGCGTCAGGTTTAGATTCTCTGGTGCTAGGCGAACCGCAAATTTTGGGACAGGTCAAACAAGCGTTTGTGAAAGCCAAAGAAGCAGGCACTATTGCATTAACCATCGATCG
>NZ_JBEOOU010000455.1:0-248 GCF_040309405.1 Psychrobacter sp. W2-37-MNA-CIBAN-0211
GGGTCAGCGTCACGTCCACCCGAGTCCCGTGCCCCAACACGCTACTCAAGTGCAATTGGCCGCCCATCATTTCACACAAGCTGCGACTGATCACCAACCCCAGCCCAGACCCGCTACGTGCCGACTGCTGGTTATTGCTGCCCTGGATAAACACACTGAACAACCGCTGCTGATCGGCGATGCTGATTCCGATGCCGGTGTCTTGCACCCATAACTGGACGGCCAAGCGATCATCCTCGACCTTAGCC
>NZ_JBEOOU010000456.1:0-248 GCF_040309405.1 Psychrobacter sp. W2-37-MNA-CIBAN-0211
TGCTCATCCCCATTCGTTAATAAAACAACCATAACAACTATTTGGGCACATAAATTGCTTTAGAAAAGCAGTGTCAATTTGTTGTTATGGAGTTACCGTATGGAATTCGCTTTATTATTAATATTAGTGCTAGTTATTGGGGCATCTGTCGTTGCGTCAAAATTTAATGATGACGGCGGAAACCCTTATCCTTTTACTCGTAAGCAAAGTGTATTTACCCAAGTAGAAGGGGCGTTTCTGAATTTATT
>NZ_JBEOOU010000457.1:0-248 GCF_040309405.1 Psychrobacter sp. W2-37-MNA-CIBAN-0211
GCTCTATAGAGGTCAAGCCCTCAGCCAACGCTTGAGTAACATTCCAACTGAGCACATTAACATCATGAGTCGTCAGTTGTACAAATAGGTTGGCTATCGCATCAGTCGCTTCACGGACTGAGGGCAAGCCCATCTCATCAAAAGTGTGGCCGATGTCTGTCAGCTCAGCCGTCTCAGGTAAGAGGGCAATATCTTGACGCTGTATATAGGCGTTAAAGCGCTGTTTTATGTCTTCAACAGCAATGCGC
>NZ_JBEOOU010000458.1:0-248 GCF_040309405.1 Psychrobacter sp. W2-37-MNA-CIBAN-0211
TTACTACATGGAGAACCTTCATGGAGTTTTTTATATCGTAAAATGATCCCGATCCTTGTTGCAGCAGGTCATCGAGTTATTGTCCCAGATCTTATTGGATTTGGCCGTTCAGATAAACCAAGTCAACGTTCTGATTATACCTATCAACGTCATGTAGATTGGATAAAATCATTCGTTTTACAACTTGAATTAACCAACATTACTTTGGTATGCCAAGACTGGGGCGGCTTAATCGGGCTGCGTATGGC
>NZ_JBEOOU010000459.1:0-247 GCF_040309405.1 Psychrobacter sp. W2-37-MNA-CIBAN-0211
CGTTACACACAGCTCACGGGCCACGCGGCCCCCGTCAACGGTGGCCGATGCTATCTCATCGACCACGCTCTGGACCAAAAGGCGCGACGGCAAATCAGTCTTGAGCTTGGGCATAACCGGATCGATGTCATTTCGGCCTACATTGGAGGTCGAGCGTGACCAAACCCTTCAATATGGACCTGTTCCTGAGCAGCGTAATGACTGGTTCAAAGGTCACGCAGCAACGTCACCTACGGCAAGCTCGATT
>NZ_JBEOOU010000460.1:0-247 GCF_040309405.1 Psychrobacter sp. W2-37-MNA-CIBAN-0211
CGCTTATCTCAGCCGATCGCGCGCTTTATTGACTTACGTGGTTTAGTGACTGGGCAGGTAAAGCCTTATGATCACAATGGCAAGCAACATTTCATGGATGAAACAGCGATTGAAGTATTTGAAGCTGCGCTAAAACAACACGGTGGTTATACCCTTGCCGTTTATGAGGCAGTGATGAACACCGAAAATAATCATCGGGTGTTACAACGCAAAACCACAGAAAAAATTGCAGAGCAAGCCATTGATG
>NZ_JBEOOU010000461.1:0-247 GCF_040309405.1 Psychrobacter sp. W2-37-MNA-CIBAN-0211
TCGTAGTGAATTGAGTTTACGGCGCTTTCAGCGTATCGAGAGATCCAAGCACTGTAGAATCCGTCCATAATTATTCAGATTCAGAGGCCGGCATTTGTACAACATGTGCCCCCCATTCAAGCCCCCGTATTTTTGTAGGAAGGACCCCGCCTATGCGTGTCGCAATACTGGATGACGAACCCGCGGAGTTGCGACGGGTGGAACAGACACTGCGACAGATTCCCGGCCCGGCTGACCAGCCTTGGTC
>NZ_JBEOOU010000462.1:0-247 GCF_040309405.1 Psychrobacter sp. W2-37-MNA-CIBAN-0211
GGTGAATAGTACCATCTATAGTGTTGTGAACTGGAAGACTACTTTCAAATGAGACATATTTTTCAAGCAAATCAATCTCATTATTAGCAACGTATTCAATGTTTTTCATCCATCTTCGGTGCAGATCACACCTACAACGAGAATGAATAAGATAGCATGAAGCTTATATTCGACTTTAGATTGCAGTTGTTCGTCGGATATTATTGAAAAATGTTCATCAAAAATTAATTGTATGGGACTTCTATTT
>NZ_JBEOOU010000463.1:0-247 GCF_040309405.1 Psychrobacter sp. W2-37-MNA-CIBAN-0211
CCCTAGAAGCGGTACTGCGTCAAACTGTCGAAAAAATTCAACTAGGTCAGTGGGAGGTGTGCTAAATGAAAGGATTATTACTCACCGAAATGGAAATGGTGATCCCGTTTCACGATGTCGATTCGATGGGCATCACTTGGCATGGCAATTATTTGCGCTACTTTGAAGTGGTGCGCTGCCTATTGCTGGATAAACTCGGTTATAACTATCGCACTATGCAAGAGTCCGGTTATGCGTGGCCCATTGT
>NZ_JBEOOU010000464.1:0-247 GCF_040309405.1 Psychrobacter sp. W2-37-MNA-CIBAN-0211
GGTCTGTGCCTTGCGCAATCCGGGTCGTTATCAATCGGTGTCGGCGTTCTCGCCGATCAACAATCCGATGGATTGCCCGTGGGGCCAGAAGGCCTTCTCCCGCTACTTGGGGGATGAGCGTTCGAAGTGGCGTGAGTGGGATGCCTGTGTGTTGATCAGCGAAGCTACGCAAAAGCTGCCGTTGCTGGTAGACCAGGGCGATCGCGATGATTTTCTTGAGGTGCAACTCAAGCCCGAAGCCTTGCAG
>NZ_JBEOOU010000465.1:0-247 GCF_040309405.1 Psychrobacter sp. W2-37-MNA-CIBAN-0211
TCAAGTTGCTGCATATCAACCGCTGCCCGGTGGTCGCGCCATTAAAGGTGCTGCGTCCGCAAGACCTGGAGCGCCTGCAATTGGATAAGGAGGCTTGCCTTGCACGGGCGCTGCGGCTAACTGACGCACAGGAAGTTTGGCGGGACAAGTTAGCAGCCATTTATGCCGAGGAAGACTTTGCGCCGAACGCGGACCCGGAGCAGCAGCTCTACGATGGTTTTATTGGTGACCGTGACCGTCGTTTATG
>NZ_JBEOOU010000466.1:0-247 GCF_040309405.1 Psychrobacter sp. W2-37-MNA-CIBAN-0211
GGCAGGCAGTAAACGGACTGTTTATTCTCTTCCTGTAACGTTGAAAGAGAATGTAGATACTCGTGATGAGGAAATGGTCGAACGAGATAAACACAAGGCAAAAGCTTCACCAGAAGAAACACAACGTTATAACGACCAAATCCCAAAGATTAACAATGAATCAGCCAAAATTGGCGAAAAGGCTGCTGATGCAGCGATTAAAACACAATACCCTGGTTATACTCGTATTCATCCAACGAGCTTAGAT
>NZ_JBEOOU010000467.1:0-247 GCF_040309405.1 Psychrobacter sp. W2-37-MNA-CIBAN-0211
ATTAAATATAGGAGCAAAAAAATTCTGGAATAAATTAAAGCTAACTACTAACAAAAAATTACCACACCTATTGTGCAAAAATTAACACCTTAATAACCCTCGTCATTAATGATAAATGCCAATAAAAAGCAATAAACTAAAAATAATAAATATCAAAATTATCATCCAAGAAACAAAACATCTTATAAAGCTTTTTTTAATCCAATTGGTTAAGACAAATATTACCCATAGTATTTACGATCTCCAA
>NZ_JBEOOU010000468.1:0-246 GCF_040309405.1 Psychrobacter sp. W2-37-MNA-CIBAN-0211
GTGTAGAGGTGCATCACCGCATCGCTGTCGCAGTGCAGGTCGAGCACGATGTCGGCGTCGAACGACAGCTTCTGCAGCGCGAGGCGCTGCGAATCGAGTTCGGTGCGCGGTTTCTGTTCGTCGAGCGCTTCGCGCATCGCGGTGCGTACGACCGCGAGATTGCGCTGCGCGTCGTTCGTGAGGCGGTCTTCGACGCGCGGCAGCACGAGCGCCGCGAGATCGTAGAAGTTACGGTTGAAGTTCTGC
>NZ_JBEOOU010000469.1:0-246 GCF_040309405.1 Psychrobacter sp. W2-37-MNA-CIBAN-0211
GTTTTACTATCCATTGTTGCCCACCAAAATCGACATTAAACGATATTAGCTTACTGCCTTGTGCAACATTAAGATTGTTTGAGTTACTGTAAAATGCAGGTTTGTTTATATCTTCATAAATAGCAATCGAAAACATTTTAGACTGCTGCTCAGTAATGGCCTGCTTAATAATTTGAGGGACTAAAAATACGCCTGTGGCATAGCCTTTAATGGTTTCTTTTTCATTGGATTGAGAATATACAGGCG
>NZ_JBEOOU010000470.1:0-246 GCF_040309405.1 Psychrobacter sp. W2-37-MNA-CIBAN-0211
GCTTACGCTGTGGCAGTGAGGTTAGTCGTCCTCGTTTTTGTCCGTCTCCCAGAGCGCATTCAGCTTTTTTCTGAGCACCAGTAAGGCCGCTGTTTCGGCAAGGGCTTTTTCCTTACGATTCAGCTCACGCTCTAGTTTTTTAATCTTTTTAAGGTCTGCTTGATGTTGACGCTTATCGGTCAGGCTTTGCTGCTGGGCTTTATTAAATCCTGATAGTGCGCCTGCTCGCCATGCTTTGATTTGTTC
>NZ_JBEOOU010000471.1:0-246 GCF_040309405.1 Psychrobacter sp. W2-37-MNA-CIBAN-0211
TTCTATCACTGAAGGTCAAGGTCGCACGTTAAGTGGTGATAGTAACGTCAGTGAGAAAGTAGAAGATTTGGATAAACCTGCCGATGACGTCGATGATGGAGGGTTACGCTAATGTTTAACTACGGTGATGTATTAGATTTACCTTTAATTTGGGGCGGATTAATTGCCCTATCCGTCTTCATCTATGTCCTGTTGGATGGTTTTGACTTAGGCTGTGGTATTTTGTTCCCCTTTGCCGGCTCAGAC
>NZ_JBEOOU010000472.1:0-246 GCF_040309405.1 Psychrobacter sp. W2-37-MNA-CIBAN-0211
CGGCAGGGACGAAAAGGTCAACGGTGTCGGCGGCAACCTCGCCAACAAGACCCCGTACAAGGGCGGCTACTTCCCGGTCAGCCCGGTCGACCAGCACGCCGACCTGCGGGACGACATCTGCATCAAGCTCTCCGATGCTGGCCTCATCCTCGAGCGCAGTCACCACGAGGTCGGCACAGCCGGCCAGGGTGAAATCAACTACCGCTTCGACACGATGACGCACTCCGCGGACGACATCCTGAAGTT
>NZ_JBEOOU010000473.1:0-246 GCF_040309405.1 Psychrobacter sp. W2-37-MNA-CIBAN-0211
GATTAGTGATCATGTGGATGACGAGATAAATCATCAAACGAATGACATGACAACCAGTCAGCTATTTAGCGGTCATAATGCCTTTTTAGGACAATCGATTAACACTGGTAGCTATCGGATTAATGCCGATCTTATCGAAAGAACAGGCGAGTTCGCCACTCTATCCGTCTACCAGCGTTTATATTGATAAGGTTGCTAGCTAGTGATGAGTAGAGTAATACAGTCTGAGAGTAAAGCGATAGGTAG
>NZ_JBEOOU010000474.1:0-246 GCF_040309405.1 Psychrobacter sp. W2-37-MNA-CIBAN-0211
GCTTACATCCATGGTCACTGGATATCTTCCGGCTTCACGATCACCCAGTTTTTATCCGCCGTCACCAGCAGCCCTTCCTTGGCTTGCGCCGCCGCGTGCTTGGCGATCATGCCGTTGAGTTGGGTCATGTACTTGTCTTTGCGGTTGATCCACAGGTGGACGCCGCCCTTGGCCACGTCCACATCGTGGAACAGCATGTAGCCGTCGCTGGTCGGTGTGTCACCGCCGACAATCACTGGTTTTTTC
>NZ_JBEOOU010000475.1:0-246 GCF_040309405.1 Psychrobacter sp. W2-37-MNA-CIBAN-0211
CTCCAGCAGATCTGCCGGCAAGCTCTTACTGGCGCGGGCGCCGAGCAATCTTAATTGCTCGGTACGGCTGACCAGGTTCCCCCGCCCATCCGTCAGTTTGTTGCGTGCCGCGCTGTAGGCCTTGTCCAACTGTTGCAGTCGGTTGCCCACTTCGTCCAGGTCCTGGATAAACAGCACGAACTTGTCATACAGCCAGCCGGCACGCTCGGCAATTTCCCGGGCGTTCTGGCTCTGGCGTTCCTGCTT
>NZ_JBEOOU010000476.1:0-245 GCF_040309405.1 Psychrobacter sp. W2-37-MNA-CIBAN-0211
CTTCACAACACCAACTCTGTTTTGCACGCATATAAGGAATGTCTGCTGGTATTTCTAAAGGACAAATATAGCCACAGTATTCGCATAGCACATCATCTAAATAAGCAAAACATTGACCTATTGTTTCAAACAAAACGTGTAAGCTGATCTCATATTGGCAACAAAGCGCATTTACATGTTCAATATAGCCATCATATCCGTCATTGTTTGAATATGCCCAATAATCTACACAAACTCTTAGATCT
>NZ_JBEOOU010000477.1:0-245 GCF_040309405.1 Psychrobacter sp. W2-37-MNA-CIBAN-0211
TTCCAGCGGCGACACACGGGCCACTTCCGGCGGTGCATCGCTCGGCAGGATCGCCGCGCGGCGGTCGACGCCCGGATGGCACAGCCAGCTCTTCGCGCTCGACACGAGGCGGATCGGCGTGCCGGCGCCGCGCGTGCGCGCCATCTCGCCGACCGCGAAAGCGCGCGAGGCCGTCCACGGCAGCGTCAGGTCGCCCTGGGTCAGCTCGCTTTCATGCGGCAGGTAGAGGAACGACGGCAGCAGGT
>NZ_JBEOOU010000478.1:0-245 GCF_040309405.1 Psychrobacter sp. W2-37-MNA-CIBAN-0211
CTGGGGCTTCGCGCGCGCCGTTGCGCTTGCGGTGGCGTTGGGGTTGGCGTTGGCGTTGGCGTTGGCGTTGGCGTTGGCGTTGGCGTTGGCGTTGGCGTTGGCGTTGGCGTTGGCGTTGGCGTTGGCGTTGGCGTTGGCGTTGGCGTTGGGGTTGGCGTTGGCGTTGGTGTTGGAGTTGGCGTTGGCGTTGGTGTTGGCGTTGGTGTAGGTGTTGGTGTTACGGCTTCATTCTTCTCAGCACCAAA
>NZ_JBEOOU010000479.1:0-245 GCF_040309405.1 Psychrobacter sp. W2-37-MNA-CIBAN-0211
GTGTGCCGCGTGCAGCCTTTGTTGATTTCACTGCTGAAATTAAAAAGCATATCAGTATTCCAATGATGGCGGCAAACCGTATCAATATGCCAGAAACGGCAGAAGACATCGTCGCTAGTGGTCAAGCAGATATGATTCAGATGGCGCGTCCATTTTTAGCCGATGCCCATTGGGTGAATAAAGCCAAAAATGGTCAGGCAGATCGTATTAATACCTGTATCGCCTGTAACCAAGCTTGTCTCGAT
>NZ_JBEOOU010000480.1:0-245 GCF_040309405.1 Psychrobacter sp. W2-37-MNA-CIBAN-0211
GGGCAATCTCATAATAACGCCGATAGACAGGCGGGAAATCGCGCTCATCACGCACCGCAATATGGCGGGCACTAAAGCGAACTTTAGATACAGGCTGATGCTGATGGGCAACTCCTTGGCTATGCTCCCAAGCATCTTGGCTGTGGTCGATAAACAATCGCACCGCGCCCACGCGCTTAGCAATCGCTCGACCACCTGCTTTTAGGCGACCATATTCCAAAAAACTACCAATGACAAAGCTACCT
>NZ_JBEOOU010000481.1:0-245 GCF_040309405.1 Psychrobacter sp. W2-37-MNA-CIBAN-0211
CGCTAAGCTTATTCACTAATAATTGCGATTGCTTAATATGGCTTATATGCCAAAGCTCAGGTGCGACACCACCTAAATCATGCTGGTAAGGGCGATAAAAGCCAAATTTATCTAAGTTAGTATCAAGCCAATTACTTAAAGGCGCAAACGGCCCACTTTGCAGGTATTCATCAGGTGTTAGCTGTAGTTTATAATCATCACTTACCGCAGCTTTATCAAACACATCTAAATCGGTGCCTAAATGG
>NZ_JBEOOU010000482.1:0-245 GCF_040309405.1 Psychrobacter sp. W2-37-MNA-CIBAN-0211
GCTTGGTGGTTTGCTGGATTATCTGGCGCTACGAAAAACGCATCTGACGTAATCTGTAAATATTATTTAGCTGTAGTAATCACTCGCCGTAATTATTACGGCTAAATAAACATCAGTATCGCTTATTAATATTTGTTCTTTTGTGCGGCTTAGCGTTTGGAAATTATTGGCGCCATTTATAAATTCTATTTTTCTTACACGATTCAGCTAATGAGTCTTTATTTTCTCATCACCCAGTTGTCACT
>NZ_JBEOOU010000483.1:0-245 GCF_040309405.1 Psychrobacter sp. W2-37-MNA-CIBAN-0211
TATCCAGTGTGTTATCAGTAATAGATAACTTACCTGGCATTAGCATAAACGAAGGCGACGCATTTGGCGGCGACGATTGGTCAACCACTATTACCATGCGTGGTTTTAGTATCGACTCAAACCAGCAGCAATTAGGTATGACGGTAGACGGTATTCCTAATGGCGGTTCTAATTATGGCGGTGGTGCTAAAGCGAATCGTTACCTAGATAGCGAAAATCTTGTCACCGTGGAAGTAGGTCAGGGC
>NZ_JBEOOU010000484.1:0-245 GCF_040309405.1 Psychrobacter sp. W2-37-MNA-CIBAN-0211
CCCCCCGCCCCCCCACCTTTTTCATCCTACGGCCACCACCGATATCTACACGTCACCACAGTCGTCGGCAGCGTCATATGTTTATAAGAGACAGCACCAACACCAACACCAACGCCAACACCAACGCCAACGCCAACGCCAACACCAACACCTCACTCTTAGACACATCTACGAGCCCACGACACAAAGGTCTAAAACGCGAATGAAGGAGGATGGAGGTAATGGCCGGGGGGGGGGGGGGGGGG
>NZ_JBEOOU010000485.1:0-245 GCF_040309405.1 Psychrobacter sp. W2-37-MNA-CIBAN-0211
GATATAACACACTAAACCAGATAGCGATTGGAATCGATGGGAAAATCAGCATAGCACCAAGGACTTGATAGGTTTTTAAACCGCCCACAAAACGCGATGTAAATTGACCAATCATAATGCTCCACACAAACCACCAAAATAAGTAAAACTCATGGTAATCATTCAGTGGTAATACAAACTCATTGATGTTGGCAAAGTAATTACCAATTAATCCGATGTTTTTAGTAAATGCAGAGAGTTCACTG
>NZ_JBEOOU010000486.1:0-244 GCF_040309405.1 Psychrobacter sp. W2-37-MNA-CIBAN-0211
GGTTAAAACGCAATAGTAATGGTTTGTTTATGTCTAATGGCAGCTCAATGGTGTCGATTTTTTCGCGTACTTCAAGGCTTGCCATGTCCATATTGGTGCCCCACTCAAACTCGAGCACCACATCAGACATGCCTGAACGAGAAATTGAGCTAATTTTGCGTAAGCCTTTAACCACACCAACGGCTTCTTCAAGCGGTTTTGACACCAGCTGTTCAATTTCAACGGGGGCGGCACCGTCATAGGC
>NZ_JBEOOU010000487.1:0-244 GCF_040309405.1 Psychrobacter sp. W2-37-MNA-CIBAN-0211
CATATGATCTTTGTTATTAATTTCTATCGACTTCTGTAACGCTTTTTCGTAAGTCTCAATAGCTTCTTCTAGCTCTTCGGTGAAATCAGCCAATGTTTCCCACTGTACAGGGTGATCCTTCGCTGTATTTTCGTTTTCAATACAAATAGCTTTTAGCTCAGCATATAAAGATTCAAACTGTTTAGTATCATTTTTATTAGCCGCTGCCATCAGCTTTTCCGCCAAATCGTGAACCGCTTTGTAT
>NZ_JBEOOU010000488.1:0-244 GCF_040309405.1 Psychrobacter sp. W2-37-MNA-CIBAN-0211
GTGCTGTACTTGTGATCAGTGGGTTTCAAATTCAACAATATTACCAGATTCAATTAGACGACTTACAAAATAAAGTCGCGCTGACAAATAAGGCCAAAAGCGAAGTTCAAGCCTTTGAATTTATTCCTGCTTCAGCATTATTAGCCCAAATAGAAGATATTCCAGAAGATAAAAAGCTGATTAAGAATGGTTTGTTAAAGACACATCAATCTGAAGTGTTGGATATTGTGGAACAACGTATAGC
>NZ_JBEOOU010000489.1:0-244 GCF_040309405.1 Psychrobacter sp. W2-37-MNA-CIBAN-0211
CCTCATCACTATTTGCTTGTAGCCAACCGAGTAGTGGCGTATCTGATGCAAACACAACATCAGTAACAACCGAAAATGCAACAGCTATCACTTTAAAGGAAGATGAACCAAACGCTAAAAGTGCTCACATGATGACAAGGTCAGTAAGTAAACCAGACCTACTAAAAAACGTCTCAGCTACGGTCTATAAAGATGCCAATTGCGGCTGCTGTAAAGAATGGATAAGTCATGCAGAAGATAATGG
>NZ_JBEOOU010000490.1:0-244 GCF_040309405.1 Psychrobacter sp. W2-37-MNA-CIBAN-0211
GGGCTATATAACGTGCGCAAGTCGAGAAAACATAAATATAACACTATTTCTGGGCCGTCACCCAAAGTTGAATACGTTGCTGGTGTTTTAGCGCCAACAAGATCAAACAATGCTGTTATACGTTATATAGATTATTCAGCTAGCCGTATAGAAGCCAAAGAGGTTAGTGATATTGATGAGTTTTTAAAAACTCCTCAACCCGAGTGGGCAACAGTGAGGTGGATCCACGTGAGTAATACAGACG
>NZ_JBEOOU010000491.1:0-244 GCF_040309405.1 Psychrobacter sp. W2-37-MNA-CIBAN-0211
GTGTCACCCAGTGCAGACACCTGTGACGGTAAAGTTCACTTCACCCCAGCTAATTTAGTTGATAAATTACACCGCAGTATTGAACCTGTCACTACCGGCAATATTTTGCAGGCGACATTTAATAACGACCGCTATTTTAAGCATCATCAACATTTGCCAGAACACGCAAGCTTTGGTGATGAAGGAGCAGCTAATCATACTCGACTATGTTCTGAATATGGTCATGCTGGCGTTGAATTATTTG
>NZ_JBEOOU010000492.1:0-244 GCF_040309405.1 Psychrobacter sp. W2-37-MNA-CIBAN-0211
GCGCTGCAACTATGGCGTCAATTGCCGAACAACGATGCGCTGCGCCAGCAACTATTGGATAAAGTGCTGATTCACGAAAGTCGCTTCTTTCGCCACTTGCCTTCTATAGATTTTGTCACAGAGTGTGCCTTGCAGCATCAGTGCCTGACGCTAACAGATGACAGTATTGATGAGACGTTTCGCATTTGGAGTGTCGGTTGTGCCAGTGGGCAGGAGACTTGGTCGCTTGCCATGAGTTTGGCAT
>NZ_JBEOOU010000493.1:0-244 GCF_040309405.1 Psychrobacter sp. W2-37-MNA-CIBAN-0211
GTTTGGGAGGATCTCGCAGGACGCAAAGGAAGCTTAAACGATATTGCTCGTTTTCGAGATAATATAGTAGCGTATTCTTTAGGATCTGGAGCCAGTTTTAAAGCATTTAAAGATGAAAAAGCAGATGCTTGGATAACTTGGCCGAATTGGCCGCTTAATAATTCCAAAGATATGGACATGGTTAGTATAGATAAGGATCGAGCTATCTGGCGTGATTTAAACATCGTTGTATCACCAAAAGCTG
>NZ_JBEOOU010000494.1:0-243 GCF_040309405.1 Psychrobacter sp. W2-37-MNA-CIBAN-0211
GTTTTAACCATGCTATTAAATATGTAATAAAAAAGCAAAAAGGTACTTTGAATAAATAATGCTCAGACCAGTTTACTTTACTTGAAGTAGCTAAAAGTAATTAAATTAGCCAAGCACACCCAGAATATAATAAGGTAGTTAAGCATACATTAAAGTTAGCAATAAATATTAAGGACTAATATGACAACAAAAGCTTTACGCTCAACTATTTTACTCCCCGTATTTTTGCCTGCCGTATTCATC
>NZ_JBEOOU010000495.1:0-243 GCF_040309405.1 Psychrobacter sp. W2-37-MNA-CIBAN-0211
ATTTCATATTTTAATCTGTGCATGTGCTCTGCATTGCCGCACACAATACCTGCAATCACGTCGCCGTGGCCATTAAGATACTTGGTGGCACTGTGGATCACCATATCGATACCCATTGCCAGCGGTTGCTGCAATAAGGGCGTCATAAAGGTGTTATCGACGATTGAAACTAGCTTATGAGCCTTAGCGACTTTTGCTATGGCTGCTATGTCGAATACTTGTAGATGTGGATTGACTGGGGTT
>NZ_JBEOOU010000496.1:0-243 GCF_040309405.1 Psychrobacter sp. W2-37-MNA-CIBAN-0211
GTCTTTACCTTTGTAAATACGAAGACCAGGGCGACTTACACGCTGGATAGTCTCAACGACTGGTTTGCCTTGAAAGTACTTTAAGGTAATTTCTAATTCAGGCTTAGCTTCATCTGCTACGGCGTATTCAGTAATGAAACCTTCATCTTTAAGTAATTTCGCAATTGCTACTTTTAACTTAGCTGAAGGCATCTTTACAGATACGTGGTTAGCAGCTTGGCCGTTACGAATACGGGTTAACAT
>NZ_JBEOOU010000497.1:0-243 GCF_040309405.1 Psychrobacter sp. W2-37-MNA-CIBAN-0211
GTTTGACGCCAGTTCAGCCTTAGATATTTGTATTTGCAGTTGACTAGCTGTTTTAACGAGGTGTTAAATTTGGCAAAAACAACGTTAAAAATTATTAAGAAAAAGGGAGGGCGTTGCTAATTACTAGCAACGCCCTTCTTTTTTCTTATATACAATGACACAATTTAACGTTTCATATTCTAACAGAGGTATATTTGATCAACACCTTTATAGGTATTAATTAGCCATGTTAAAGAAATATAC
>NZ_JBEOOU010000498.1:0-243 GCF_040309405.1 Psychrobacter sp. W2-37-MNA-CIBAN-0211
GCTAAATTCTTAAATGAAGATGTGATCACGCAGTTACTTGAACGTACTAATGCACAAACAGGCGATATCATTTTATTTGGTGCGGATAAACGCAACACCGTAAATGAAGCCATGGGCGCACTTCGTTTAAAAATTGGTATTGATTTAGAAATCACTAATTTAGATAGCTGGGCACCACTTTGGGTTGTTGACTTCCCAATGTTTGAAGAAGATGACGAAGGCACATTACACGCTGTACACCAT
>NZ_JBEOOU010000499.1:0-243 GCF_040309405.1 Psychrobacter sp. W2-37-MNA-CIBAN-0211
CTCATAAAGATGTGCAAAAAAGTTAAATATAGCATCTGGATAATAAACGGCATCTGGATAACAGCACCTAGCCAATAATCCGTATTCAGGTAATAAGTAGTATTCACGTAAGAAAAAGCCCCGTAAATCGTTTACAGGGCTTTTTTTATTTCAGGTTGGTAGTTGCAAAGCTTGTATAGTCAAGGAATTTCAGAATCGCTACAAGGCGACTGACCGCAGATAGTACACTGAGTACATCTAGGG
>NZ_JBEOOU010000500.1:0-243 GCF_040309405.1 Psychrobacter sp. W2-37-MNA-CIBAN-0211
TTAATACACTGCTGTATCCATAAAGTAATTCATCTTCGAACATAATTTAGTAAATTCCACTGGCCATTATTTGGGTGTACTTTTTAAAGCGTACTCAACAAAGTTATACTTTAAAGATACGGTAAATTTAAACTGGAAGTAAGTAAAATTAAGTTAAGGGCTGATTCACCAACCTGCCTTAACTCTAAACATTATAGTCGTGATCGCCTCGTCTTTTCATTTCACTCATAACCAGCTCAACCA
>NZ_JBEOOU010000501.1:0-243 GCF_040309405.1 Psychrobacter sp. W2-37-MNA-CIBAN-0211
GTTTGCGCCAAAATAGTTGTGCTATCAAAATTAGCTAAATCAGCTGTAACACGAACAATATATTGAGTGTCTTCATCAAAGCTTGCGCTTAAATTTACAGTATGAAAATAAGTACTTGTGTCGCTGGTAGTACCCGACAAACTTTCAATAGTTAAGGCCAAGCAAGTAGTAAAATTATCTGCTGACACTTGTACGCTTCCAGTACAAGTACCACTGCTAGAGTTAACGGCTAAAGTACTCACG
>NZ_JBEOOU010000502.1:0-243 GCF_040309405.1 Psychrobacter sp. W2-37-MNA-CIBAN-0211
CGTTACCACCGTTAGCTTTCTCTGAATATCCTACAGCATCTTTTTGATCTTGAGTTAACGGAGCGCCAGAAAACCATGAATCTTGATCAGCATAAATTGAGTTGATCATATCATTTGCATTGATAGAGTTATCAACTGACGTTGACGCTTCGTTCTTACCGAAAGTGTAAGACACATCCCAGTTCATACCGGTGTGTACATCAAGTAATCCTGCTAAACCTGCAGACATACGCCATGTATTCG
>NZ_JBEOOU010000503.1:0-243 GCF_040309405.1 Psychrobacter sp. W2-37-MNA-CIBAN-0211
GTTTAGCACAGGACAAATAATGCTAGGATTATGTTTAGGCCTAGCGGGCACAATATGGGCTCAAGTACCTGCTGAGAAAATGACTTTATCGTGGACCCACACGATTGAAAAAATTCGTTGGGCAGAAGATTATCGCTTGCAGCCTGACGGGTTTATCTTAGAGCAATCAAGGTTAAAATGCAGTGGTGCAGGGATGTAGATACCGTTGGATTCCGTGTTAAACAATTGCAGCTGGAATTACAC
>NZ_JBEOOU010000504.1:0-243 GCF_040309405.1 Psychrobacter sp. W2-37-MNA-CIBAN-0211
TACATAATCTTGAGCAACAAACAAAAGCCACTGATATAGAGCTGTTTTAAGGATGGCTATGATTAAAGTATTAATAATTGATGACTCGGCACTGATCAGACAATTGCTGACAGAGATACTGCAACAGGCAAAAGATATTGTGGTAGTAGGGGGTGCACAAGACCCATACGAAGCCCGAGAGATGATCAAAAAATATAATCCGGATGTACTAACGTTGGATGTTGAAATGCCAAAAATGGACGG
>NZ_JBEOOU010000505.1:0-242 GCF_040309405.1 Psychrobacter sp. W2-37-MNA-CIBAN-0211
GAGTTTGACCTGTATGTCAGCAAGAAGCCCGTTACTGTCAATGGCAAGTCGAGTATGGCAACCCTCATCAATGACTCACTGCCAGCGCCAACGCTAAAGATGCAAGAAGGCGATACTGTGACCATCCGTGTCCATAACCAGATGAATGAGTCGACCTCTATTCACTGGCATGGCTTGCTCGTCCCATTTGAGATGGATGGTGTGCCAGGTATCAGCTTTGATGGTATTCCTGCGAACAGTAC
>NZ_JBEOOU010000506.1:0-242 GCF_040309405.1 Psychrobacter sp. W2-37-MNA-CIBAN-0211
CCATTTAAACCATCTGTTCCATTTAAACCATCTGTTCCATTTAAACCATCTGTTCCATTTAAACCATCTGTTCCATTTAAACCATCTGTTCCATTCTGACCTGCTGGACCAATTGCTCCTTGAGCACCGTCAGCACCATTTTGACCATTAATGCCGTCTACGCCATTAGTACCATCAACTCCATTCTGACCGTCAATACCGTTTGTTCCATTGATGCCGTCAGATCCTGCTGGACCTTGTGC
>NZ_JBEOOU010000507.1:0-242 GCF_040309405.1 Psychrobacter sp. W2-37-MNA-CIBAN-0211
GACCTAGACGTCATCGTGATCCCAACCCATGAGCCCATTGCGCGTATCGATATGGATGACCAGATTTTCTTGACCAAATTAGGAAAATATAAAGGCATCATTCGTGAGATTAAAGAGATTCAAGCCAAAGGTGCGCCAGTATTGGTTGGTACGGCGACGATTGAAGCCAGCGAAGAATTGTCTTATTTACTCGATCAAGAAGGCGTCAAGCATAACGTGCTAAATGCCAAGCAGCATGAGCG
>NZ_JBEOOU010000508.1:0-242 GCF_040309405.1 Psychrobacter sp. W2-37-MNA-CIBAN-0211
GTGGTGGGGTGATCGGCAATGCTGGCTTTGAGTTAGCCAGTGAGGCGATGACCTTAGGTAAAAAATTATTGGTGAAACCTTTACTGGGGCAATTTGAACAATCGGCTAACCTTGCTGCGTTACAATTACTTGCGGTGGCAGAGAGTATGCAAACTTTAGATCCAACCGTGCTTAAGCGTTGGTTAAAAAGCCCATCACCTAAGCCGATTGCGTATCCACAGGTGGGCGATGCATTGGTGGCC
>NZ_JBEOOU010000509.1:0-242 GCF_040309405.1 Psychrobacter sp. W2-37-MNA-CIBAN-0211
TATTGGCTCCGTCAGCTGGGCTTAATTGCCCACTGACACTTTGATAAGCGCGCAGCCCAAACACAGGTAATACGGCCAGTAAATGGTCCATAATTTCAGCTTGTAAGTGCTCGTACGATATCCAACGTTTGTCTTCACTGAAGCAGTAAAACTCAATCGGTAAGCCATGATTAAGCGGTTGTAGTTCACGCACCATAAGTGTGAGCGAGGTATTGATTTTACTGTGTTGTTTTAAGTAACCC
>NZ_JBEOOU010000510.1:0-242 GCF_040309405.1 Psychrobacter sp. W2-37-MNA-CIBAN-0211
TGTCTGCGCCGGGTATAACCAACATGCGGTATGGGCGCTCATCCATTTTGATGTAGAATCCACCGTCGTCAGTTGGCGCCGTCATCATCCCTAATACTTGCTCTGCGTAGTGTTGCCACTCTTGTGGAGCGTCAGTCTGTGCTACGAAATAACCTAATGCGCGAATATCCATGAACCCTCTCTTACAAAATTGTGATTAGGTTCATTATTAGGGCAAATTACTAATGCTTCATCGTCCATTG
>NZ_JBEOOU010000511.1:0-242 GCF_040309405.1 Psychrobacter sp. W2-37-MNA-CIBAN-0211
GACGAACACCTTGAATTCCCATAACTCGCATCAATCGTTCGACTGTACAGCGGGCGACTTGATGGTCGTCAAGCTGTAGCTTCTTCCATATTTTTCTTGCACCATAAACTGACATATTATCCTCCCACACTTCGCGAATGAGTATTATCAGCTCAGCATCACGCTTTTTGCGGTTAGACAGTCGCTCAGGCTCTCTTTGTATCTGTTTATGAGAATAATACGTTGATGGTGCAATCGGCAAT
>NZ_JBEOOU010000512.1:0-242 GCF_040309405.1 Psychrobacter sp. W2-37-MNA-CIBAN-0211
GTCTTGCTCTTGTTTTTTACTATAAAATTCAATTCTTTCAATTAAACTTTCACCTAGCATAAACTCCTTAAAATTAGCTCTCCCTATACATTCAGATAAAAAATACTTAGATACTGTATATGTCTGATTCATTTGAGCGCAATGCTGTATGTCCTTTAAGTGTAAATAGCTATTTAGTGTCGACACCGTGACTTTATGACCAAGTAAATGAGACAAAAAAAAACATTTTTGAACGAGTATTG
>NZ_JBEOOU010000513.1:0-242 GCF_040309405.1 Psychrobacter sp. W2-37-MNA-CIBAN-0211
TTCAAATGGTGATACATAGCTTTGAAGTGCTGCCAATTGATGGTAATTGGTGGTCGGTGGATCATTACTGGGACATAGTAACCTGGGGTGGCTGGATGTTTACCACGGCGCTTGTGCTCTCACTTGCACCGCTTACCGCTATGCTGGTAATTAATATGTCGTTTGGCATTATGACCCGCGCCGCGCCGCAGCTTAATATTTTCTCTATTGGTTTTCCGTTTACTTTAGTTGCAGGGCTTATC
>NZ_JBEOOU010000514.1:0-242 GCF_040309405.1 Psychrobacter sp. W2-37-MNA-CIBAN-0211
GTTGCATATAATTATAAAGTATGGAATGTCAAAATTACGTCAAAATAGGAGATCATAAATTTAAATTTTTTGTTTTTGTTGTGTAGTTAAAACATCCTCATTAATAAGCTGTATCGGTTAACGCTATTTGAGTAAGATTATTGCCATAAATTTAACAAATTGTAACCCTAAATTGAGTCAACTTGGTTTTCGTCACTGTTTTCAGGTAACTTTGGACTGAAAGCCATCGTGAATAGTTCTGG
>NZ_JBEOOU010000515.1:0-242 GCF_040309405.1 Psychrobacter sp. W2-37-MNA-CIBAN-0211
TTGTAGCGCTTAAACAGCAAGTTAAAGAAGCTGAAAAGTCGATTAAAGAAAACCAACGCCAGCTAACTATGGTTAAAACCACAGAAAGCGTGCAACAAGCTACTATGGCTGTAAACAGCACATTAAACACTAACAGCTCGTCTATGACATCGGCTCGCCAATCACTTGAGCGTATTAACCAACGCCAGCAAGACCGTCAAGATCAGTTAGGTGCAGCTAAAGAGCTTGAAGCCGATGTAAAC
>NZ_JBEOOU010000516.1:0-242 GCF_040309405.1 Psychrobacter sp. W2-37-MNA-CIBAN-0211
GGTACAGCCTTTCCATAGGCTGCGGCACTAGTGTCTGGGTCGTTGCGGATGGCGACGAATCGGATTTGTCGGGCCGATTGTCACGGGGAGAGTTGCGGCAATGCCATGTACGACGTGGCTTGCAGCAGAGGTACGAGCGCCCGTCTCTTTCCGGGAGAAAGAGACGGGCGCAGGTTGGCGCAATGAAATGGCCAAGCGGATAGGTTGCTGCAGGGCAGCTATGAAAGGGGATGATTTGCCGC
>NZ_JBEOOU010000517.1:0-242 GCF_040309405.1 Psychrobacter sp. W2-37-MNA-CIBAN-0211
TCTTTACCTTCTACCTGAAGCCCGTTTGGACAAAAATCGTTAATGGTTTCTGGCTTTAACAGGGTGTTTAATAATTGATTAAATTCTCTACGTTGCATACTACTTACCTTACTTTGCACTGAATTTTGTACAAATTTTGGCGGTTATGCGCTAAAAATGAAAGGAAAATCGCAAAAAATTGAAAAACAGTTCTAAAATAGGTATAAATACCTCCTCTTTATCTGTGTAAACAACGTATAGGG
>NZ_JBEOOU010000518.1:0-242 GCF_040309405.1 Psychrobacter sp. W2-37-MNA-CIBAN-0211
TTCCTGCGGCACCTAGTGGTGACGGTGGAGCCAATGGCACTGGCGTGATGGACAATTCTGACAACATCAATGTGCATACTCACCCTGGCATTTTAGGTGACATGGACCCTGCTGGCGGTATGAGTGACCTAGACAGTCGCGTTCATCGCTGGTTGAACCCTGTAGCCAAAGTTGTGGTGACAGTAAAATAAGGAGGTAGCCCATGAAACGCACTGACTTTACACTTAAGCCCAGCTTAATCG
>NZ_JBEOOU010000519.1:0-242 GCF_040309405.1 Psychrobacter sp. W2-37-MNA-CIBAN-0211
CTGCTCTTCCAGCGTCCCGGTGAGCTGCGCGCCGCCGAGTGGTCCGAGTTCGACCTAGACGCAAGCACGTGGGAAATTCCGAGCGAGCGGATGACGCGCACCAAGCAAGGCAAAGCGTCCGGCGGCGCGCACATCGTCCCACTGTCGGCACAAGCGGTCGCTATCCTGCGCGATCTGCACGCCTTGACGGGCAACAGCCGGTTCCTGTTTCCGAGTGTGCGGACGAAGGACCGCCCCATGTC
>NZ_JBEOOU010000520.1:0-241 GCF_040309405.1 Psychrobacter sp. W2-37-MNA-CIBAN-0211
TTCCAGGTCAAGGCAGGCAATTTCCACACGACACTCCTATTAGATGTTGTTAGTTGAGCGAGCAAAAGGACTGCCGAACTCTAGCGACTCAAGCCCGCCGCCGCAACGCGGGACAGATTTTGATACCATCGCCCTCCTAGAGAGCGCTCAGCGCCACTGACCTGTAGGAACCGTCCTGATGAACCAAGCCTTCGACGTCGTTGAACTCGCCACGACTTATGCCAACAAGTCTGCCCAGGAC
>NZ_JBEOOU010000521.1:0-241 GCF_040309405.1 Psychrobacter sp. W2-37-MNA-CIBAN-0211
CTGCATAACTGTCCGCTTTTGGTCAAAAGCCGTCGTATTCCCACAACCGCCACAGATCAGAAGCTGAAAAATCTAAAGCCCTGGTTGTAATGGGGGATCTAGCGAAGCGGAAGCTGTTTTAGGCTTCCGCTTCTCAATTACCCGTCCTTTCTTTTGAGTTGAAGGTCAATGAAGTCAAGCTCTGCCTTGATTGCATCAATCGTGAGCGTCTCAACTTTAGTTTCTTTGATTCCTTTTGCGT
>NZ_JBEOOU010000522.1:0-241 GCF_040309405.1 Psychrobacter sp. W2-37-MNA-CIBAN-0211
GTCCTTGAGTGGCTTGTCGAAACAGTTCTAGCTGCTTTAGCAAATCAAAATCAGCTTGGCGGCCTTGACGAAAAGCCGTTTGCGCATCGATACGTGACTGACCAGACAACTTCATTTGATCCATTAACATGGTCGCTATACGAATATCGGTTTCAGTCACTCGCCCTGACGCTTTAGCAACATGGCCCATTACGGCAAATGTTGAATTAAAAAACATCGCCTGACGTTCACTGCCTTTACG
>NZ_JBEOOU010000523.1:0-241 GCF_040309405.1 Psychrobacter sp. W2-37-MNA-CIBAN-0211
CTATTTAGTTGTGTGTACGGGCGTCTATATTTACTTAAAAAATAACATTTTACTATTAGATTAAATTTTTTTTGTCGCTATGAATGCATAGACTAAAGCTGTAACTTACTTTATTAACGCTGACTCTATTAAATGAGCTGCTTTTTTACGGTTATTTCGATTAAAATTTAACTACGTAAGGTACTTGAAACTTAGCGTTACTAACGCTACTCTAACTAAGGTGGTCTGACCTCTAATAAGG
>NZ_JBEOOU010000524.1:0-241 GCF_040309405.1 Psychrobacter sp. W2-37-MNA-CIBAN-0211
GGACTCTATGATATTGGGCGAACCGCAGATACTCGGTCAAATTAAGCGCTCTGTACATCTGGCGCAAGATCAAAAAGCCTTAAGCAATCAGCTAGGCTGGATCGTCGATCAGGTGTTTGCTGCTGCCAAACGGGTACGTAATGAGACCAAGGTTGGCGCTCAAGCAGTATCGCTTAGCTTCGCTGCTGCCAAGCTGGTCACGCAGATTTTTGATGACTTGCCCAATCGTACTCTGTTGGTG
>NZ_JBEOOU010000525.1:0-241 GCF_040309405.1 Psychrobacter sp. W2-37-MNA-CIBAN-0211
GATACACTCAACACCTTACAAACCTTGTGCAGTGCGCACTTTAAAACAGCCCTAGAGCTTGCCCATTACAAACAACATGCGCAGCACTCTAGTGAATTAGTACAAGCGTTAAACCGTGAGGCGCTCAAACGTGATGGTGGTGAAATTATTGGCCAAAGCTCTGCAATACAAACGCTTAAAAATGAGATAAAACTGGTTGCGGCATCAAACTTTAGTGTCCTTATTTTAGGTGATACTGGGG
>NZ_JBEOOU010000526.1:0-241 GCF_040309405.1 Psychrobacter sp. W2-37-MNA-CIBAN-0211
TGCTCAGAGACCGCCAAAATATAGGCGTAAGTACGCATCAAACGCGGCAGTGCATCGTGCATTAATGCCCCAGTCTGAATCAGCGGTAAAGACAGCGCCGGAATACTATAACCTGCCATTAGCGCAACATTACGCAGTAGCCATATTAGCATCAGCGGATAGCGGCGATAGGCGATAGCGCCGATCTCTGCCAGCTTAGGATCAAACCAGTCAGGATGAGCGCTAAATTGCTCAGTTAGAG
>NZ_JBEOOU010000527.1:0-241 GCF_040309405.1 Psychrobacter sp. W2-37-MNA-CIBAN-0211
GCATGGTATCACTGGTACTTTATGTTATGGCAATGGTCATTTTTTACAATGTATCGAAGGCAAGAAATCTGAGGTATTCGACCTGCAAAAACGCATTTTTGCGGATAGCCGTCACAAGAATATTGAAGTATTGCTATTGCGAGTCATCAATCAGCGCAGCTTTGTCGATTGGCGCATGCGCTTGTTGTTTTTGGAGCGTTGGTTATGGTCACCAGCGACCAAGAAACAAGCCGCGCAGTTG
>NZ_JBEOOU010000528.1:0-241 GCF_040309405.1 Psychrobacter sp. W2-37-MNA-CIBAN-0211
AAAAGGGCTTTCGGGCCCTTTTTTAGTCATTACGTAAAGTATTAATCAGAAACTCATGAGGTTTTACTTAATGATTAAAGTGAGTGAATTGTGTACAATTCGTCCTCGTAAATTTTATCTCCACCGTCACCGATTGAGGTTGTTTCATGACCGAACAAAAAAAGATTAACTTATTAGATTTAAACCGAGAAGGGATGCGCGAGCTATTTGCATCGTTCGGTGAAAAGCCGTTTCGTAGTGA
>NZ_JBEOOU010000529.1:0-240 GCF_040309405.1 Psychrobacter sp. W2-37-MNA-CIBAN-0211
CGATTATCAAAGTACGATTATGCAAATAGCGGATCTCAAGATGGACATTGCCAAGCGCACTGTGCATAGAAAAGACAAGGCTATTAAGCTCACGGCAAAAGAGTTCTCATTATTACAGTTTCTATTAGAGCGCCGAGGTGAGGTGCTACCGCGCTCAGTCATCGCCTCTCAAGTATGGGATATGAATTTTGAAAATGATACCAATGTGATTGATGTGGCGATAAGGCGTCTTCGCATAAA
>NZ_JBEOOU010000530.1:0-240 GCF_040309405.1 Psychrobacter sp. W2-37-MNA-CIBAN-0211
CCCCTAATTAGTCAAACCGAAGTTTTGATTTTAATGATTGTTTACGTGATTCTGCTTTGGGTTCTGGCGCTGTACTCACAGAAGTAATTTCAACTTCTGGAGCATGGCCATCCACCGGTACAGATGCCGTGGATAGATTGGGTTGGCTCATGTGAATTAACCCAAAGGTGGCCAGCATCCTCAGACGCTCAGCACGTTCCCGTGGCGGCGTCTTTTCCAACTCTTTGAGCAGTTCAGAGT
>NZ_JBEOOU010000531.1:0-240 GCF_040309405.1 Psychrobacter sp. W2-37-MNA-CIBAN-0211
GAGTAAATGGATAGGCAGGGCTAAAATTAAGCACAATACCGGCCTCTATCTTAGGGCAGTTTTTGCGTATCACTTGCATCGCAAGTCCATGGGCGAGTAATAAGTGGTGCGCCGCTTGGCGTCCTGCTTTTTGACTTTTTATGCCTGGTGCATGTACCCCTATTTCATAGCCTAGGTAGGCACTACAAAACGGTTCGTTTAAGGTCGCATAAGAATCCACTAAGCCCTCTAGTTGCTGAG
>NZ_JBEOOU010000532.1:0-240 GCF_040309405.1 Psychrobacter sp. W2-37-MNA-CIBAN-0211
GTTGTGGCACATAATGATAACGATTCAACAGTGTCATTTAATAATGAGCAATGTAATGTAGAATTTAAAAATGATGTACGTATTAAGCCTGACGAACTAGAGATTTTTACCGCCAATAAGCAAACTATGCAATTTAATACCAATGGCAATTTAACCATTAATGGTGAATCGGTAGCGCTTAATCATTCCCAGCAAAAGGCGCTAACTCAATATTCAGATAGTTTACGCACGCAATTACCC
>NZ_JBEOOU010000533.1:0-240 GCF_040309405.1 Psychrobacter sp. W2-37-MNA-CIBAN-0211
TCTTGAATACGCGTTTGATAAACTATGTCGGCAGCTAAGTTACCTTCCATTTTGTTTACCAATTCAATTTTATGACCTGCATTATCTACTGCATCTAATATATAGCTAGGCATTTGTAGACCATCGGGTGCAACCATCGAGAATTTCACGTTTTTATAGTGGCATAATAGTTTTGATAAAGAGTGCACAGTGCGACCATATTTTAAATCGCCTACTAGTGCAATGTGCATACCATCTATG
>NZ_JBEOOU010000534.1:0-240 GCF_040309405.1 Psychrobacter sp. W2-37-MNA-CIBAN-0211
GGGCGTGATCGAGCACTATCGCGCGTGCCTGAGCCGCGAGAAGCTCGGTTTCGAGCTCGAGGCGTTCGTGCAGGTGTCGATGCGCAACGAAGAGAATCAATGGCACGAGCGCTTCGCGGAAGCGCTGCGCGAATGGCCGGAGGTGGTCGGCGCGTTCGTCGTGACGGGCGAGAGCCACTATCTGCTGCGCGTGCTCGCGCACAACCTCAAGCACTATTCGGATTTCGTGCTGAACCGCCT
>NZ_JBEOOU010000535.1:0-240 GCF_040309405.1 Psychrobacter sp. W2-37-MNA-CIBAN-0211
GCCCATGCCCGATACCGACAGCGCTGCCCAACGCCAGTGGTAGCCGGCCAGACGGTTGGGGCGCCTGGGTGTGGGCGGGGGGGCGGGGGGGGGGGGGGCGGGGGGGGGGGGGCGGCGGGGGCGGGGGGGGGGGGGGGGGGGGGGCCGGCGGGGGGGGGGGGGGGGGGACACCAACAGCAAAAAACAAAACACACCCAACAAACACAAAAAAAACACACAAACAACAAAAACCACAAACCA
>NZ_JBEOOU010000536.1:0-239 GCF_040309405.1 Psychrobacter sp. W2-37-MNA-CIBAN-0211
CCTGAAGGTCAAGACCGAAGCGCTTAAAGGCGATCAGCTACGCTGGTTGGGGGACTTGCTCAAACGCCACCGTGGCGCATGCCCGGTGACCATGGAGTACACCGGTAGCGATGCCAAGGCCATGTTGCAGTTTGGTGAGACGTGGCGAATTGATCCCGCTGATGGCTTGATTCAAGCTTTGCGTGACCAGTTCGGGCGAGACAACGTCTTCCTCCAATACCGTTGACGGTCAGATGAGT
>NZ_JBEOOU010000537.1:0-239 GCF_040309405.1 Psychrobacter sp. W2-37-MNA-CIBAN-0211
GCCGTGCTCATTACCCGCGCGAACGGTTGAGGCGGTGCCTTCAGGGCGTAAGGTTAAGCTGTCATTGTTACGATCGCCAAAAGTGTACATTTCTTTTTCAACAATATCGGTCACTTCACCAATAGAGCGTTTAAAAAGATCAGTACTTTCAACAATAGGAGTGCGAATTTCGCTATAACCAAATGCACTAACTGATGAGCGCAATACGGCTTCGACTTTTTGCCATAAAGGACTTTGCG
>NZ_JBEOOU010000538.1:0-239 GCF_040309405.1 Psychrobacter sp. W2-37-MNA-CIBAN-0211
GACATAAAAGGGCGTGACCGTGTTTACTTTGCTACTAGTAAAGAAGCTTTAGTAAATAGCGGTAGTAGTATGAATCCTAAAAACATAACCGATAGTGAATATTGGGTTATGACTAATTCTAATACAACGCGTAAAAAAATGATGCTTCATGAAGTGGCTCTTTGCCTTGGATATAGTGCAGAGCAAGCTGAAAAAATTCGCGATTACCTGTAAGGAAATATAATGGCTATTCACTCAGG
>NZ_JBEOOU010000539.1:0-239 GCF_040309405.1 Psychrobacter sp. W2-37-MNA-CIBAN-0211
CTATAGGGTCAAATTGATAATAGTCCACCAGCAAGCGATAAATTTCAGGGTCATATCGGCGCAGTTCTGCCGGCTTCTCTAAAAAGGTTTCGGTGATCACCGCAAAAAACTCAGCCTCATTAGTCGCACCATAACTATGAATAACATGCTCCATACTATAAGCAACATGACTTTTTAACTGGTTAAAGGCACGACTAAATACACGCCCCCATTCTTTATACTCGGCTGCTGTTTTAAGT
>NZ_JBEOOU010000540.1:0-239 GCF_040309405.1 Psychrobacter sp. W2-37-MNA-CIBAN-0211
TGACTGGGCTTTTTTATGATTGATAGTTTTAAATGATTACTAATTTTCTTTACTACTTGTTACTGCTTTAACTGTCTAAATACAGCTTTAAAGGTAATGTGGGCAATATAGAAAAAGTTCCTTTGTCCTGACTGTTCAGGTTGATGACACCTTTAGCTAATAATAAAATTGTCCAAGGTAGCAGTTGATGTTCAAGCTTTTGGACGCGCGCTTGTAGGCTATCGGCAGTATCTTTTCGA
>NZ_JBEOOU010000541.1:0-239 GCF_040309405.1 Psychrobacter sp. W2-37-MNA-CIBAN-0211
TACCAGAGCCGAAAACCCACCTGATACCACTCCCATCGTGAGCACGTAGGCTGAGGTCATGAGCGCAATTTTAGTGGCAAAATCTCGTTTTATCAGACTGGGTAGTAACACGTTTGCAATTGCGATACCGACGCCAATAATGGCAGTACCAATGAGTAACATGGCTGATGAGTCGACAAATCGAGCTCCAATACCGAGCAATATCAGTATTAGCGCGGCAAACAAGGCATGTTCTAATC
>NZ_JBEOOU010000542.1:0-239 GCF_040309405.1 Psychrobacter sp. W2-37-MNA-CIBAN-0211
GGAGAAAGGGTAATTCTGATAGTGAAGGATCCGACATTACTAAGTGAGCGTTGTATCTAATCCTGGGGGCAGGTCACCATGGCATAGATGCTGGAGGCTTATCTCACTACGGTATCTGGTTATAGGTCGCTGATAAAGAGGATTGAATTTTCTGAGACCGTTACAGAACTAAGCTATATATTGTTTAGTGCCTGCGATAGCCTCTGTCAGAGGGAACGGGTTGCAGGGATGCTGTAAAT
>NZ_JBEOOU010000543.1:0-239 GCF_040309405.1 Psychrobacter sp. W2-37-MNA-CIBAN-0211
GCTTAGGCATATTGCTTTCAGATGTACTATTTGACGCTGCTTTTTGATTGCTAAAATCATTTTCTACTGCGCCAAACTGTACCAGCAATACTTGCTTTTGTTGCTTGGCCTCACCAAAGCCCATCGCAATAGGCGAGCCTGAATAGCGGATATGCTCACAGCCGCCGACGCGCTGCGGTACGTGCAAATGCCCAAGTGCCACATAATCAAAGCCTTCATCGAACATATCAGCAGAGATT
>NZ_JBEOOU010000544.1:0-239 GCF_040309405.1 Psychrobacter sp. W2-37-MNA-CIBAN-0211
TCTGAAAGGCTTTCGTCAATTGCATTCAAAAACGCCAGGTCATCCAGAGTTAGGCTATACACCTGGGGTTGAAACGACGACAGGTCCACTAGGTCAAGGTATTGCCAATGCGGTCGGCTTTGCGATCGCAGAGAAAACGCTAGCGGCGCAGTTCAATCGTGACGGTCATAACATTGTCGATCATCATACTTATGCGTTCTTAGGCGATGGTTGCCTTATGGAAGGTATCAGCCATGAAG
>NZ_JBEOOU010000545.1:0-239 GCF_040309405.1 Psychrobacter sp. W2-37-MNA-CIBAN-0211
ATCTAATCGTGCTAATCGTTCAGCTAAATAAGATATATGTTTCTCGCCTGAAGATATGGATCCCCAAAGTATTACTTCAGAATACTCATCTTTAGCTGCTTTAATGATGTCTGACTCTTCATTTTCATCGACTTTAATCGTTTGAGATATACGAGTTCCAGCAAATGGTTTATTAGGGTGACTTGTTCTGTGAATAATTTCAGGAAAGCTAAATTTGCCTTCATCGTCAGTAGTGGTGT
>NZ_JBEOOU010000546.1:0-239 GCF_040309405.1 Psychrobacter sp. W2-37-MNA-CIBAN-0211
GCTTGGTATACATTACTCTCAGCTTCACCTGCCGCGCCGACTATCCAAACACCTTTATCTTGCAAGTGACGCATGGTACGAGCAAGGTTAGTCACTTGAAATAACGGTATGATTTCGGCTGCGCCACAAGCGACTTTGCTTACTGTTGAGGTTAATCCGACTGAATTATCTTTCGGCACGATAACCCCATGCACACCCGCAGCATCTGCATTACGTAGACACGCACCAAGGTTATGCGG
>NZ_JBEOOU010000547.1:0-239 GCF_040309405.1 Psychrobacter sp. W2-37-MNA-CIBAN-0211
TACCACAGCAATCACGAAACAGGCTCGTTTATCCTAATCGATCGCTTATCAAACCTAACTGTTGCTGCCGGTATGATTGAGCAAGTACTGCAAAGCCAAACAAAGCAAAGTAACTTTAGCGAATTTGAAGTTGAATTTAACAGCTTAGTACGCAAGCACTTCCCGCATTGGCAAGCGCTTGATATTTCTAAGTTATAAGTTAACTTTAGCCTGTTAGGAATTTAAAAGCATGGTAGAAC
>NZ_JBEOOU010000548.1:0-239 GCF_040309405.1 Psychrobacter sp. W2-37-MNA-CIBAN-0211
CCCTTGCGCCATGTTGTTGCTCATGTCTTCGCCGAAGAGCTGCTGCGTCCCCTTGAACGCGACCGTCGGCTTCATGCTGTCGCCGAAAACATTCGGATCCGGGATATACATCTGCGACCCGAAGTTGCTACCGCTTTTCTCGAAGTCGCTCGGCTTGAGCCCGAACGCCTTCAACGCCTCCGGATCGTTCGTCGCCATCTTCCACCCGGTCGGCGGCGGATCGTTCGGGTGATACACGT
>NZ_JBEOOU010000549.1:0-239 GCF_040309405.1 Psychrobacter sp. W2-37-MNA-CIBAN-0211
GTGTTGCCGCGAACGGCCTTCACCTCGGTGGGGGTGTCGTCATTGCCTTCCCAGGCCAGGTCGTCCGGCGGCAGTTCATCCAGGAACCGGCTGGGGGCACAATCGATGATTTCACCGTATTGCTTGCGCTTGGCGGCAAAGGTGAAGGCCAGGGTCTGACGTGCGCGGGTAATGCCCACGTAGGCCAGGCGGCGTTCTTCTTCGATAGTGTCGGCTTCGATACTGGAGCGGTGCGGAAG
>NZ_JBEOOU010000550.1:0-239 GCF_040309405.1 Psychrobacter sp. W2-37-MNA-CIBAN-0211
AAAATCGGGGGGGGGCTAATTGACTCTCTTTTGTGGTGGGGGGTTGGGGCCCTATGGCTCCCGCACATAAAATTTGTTTTTGGCCTTAAAAACTCCGTGGGCTTCCACCCCCGCCCCCACATTTGATCTTCATGGCTGCGAGCCTTAAGGCAATCCCGTCAGCCGAAGGTCTCGCGCAGTAGCCCGGCAAACGCATCTCGCGCCAGGTGCCGCTGGGTGTCCGTGTGCCAGAACAACAG
>NZ_JBEOOU010000551.1:0-239 GCF_040309405.1 Psychrobacter sp. W2-37-MNA-CIBAN-0211
GCGCAAGGTGCTGACCAGCCGTTCGATTTCTTCGGTCGATTGCTGGGTGCGCTTGGCCAGTGCCCGCACCTCATCGGCCACCACCGCAAAGCCACGCCCTTGCTCACCGGCACGCGCCGCCTCAATCGCAGCGTTCAAGGCCAGCAAGTTGGTCTGTTCGGCCACACTCTGGATCACACTCAAGACGGTACCAATGTTCTGGATTTGCGCACTGAGGCTTTCGATGCTGGCGCTGGCAC
>NZ_JBEOOU010000552.1:0-238 GCF_040309405.1 Psychrobacter sp. W2-37-MNA-CIBAN-0211
GTTTATTTCTATTGACGATATGGAACATCCTCAGTGGAATACTGATGCCGATGGTAAAGAAAAAAGAATATTAGCTCAAAATTTATTTGTAGAAATGAATAAAGTATACACAAAAGGTGGCTTTACTCATTACGGACAAGGTAAATGGTATCCGGGTGAGCCATTACCACGTTGGCAATACGCATGTTATTGGCGCAAAGATGGTGAGCCTTTATGGCAAGATGCTGCACTATTAGCC
>NZ_JBEOOU010000553.1:0-238 GCF_040309405.1 Psychrobacter sp. W2-37-MNA-CIBAN-0211
CCCATATAGTCACTTAAGCCAAATACGGCCTTTAACTCTTGCTGTTGCATGGCTGTCAGTGCTGTTTTAGCTTCTGGCCAAACGTCGCAGAGTCTTAACCAGTAACGATCTGCGCTGTCTAGCATCGCTGCAGATAATACCTTGTTACTTTGGTTTTGCATGGCAATAATGATCCCTAAAGAAAATGAACGTTGGACATATTATGTCGTGAATGGTATATCTATCAGCCAGTCAAATG
>NZ_JBEOOU010000554.1:0-238 GCF_040309405.1 Psychrobacter sp. W2-37-MNA-CIBAN-0211
GACCTACATCAACGTGGTCTTTAACTTCAAAATCGTACTTTTTAGGTGTACCCCAAGTTAAAATTTCTACGTTGTCGTCTTCGTCAGCGCCTTCTGGTACCGACTCGTCCGGTAAGTTTGGAATTGCTAAGGCAATGTCGTTAATTGCGGCTAATACTACATCTTGCTGCGCTTTTGCTGCGTATAGTTCGCTACCTAAGTTAGCAACTGCATCTAGTAGCGGTTGAGCGTCTTCGCC
>NZ_JBEOOU010000555.1:0-238 GCF_040309405.1 Psychrobacter sp. W2-37-MNA-CIBAN-0211
GGTCCACATCGAGCACGGGGTCTTGAATACCAAACAGCGCGACGATCGCTGCGGTGTAGCCTGCCAGCACAAAACCGTAATTTCGAAAATGTCGAAACAGGTTTCCATACCCGGCGCACGCTGCGATCCAGGCTGCCAGTACGAGCATTAGCCAGTGCTGCTGATCAAAGAACACCGTCAGCAAAAGTCCGCCTGCCATGGCTCCCACCACCGTACCGATCAGCCGCGCGCCGATGCG
>NZ_JBEOOU010000556.1:0-238 GCF_040309405.1 Psychrobacter sp. W2-37-MNA-CIBAN-0211
GGGCTACAACAATTGTATTAAGCTGCGCTAAAGCAGATAATTTTGTGAGCGTATGCTCTAAAATAGTTTTACCTGCTAATTTAATATACTGTTTAGGTGCATTATGCTGCATTCTGCTACCAACCCCGGCAGCAGGTATAATGGCAGCTATAGTTGGTTTATTTGTCATATTATTGTTGAGCTGGTAAAACACGTATAAATGTTTCGCCCGCTTTAATCATTCCTAATTCGTTACGTG
>NZ_JBEOOU010000557.1:0-238 GCF_040309405.1 Psychrobacter sp. W2-37-MNA-CIBAN-0211
GTTATAATGATTGCTAGCAGTTATTGAAAGGCTTTGTAGTGCGGTACTTAAAGCACCGCGCTAGCTGATAAATCAATGTTATGGAAAACGATAGCAATAGATGTTTGATCAGCAACCGTAGCAACAGTTACTTAATCATAGGTAGATTTAAACCATACTCTTTAGCCGTTTTAATCGCCAGCTCGTAGCCGGCATCTGCATGACGCATCACGCCTGAACCGCAATCATTGACCAATAC
>NZ_JBEOOU010000558.1:0-238 GCF_040309405.1 Psychrobacter sp. W2-37-MNA-CIBAN-0211
GTTTAGTGTTGATGAACCCAATACGGTATGGGTGTCAGACATAACGCAAGTTCGTTGCAGAGAGGGTTGGCAGTATTTATGTGTAATTTTAGATTTATACTCACGCAAAGTCGTTGGTTGGGCAACAAGTCGAGTTAACAGCGCAGACTTGGTGATTAGAGCGTTAAAAAAAACATGGGATGCACGTAAACCTGATGGAAGTCGCTTATTATTTCACTCAGACCAAGGCAGCCAGTAT
>NZ_JBEOOU010000559.1:0-238 GCF_040309405.1 Psychrobacter sp. W2-37-MNA-CIBAN-0211
GTTTTAAGTGCGGGTGCTGTGGCAGGTCCAAACAGTCAATTAACCGTTGCAGAAGGTGCTTCAGCAAAAGTACAAGAGCAATTTAAAGGCTGGGTAGCTGGTGATAAAGTTCGCGGTCGTAAAGATAAATGTTTTGGTATTGCTTTAGCGGGTGAAAATGATTGTAAAGCAGGTGCAGGAACGAGTTGTGAAGGCACTTCAACGACAGACTTCCAAGCTAACGCATGGACATATGCAC
>NZ_JBEOOU010000560.1:0-238 GCF_040309405.1 Psychrobacter sp. W2-37-MNA-CIBAN-0211
TGGTGGCACTGAGCGAGGCGTTGATCGCGGAAATACGCTTATCGATGAAAAAGGATTAAGAGATATTCACAGCGCAGGTTATTTTTCTGCTATTAAAGAAGGCGTGCAATCAGTGATGGCATCCTTTAATAGTTGGAATGGCAAACGTGTACTTGGCGATAAGCATTTATTAACGGATGTACTTAAAAACCAAATTGGTTTTGATGGTTTTGTAGTCAGCGACTGGAATGCGCATAAG
>NZ_JBEOOU010000561.1:0-237 GCF_040309405.1 Psychrobacter sp. W2-37-MNA-CIBAN-0211
GGAAAAGCCGTTTGGACTCAATGGAAAAACAATTGTTTTTGAGTTAGAACTGGATGCATTATTGCACGCCCGTTTGCCGCTAGCCCAAGCTGTATCTAAGTTTCCTGCCAATCGTCGCGACATCGCGGTAGTAGTAGATGAAACAGTTTCTGCAACTGATGTTATGAATTTGATAAGAAAAGTTGGCGAAAATCAGTTGGTTGGCTTAAACTTGTTCGATGTATACCAAGGTAAAGG
>NZ_JBEOOU010000562.1:0-237 GCF_040309405.1 Psychrobacter sp. W2-37-MNA-CIBAN-0211
GTATTAAATTAAACGTTAAAACAGTTCTCAAGCGCAACTTGCTTTTAATCAGACTATTTTTCAGGGTCAGATCATTAATAATTTTGACATGATTATATTGATACTAATCTGTTGAGTTGAGTTGAGTTGAGCTGAGATAGGGGAAGTTGCAGATGAAAAAGATAGATAGGTAAAATTTAGTGATAAAAAAACCGGCCTAAGCCGGTTTTTTGAATCTTAATCTACAAAAACTTAAGC
>NZ_JBEOOU010000563.1:0-237 GCF_040309405.1 Psychrobacter sp. W2-37-MNA-CIBAN-0211
GCGTAACGTGAAGCGGTGCGCACAATCGCCAAAAAACGAATGGTGCCAGCTGGGGTAAAGTAGTTCATATGGACGCCTGCAATTCCTGCGGCAGCCATAGAAGCTAAAAACCAGCCGGAAATAGCGAGTAAGCCTACATTAGCTAGCACCGTGAGTGACGCTAGAAACGTCCCTAAAAGCATCGCTTTATAATGAGGGCGGCACAATTTAAGTAAACGAATAAAGTTAGTCATTAGT
>NZ_JBEOOU010000564.1:0-237 GCF_040309405.1 Psychrobacter sp. W2-37-MNA-CIBAN-0211
GGTTACGATAATGAAATAAACTGATATTCCACTTGCTCTGTAAGGTGGTTAAAAACTTCAACAACGCCCCGGGATGTTCCGGGAACTCAAAGCTAAACAAGCGCTCTTCTAGTGGCTCAAGTGGGTGACCACCGACCATATAACGCACATGTAATTTAGCGGTTTCATCTTGGGATAAATCTTGAACTTCAAAGCCTTCAGACTCAAGTTTAGCGATAATTTCGCTTAGCTCTGCTT
>NZ_JBEOOU010000565.1:0-237 GCF_040309405.1 Psychrobacter sp. W2-37-MNA-CIBAN-0211
GTTTTGATACTGCTGAAGGAAGAAACAATAAGCCGATGACGGCGCGCAAGCATAAGCTAAAAATGCCGCCACGTGAAAAAACTGTCATTCGTCTCCCTGATTATGAGCACGTCAAATCTGACCCAGTGCTTTATGCGCATGCTAGCCGTATCTTGCATCTTGAGACCAATCCCGGTAATGCCCGCGCGCTAGTTCAGCGTCATAGTAGCGGTGCAGGCAACTCACACACCTCAATTG
>NZ_JBEOOU010000566.1:0-237 GCF_040309405.1 Psychrobacter sp. W2-37-MNA-CIBAN-0211
CTCTCTGGCTAAAGTGCTGCCAAGATTCGCTGTAATCATGAGCATTAGGTGCTTGTTGCCATTGTAAAATGGCTTGGCTAAATAACTCAACAAATGCTCTCGTAGGTGAAGCTTGCTGGTGAAGATACTGCTTCATGGCTTCTGGTTTGGCTAATTCTGGGCGATAGACTGCAATCACGTTTTCATGATTAAACTCATTCCACTTTGCACTGATCTGTAATGGGTCGTGTAAAAAGG
>NZ_JBEOOU010000567.1:0-237 GCF_040309405.1 Psychrobacter sp. W2-37-MNA-CIBAN-0211
TGCCACTATATCAATATCGAGGACGTAATTCACAAGGTCAGGCGGTCAGTGCACAGCTTGAGTCTGCTAATGAAAGTTCGGCGGCAGATGCATTGCTTTCTCGTGGGATTATTCCGTTAGAATTGCGCGAAGTGAAAACGAAGCAATCTTTTTCGATGAGCTTATTTCAAAGCAAGGTGTCGCTGGAAGAGTTACAAATTTTTAGTCGACAAATGTATTCACTGACGCGTTCAGGTA
>NZ_JBEOOU010000568.1:0-237 GCF_040309405.1 Psychrobacter sp. W2-37-MNA-CIBAN-0211
TATCCAGCGTGCCGACGGCGGCTCGGAACGTTCCGGCTCGGTTCTCAATGCGCTGCTGCAACTCAATGCCCTGGGCGCCAGTGATGAAGACTGGGTCTTGGTGCATGATGCTGCGCGGCCTAACCTGAGCCGTGATGATCTCGACAAGCTCCTGGCGGAACTGGCCGATGATCCGGTAGGCGGCCTGCTGGCAGTGCCCGCGCGCGACACCCTCAAGCGTGTCGACAAGCATGGTCG
>NZ_JBEOOU010000569.1:0-237 GCF_040309405.1 Psychrobacter sp. W2-37-MNA-CIBAN-0211
CATCGGGATATAGCTCCCAATATTTAAACATTATTATATTATGCCTGTGTAAATACCTAATATCCCATAGGAATATGTACCCTGACGCAGAATTTAACATGTTGTCAAGGTGAATCAGCTATGCAAAATGAAGCCATAAGTGCACAAGAGATCCCCGAGTCTGTCGTTGTTTCAGATACAGGCTGGTCACGTCAGGATACAACCTGGATGTTGAGCTTGTTTGGCACGGCCGTCGGT
>NZ_JBEOOU010000570.1:0-237 GCF_040309405.1 Psychrobacter sp. W2-37-MNA-CIBAN-0211
GTTGTACAGTCTGAGCTAAAACTAATACTGGTTGGGCTTTGTAAACGCGTAATCGTACCATCTGAATCTTCAGTCACCAGTGTGGCAGTAACCCCAAATGTGCCACCTGAACTTATGGCATAATTACCATCAATGTCAGCGGTAAGTGTCGTTGATAATTTACCCTCAATAAACGCATCATCCACATAAGCGCCCATTTTAACGATGATATCCGTGACAACATCGTCAGATGAAAGC
>NZ_JBEOOU010000571.1:0-237 GCF_040309405.1 Psychrobacter sp. W2-37-MNA-CIBAN-0211
GCCTACTGGCATTTTAGATGAATACTGTTTAGATATTTATAATCCCGATGAAGAGTTATGTGGCTCGCATTTAATTGATACTAACTCAGGCAATAAAGATCGTGGCATTTGTGCTATTCCATACACGCGTCAGTCAGATGGGGAAACGGTCTATTTCCCGTCTAACCTTATTGAAAACTTATTTTTAAGCAATGGCATGAGTGCGGGTAATAACCTGCAAGAAGCCCATGTGCAGTG
>NZ_JBEOOU010000572.1:0-237 GCF_040309405.1 Psychrobacter sp. W2-37-MNA-CIBAN-0211
CATCACCCACCATCTTTATCACACACTCCCCCCCTGCCAATATTTATTTTATTTTTCTTCTTACTTTCACAATACCTCAAACACAAACATATTTTTTTTGTTGTCCCCCCCCCCCCCCCCCACCACCACCCCCCCCCGCCCCCCCCCCCCCCCCCTCCCCCCCAACCCCCCCCCCAACACCCCCCCCCCCGAGCCCCGCAGCCACTCACGCCTCACCACCACCGACCCGGGCTCGAC
>NZ_JBEOOU010000573.1:0-236 GCF_040309405.1 Psychrobacter sp. W2-37-MNA-CIBAN-0211
TCTTCAACGTTCTGTGCGGTTGCATTTAGGCCATGACCTTCGGCATAACCGACCCATTCTTTACAGCAGCCACAATTAGCGTCTTTATAAACGGTGGCTGAGATGTTTTTTAGGATAGTTGGCTGGGTGTCTGAATGAGTACTGACAGGTATTATTTCCGCTTTTGGTTGCTCTGTTTGCGCGGTTTGCGTAGCGGTCGTTGGCTCAGTCGCTGGTGTTGAGTCAGCAGCAGCGTT
>NZ_JBEOOU010000574.1:0-236 GCF_040309405.1 Psychrobacter sp. W2-37-MNA-CIBAN-0211
GCGTTGGCGTAAAGCCTCCATTGTTTTCTCCCGGTATTAAATGATTAGTTGCACAAATTTATGGTTTAAATTAGTTAGATGATTTTAGCGCCAGTGTTAGCGCATCAGATAATTGTTGCTGTTGTGGCTCATCTAGGGCCGTTCCACTTTGGTTTTTTAATATGAAAAAGTCTTCTGCACGTTCACCAATAGTGGTAATTTTAGCGGCTAATAATGTCACATTACAACGGTAGAAG
>NZ_JBEOOU010000575.1:0-236 GCF_040309405.1 Psychrobacter sp. W2-37-MNA-CIBAN-0211
GTATTGAGCAATATCTTCGCCCTCTAGTTGTAAGAATAACGTACCTACTTTAGTACCTTTAGCAAGTGGTGCTTCAAGTGTGTTATCTAGCTCAAAGTTAGCTTTAAGGTTTTTATGCTGACCACGTGGGATAGTAATCGGTGTATCTTCTAAAATACCTAAAGATACATTTTCTTTGTTACCCATCCAAATACGTTGTTCTGCAAAGCTATCGCCTGCTTTGTACGGAGTAATTG
>NZ_JBEOOU010000576.1:0-236 GCF_040309405.1 Psychrobacter sp. W2-37-MNA-CIBAN-0211
GTTAAAAGCAATTAATAGTGAGGGAACAATTAAAATTTTAAATAGGTTATTGGTCATAATATAGGGTTCGCGTATGGTTAATAAGTTTAATCACCTCGGTTTTTAAATCGGCCTCAAGGCCTTTACCTGTGATTTTTAAATTAGGTCCTGTAATAACGACAGGCTGCTGTGATTGCATGGTTAATAGTTTTATATCAACATTGATGGTCTGGGCGGTGATCGTATCGATCATGGCG
>NZ_JBEOOU010000577.1:0-236 GCF_040309405.1 Psychrobacter sp. W2-37-MNA-CIBAN-0211
GTACCAAAGAAGGTTAAGGACTACTACACCAAAGTAGTGGCCATGGACTTTTTGCGGGGTCCAGTCAATGTGGTATCAGCCGCTAAATGGGGCGCTACGCAAGTTTTTAGACGGGTAAAAGGGCCGATTAAATCACCTTATTATACCTTCGATGATGTCAAAAATTGGGCGACCAACAATACCGCACTTGCTGCTGAAAATTTGATGCTGGCACTGCGAGCACATGGGTTTGATAG
>NZ_JBEOOU010000578.1:0-236 GCF_040309405.1 Psychrobacter sp. W2-37-MNA-CIBAN-0211
ATGTTAACCCCGCAAACTCATGAACTTGTCGACATTATTAAGCAAGCCGATTTAGGCTTATATCAAGCAAAAGACAACGGCCGCAATCAAGTAGTGATAGTGGACCAATAACCTTCTCTAAGTGCCGATTTAGTTTATTGAGTCACTACGGCTACTTTGTGCTTAGACTAAAGTTTTACGCTGAATAATTCACTCAACAGTAATCATGTTACTGATAAATAGATATTGATATGTAT
>NZ_JBEOOU010000579.1:0-236 GCF_040309405.1 Psychrobacter sp. W2-37-MNA-CIBAN-0211
GGCATGGGGCAGCCGACTGGCGCGAGTGACCAGGTCCATGTTCAGGCTGCCTACTACCACTACTTTTGCTGGCATACATCAATACTCTTAAATTCGACTCAGCGATGCTGTCGACTCACGCAAAACAATGCTCGGCGTCACGATTCGTTGATCGATCGGCAGTTGTGGTGTCGCAATCCGTCGCAGTAAAAGCTCCGCCGCCATCTCCCCCAGTTGCAGGATCGACTGGCCGACCG
>NZ_JBEOOU010000580.1:0-236 GCF_040309405.1 Psychrobacter sp. W2-37-MNA-CIBAN-0211
GTTATCAGCTTACCTTTTTGAAGATCAACACTGGCGATCCAGCGATCTTTGTTGTCAACGGCTTCCAACATCACCAATAATTTATCGTCAGACTCATGCCACTGAATTGCGCTCTGACTCCATTCCCAATCTTGCATTAACTGCACTAAACGCGGGGCTTTTTCGCTGTTATAGGTTTTACCTTTCGCTTGAGCATTTTCAGCTTTAACGCTCGCCAGTACATCCTCATCAAAACC
>NZ_JBEOOU010000581.1:0-236 GCF_040309405.1 Psychrobacter sp. W2-37-MNA-CIBAN-0211
ATATCATCGAGCGAAAAGCATTTATGGCGATGTACCACCAAGCCATGACGCGATAAATGGCCAACGATAGGGTCGCCATAGATCGGATGACAGCAATTGGCAAAATCAAGCTCAACCCCTGAGGCGTTGACGATCAATTGCTGCGGTTGCGCCGTATCATCGCTGTGTTCTTTGGCCTGCAAGTCACTGACTTCATCGCTAAATAGCCGCGTGACTACCAGCTGAGGCAATAGCGT
>NZ_JBEOOU010000582.1:0-236 GCF_040309405.1 Psychrobacter sp. W2-37-MNA-CIBAN-0211
GTTAGAAGTGATAGAACATATCTCAAATAATAAAGACTATACGCAACGCGTAAACCTCAAGTCTAATGATGAATTCTCTCAGTTGGCGCACAGCTTTAATGTGATGATCGGCGAGGTTGATGCCCGAGGTAGACAATTAGAAACCATTAACCATGAATTAGAAAATCGAGTATCAGAGCGCACGTTTGAATTACAACAAACCCTTGAGATTGCCAAAAAAGCCAGCCAGGCCAAAT
>NZ_JBEOOU010000583.1:0-235 GCF_040309405.1 Psychrobacter sp. W2-37-MNA-CIBAN-0211
GATCGGCGCCGAACTGCAAAAAATCTACTTTGCTCAATCCCAGGCCGGCAAGGGCTACGGCAAGCACCTTCTGCAGTTCATTTGGCAGCTTGCGCAAAACCGTCAAGAGCGACTGCTGTGGCTTGAAGTGCTCAAGACCAATATCAGCGCCCAGCGTCTCTATGAGCGCCGGGGCTTTGAAGCCCAGGCAGAGATACCTTTCAGTACCGACCTCGCCGCGATCCCGACGGTGCTC
>NZ_JBEOOU010000584.1:0-235 GCF_040309405.1 Psychrobacter sp. W2-37-MNA-CIBAN-0211
TGTCAGGGGAGACCGCAGCCATTGATGCACTTGCTGAGAAGCTGGAGGCTGCTGGACATGGGTGCAGGAAGCTTCACACCTCTCATGCCTTCCATTCTAAAATGATGGATGACATCCTGCCATCATTCAAAGAAAAGGTAGCTGAGTATCAATTGAATGCACCGTCTATCCCGTATATTTCTAACGTCACAGGTACGTGGATTGACCATGAAGCAGTGCAAGACCCGGCATATTG
>NZ_JBEOOU010000585.1:0-235 GCF_040309405.1 Psychrobacter sp. W2-37-MNA-CIBAN-0211
TGTTTAAACTTTATAAACTCGACTGCATAGTAAGTAACTACACAGATAAACCGGTAAAGCTGTAGTTATACCAACTAGCTTTAAATATAAAGTTGCTTATGCTTTATTTATCAATAGAATATGCAGCTTACCTAAGCTGCTTTTTATAAATTAATTATAAAAAAATAAACAAAAAAGGTTAATGACCCTAATGCTTTTAAAATGGAACTTTAAGCGCATTACACTAATACTAGGA
>NZ_JBEOOU010000586.1:0-235 GCF_040309405.1 Psychrobacter sp. W2-37-MNA-CIBAN-0211
GTGTGCAGATGGCTGCCATCTTGCCAAATAAAATCACCCGGTACGTAGCTACCCTCTTCGTCGCTAAACTCGCCGTTTAGTAACAAAGTAATCTCAAATCCGGTATGAGTATGCTCTGGTATTTCTCCACCCGCAGCAATGTGCAATAAGCTGGTACGTAATGGGCCATCATCTAGGGCAACGCGCGAGCGGGCTAGTTTGCCAACTTGAGTAAATTTGCTGTGCGAAATACGTG
>NZ_JBEOOU010000587.1:0-235 GCF_040309405.1 Psychrobacter sp. W2-37-MNA-CIBAN-0211
GTGGATGGCTTATCTTTATTAAGTGGTGAAGATGAAAAGCTTCTGGCAGCAGAATTAGCAGACTTCAACCAGCAGCAAGATAAGCAACGCCAAACCTTTAAAACACTGGGCGAGCAGCTTCAGTGGCTAGATAGTGTGCAGGAATTACAGCAAAATTTGTCTACTTATAAAACTGATTTTTCAACAGCACAACAAGCACAGCAAGTATTCATCCTAGAAGCACAGCGTTTAGATG
>NZ_JBEOOU010000588.1:0-235 GCF_040309405.1 Psychrobacter sp. W2-37-MNA-CIBAN-0211
GGGCTGCCCGGCCAGCGCGAACACGGGCACCAGCGCCAGCGCGCCCGCCGCCATATACGAACGGAATCGCATCTTCGTATCTCCATCAAACGAGACTGATCGAATCAACAATGACGTGCGGCTCACGGAGTGAGCCACCCGAGACAATGCCGCCGCCGGCTTAAATCAACATTAAAACCGCCGCCGGCGGCCCGATCGGCGCATGTCGGGACCGGCCATTCAACCTCGCCCGCGC
>NZ_JBEOOU010000589.1:0-235 GCF_040309405.1 Psychrobacter sp. W2-37-MNA-CIBAN-0211
TCTTTGACCTGGTCCAGGGTTTCGTGCACCAGCAGCACACCACCGGCCAGGCGCGCTGGCGCAGTCACTTGCTGCTTGAAGTAGAACAGCACGTTGCCTGGGTTTTTCGGATCGAAGTCCTTCATCTTGTCGCGGAACACGAACTGGTCGCGGAAGTACACCAGGCTGTAGGAACCGTTGGTTTGCGGGGTGGCCTGGGTGACCAGGTGGGTGACGCTGCCGCCGCGATAACGGG
>NZ_JBEOOU010000590.1:0-235 GCF_040309405.1 Psychrobacter sp. W2-37-MNA-CIBAN-0211
GGTTGTAGCGGTATTGTTCACGCTTTTCCTGCTTGTACTTAGCAAGTTTACGTTTTTCTTGCTTACGGTCTTCTCGTTTTTCTTTTTTATGCTCAATACGCTGCTTTTTTTCATGGCGGCGTTCATCGCGTTTATATTCAACACGTTTGTCGTGGTCACGTTTAAAGCTTTTATCATTCTCTCGCTCGTTTTGTGCTCCAAGCGCAGAGCCTGATACTGCGCCAATGGCGAGCAG
>NZ_JBEOOU010000591.1:0-235 GCF_040309405.1 Psychrobacter sp. W2-37-MNA-CIBAN-0211
ATGGAGGGCAGGCAAAGTTTGCTGAGAATAGAATTTCTTCAGCGCTGCTATCATCCATGTATGCTACATGTGCAACGCCGTTAGACATTTCAAGCGCGGTTTCAAACGATTCTGCTAAGCGTTGTTGTAAGCCATCTTTTACTTTAAATCTGTCTACAACAACTTCTATTGTATGTTTTTTATGAAGCTCAAGTGTTGGTGGATCAGATAAGTCACATACTTCACCGTCTATACG
>NZ_JBEOOU010000592.1:0-235 GCF_040309405.1 Psychrobacter sp. W2-37-MNA-CIBAN-0211
GTATGAGCGTATCAGGCGGTGAGCGTCGTCGTTGTGAGATTGCTCGCGCTCTAGCAGCTGACCCCAAGTTTATCTTATTAGACGAGCCTTTTGCCGGTGTAGATCCTATCTCTGTTGGCGATATCAAAGATGTCATTTTAGCGCTCAAACGACGTGGTATCGGTGTGTTAATCACTGATCACAATGTTCGTGAGACTTTAGCGATTTGTGAAAAAGCCTATATCGTATCAGAAGG
>NZ_JBEOOU010000593.1:0-235 GCF_040309405.1 Psychrobacter sp. W2-37-MNA-CIBAN-0211
CTTTAATATTGAAAAACAGATTGAAACTGCTTATCAGCGTGAAGTTCGCCTACCATCAGGTGGCTCAATTGTTATCGATCAGACAGAAGCATTGGTATCTATCGATATCAACTCTGCTAAGTCTACTAAAGGTTCAGACGTTGCTGAAACCGCTTACCATACCAATCTAGAAGCCGCCGATGAGATTGCCCGTCAATTGCGCCTGCGCGATATGGGCGGTTTGATTGTCATTGAT
>NZ_JBEOOU010000594.1:0-234 GCF_040309405.1 Psychrobacter sp. W2-37-MNA-CIBAN-0211
CACTAATTAGGCCAATCTCATCATCGATTGGTGCGCCAAAAAGTATAGAAACGGTCATTGCTGGTGAGTCCTTATTCAATGATGGCATCGGCGTCGTTATTTTTTTCTTGCTGCTTGGGATTTTGTCTAGCGGTGATATTACGACCGCTAATTATTTATCACAAACCATGGCTGTCGAGGCTGGTGGCGGTGTTGTCTTTTGCTTAGTGCTAGGTGCGATTTTTTATTATTTAA
>NZ_JBEOOU010000595.1:0-234 GCF_040309405.1 Psychrobacter sp. W2-37-MNA-CIBAN-0211
TTGCCGAAGTTCAGCTCAGTGCCCAGACTGTGTGAAAACTCTGATCACCTTTTGGTCTAAGTATGTTCTGCTTATGATCTATTAATCTATACATTTAGTTCACTTAATATACTGATATTTATATAATTAGACTATTGATTCAGTTGAGGGTTGAGGCAGTATGTCAAAGTTTATAAGCGGTGAAAGTCGTGACCAATCAACGTTATTTCCAGAATCGTTGGAAGATTACGTCAG
>NZ_JBEOOU010000596.1:0-234 GCF_040309405.1 Psychrobacter sp. W2-37-MNA-CIBAN-0211
TGATAATGTCGATGATGCCAGTGATTTGGATAACGACCTTTATGATGTAGGCGAGTTGAGTGACGCACAGGCGAATGTGGCAAATAAAGATTTGGAGCAGCAAGCGGCGACAGTGCAACAGCAGGGCTATCAGATGATGACGCCTGATGAGATTGATCGCGAGCTGGCAGCGCTGGATAGACAGAATGCGCAAGACATTGACAGCATTAATAATGGTAACGACGTTAACAACAC
>NZ_JBEOOU010000597.1:0-234 GCF_040309405.1 Psychrobacter sp. W2-37-MNA-CIBAN-0211
ATGGTCCTGTGACCGTACACAGCTTCAGCATCGACGGCGTTACTGGCCCATTGACCTTAGGTCAAGAGGTGATAATTGCCGGTGTCGGTAGCTTTACATTAAGCGCCAATGGCGCATACAGCTTTACTCCAGTGGCTAATTACAACGGTCCCGTGCCGGTGATCACCTATGAGTGAACCGACGGCTCTGGCCCGAGCGAGACCTCGAGCTTGGCCATCACCGTGAGACCAGTGA
>NZ_JBEOOU010000598.1:0-234 GCF_040309405.1 Psychrobacter sp. W2-37-MNA-CIBAN-0211
CTTAATCGTCTAACTGATTGGTCTCGTTAAAATACCAAATGGTTTTCCATTCAAGCCGCTTCATTTTTGGCATGATGTCACCTGCTTTAAAGTGTTTCACATCCTGACTCGATGGTGACCACCATGATCCCGTCTGTGGACAAGGTTTACCTGACTCGCAGCGTAAGCGTTTTGGTGCGACATTATGGCTACCACCACCACTATCCGCGATACGCTCAACCAACATCCCTGTGA
>NZ_JBEOOU010000599.1:0-234 GCF_040309405.1 Psychrobacter sp. W2-37-MNA-CIBAN-0211
GTTTGATCGCGGGGCGTCAGATAGACAGGGGCCGGCTGTGAGGCCGTCATCGCAGGCAAGCCAGCTCCCACAATTTGATCGGGTGGTGTCAGGTAGATAGGCTTCGGCTAGCAAGCCGCCATCGCAGGCAAGCCAGCTCCCACATTAGGGCCTTGGGGCGTAGGCGAAGACGTCGGCGCGCATCCGGTGCGCATCCATGCCGGCGTTGACCAGTGCGTCCAGGGTGCCGTAGAT
>NZ_JBEOOU010000600.1:0-234 GCF_040309405.1 Psychrobacter sp. W2-37-MNA-CIBAN-0211
GGGTGCATCCTCAGCAATAAGCTTTGTTTGCCATTATTTGAATCCTTCAAATAATGCTCTGGGTTATCAGTCACTCTGTTGTGTAAGGCAGTGCTAAATAGCATGTCGACCAATCGGTCTATTCCTTACAAATTCTGCGACCAGTATTTCAAAATGAAATCTCGACTCATATTATTATTATTAGTGAGTGGTCTTAAATTATTATTATTATGAATTATCTTTATTCTTATATCT
>NZ_JBEOOU010000601.1:0-234 GCF_040309405.1 Psychrobacter sp. W2-37-MNA-CIBAN-0211
TCTTAGGTGACAACGGTTGACGCCTTACATCCATGCCCTAGAAGGATGTGGTTTTACGGCGCTGGTGATAAATGCTATGAAAAAACTCATTCCAACTCATACTACAGCCGCTCATACAACAAACCCTTACTTAGGGTATAGCCGTCAGGAGTGTCGTCAATTATTGGCTAACAGTAATATTGAAAGTATTGCTTTTGGACACTGGCTTGCGATTCCTAGCCAGCAGCTATTATT
>NZ_JBEOOU010000602.1:0-234 GCF_040309405.1 Psychrobacter sp. W2-37-MNA-CIBAN-0211
GAGTTGAGGTTATTTAACTACCGAGGCGATGTGACCTCGGGCAAGTTGGGTCTGAATTTCATCCCCAGATTTTACACTAGCGCCATCAAATAATACTTTGCCATTATTGTCTTTGGTAATCGAATACCCACGACTTAATGTGGCTAACGGACTCACGGTATCAAGCTGATGTGCGGTGTTAGACAGCTTTTGTTCTGATTGGGTCAATTTGTGCTGTATCGCATCCATTAAGCG
>NZ_JBEOOU010000603.1:0-234 GCF_040309405.1 Psychrobacter sp. W2-37-MNA-CIBAN-0211
TCGTTCCGTCGCAGGACGTTGTATTGGGTCTGTACTACATGACCCGTGAAGCGATCAACGCCAAGGGCGAAGGTCGTGTGTTCGCTGACCTGCAAGAAGTTGACCGTGTGTTCCGTGCCGGCGAAGCCGCACTGCACGCCAAGGTCAAAGTGCGGATCCACGAAACCGTCAACGACCGTGACGGCGGCAGCGTGAGCAACACCCGTATCGTCGACACCACTGTCGGCCGTGCGC
>NZ_JBEOOU010000604.1:0-234 GCF_040309405.1 Psychrobacter sp. W2-37-MNA-CIBAN-0211
GTGGAGCAACACAACAAATTGCCTCGGCAATTACCCAGATGTCCACTGCTATCCAAGAAGTGTCCGCGAACGTTGAACGTAATGCTTATAGTGCAAAAGAAGCGTTAGACAATGTTAATGCAGGGGCTCAACTGGCTAATGAAGCTAAGCAATCTATTGATGAGTTAAATCTCTCTGTCGCGGATATCGCCAAAACAGTACGCGAGTTATCTGAATCTACAAGTGAGATAGGTC
>NZ_JBEOOU010000605.1:0-234 GCF_040309405.1 Psychrobacter sp. W2-37-MNA-CIBAN-0211
AACTAAAACTTATGTTATAATAAAATAGCATATAAAATAAAATTAATTTATAATTGTGTTTTTTCTACTCATTTTTTGTTTTTTGTACTCATTTTTTGTTTTTTCTACTCATTTTGTGTTTTTTCTAATAATTTTTTGTTTTTTATTATTATTTACTATTGTTTTTTAAGTTGAAAATATGCTATTAATGAGTATTAAATATGAGTATTCATTTGTTAATAAAATGATTTTAAT
>NZ_JBEOOU010000606.1:0-234 GCF_040309405.1 Psychrobacter sp. W2-37-MNA-CIBAN-0211
TGGTATACCTGTCCAAGTTCTCGCTATCAAGGGGCGTCTTGCCCGGCGTCAGCCTGGGGGGCTTGCGACCGGCTCCGGTGTCGACCTGGGGGGGGGGGGGGGGGGGGGGGGGGGGCGGGGGGGGGGGCGGGGCGGGGGGGGGGGGCGGCGGGGGGGGCGGGGGGGGGGGCGGGGGCGGGGGGCGGGGGCGCGGGGGCGCGTCGGGGTCGGTACGGGGGGAGTGGGGGGGCCGGG
>NZ_JBEOOU010000607.1:0-233 GCF_040309405.1 Psychrobacter sp. W2-37-MNA-CIBAN-0211
GGCTTACTCAATTCGATAACCCCAAATGTTAGTGATACTTTGATTGCTTTGTTAGCGAATATATTTTGCTATGTACTAGGGTCTATTTGGTTTAGAGCTGGCGTTGCTGAGCGTATTCAAGCGAGTAATTTTGTTAAACCTTGGTCATCAAAAAAAGATTCAAAAAAACGTCAAGGGCCAATTTCGCAACAAGATTTGTTAATTTTGGCTAGCCGATTTGTGAGTCCTACTCG
>NZ_JBEOOU010000608.1:0-233 GCF_040309405.1 Psychrobacter sp. W2-37-MNA-CIBAN-0211
TGCACGGCCAGTACGAATTTTAGATAATTGGCTACCTAGTGCAGTTACACTTTTTTGCATGCGCGCTTGCGCGTCTTTTTGAATATCGTTAATCACGGTTTAATCCTAATTATTTGATTATTTCATCTGAGGCTTGTGAAGAAATAAGTGTACCTTCTTCTTCACCCATAATTACGCGTTTTAGCGCGCCTGATTTATTCATGTTAAATACGCTCAATGGCATATTGTGATCG
>NZ_JBEOOU010000609.1:0-233 GCF_040309405.1 Psychrobacter sp. W2-37-MNA-CIBAN-0211
TAGAAATCCTCAGCAAAATCTCTGACGGCGGTTGGTATCAGCCTAACGGTTTATTACTACTGCCACCGAGTGCATTCTTCTTGATCGGTGGTCTGATCTGGTTGATCCGTACGTATAAGCCAGAGCAAGTTGAAGCAAAAGGGTAAACGCAATGGAACATTATATTAGTTTATTAATTCGCTCCGTTTTCATTGAAAACATGGCGCTAGCGTTCTTCTTGGGTATGTGTACTT
>NZ_JBEOOU010000610.1:0-233 GCF_040309405.1 Psychrobacter sp. W2-37-MNA-CIBAN-0211
TATTCCAACCGAGGGAATCAAAAACTTTGCTATGGTGTTTGTAGGTATCGTATTTGTTATTAACTCGCTCGATTCACTGATTCGTTTATACACAGATAATTTAAACCTAACCGTAAAACGCTTTGGTAAATTTAAATATATTGCCATGAACGTTGTCGCTTTGTCGCTACTAACATTGCTATTTAAGCTTGAGTTTTTGCAAATTCAATGGGTGGGTGCTTTAGTTATAGGGT
>NZ_JBEOOU010000611.1:0-233 GCF_040309405.1 Psychrobacter sp. W2-37-MNA-CIBAN-0211
TCTTAATACCTTCAATTTTTTCAAGCGGTTTAACGGCTTGAGCAATAATGTCTGGTAAGGCTTTTAATATGGCTAATGATCTTTGCAGTGCAATTTGTTCGTTGCTCAGTACGTTTTCAGCTTCGTACTGTGCCCGCTTACCCGCAGCTTCAAATGCATAGATTTTCTCATCGGCTGAGGCTTTTAGCATCTTAGCGTCTGCACTGGCACGCGCTTCAATTAAAATGGAGCTA
>NZ_JBEOOU010000612.1:0-233 GCF_040309405.1 Psychrobacter sp. W2-37-MNA-CIBAN-0211
GTCTTTGCCATCGTAAGTGCGGGTGCCTCGGCCTATGATCTGCTTAAACTCAATCATATTATTACAAGGACGCATGAGCACAATGTTACGGACGTTACGCGCATCTACGCCTGTAGAAAGCTTGCGTGATGTGGTTAAAATTGTTGGAATGGTTTTTTCGTTATCACAAAAGGTTTTTAAATCGTTTTAACCCGCTACACCATCGTTAGCGGTAACACGAACACAATAGTTAT
>NZ_JBEOOU010000613.1:0-233 GCF_040309405.1 Psychrobacter sp. W2-37-MNA-CIBAN-0211
GCACAATCCTGCGAGATGCGGAGAGGTAACGATCAGGCCACGGATTTTATGCCCGGCATGAGCACCTTGTTTCACGTGAACTACGCAATGGTTAAGGCCGCCCAACTTGCCTGATTCACAATTTATCGCAGGATCAGGCAAGGATTGTGCAGAATCGGCGTAACACTGCTTTGAAAGCGCCTTTAAGCTGTGCCCATCGTCAAAGCGCCAAGAGGTTGCCCCATGTCGTCGTC
>NZ_JBEOOU010000614.1:0-233 GCF_040309405.1 Psychrobacter sp. W2-37-MNA-CIBAN-0211
TCGCCGAGTTGATCGAGGCACGCTCGCTGGACCGCGCGCGCAATGCGATCAGCGGCTTGATGCAGATGACCCCCGAGCAAGCCACGGTCTTGCAGGCTGACGGCAACTGGCGCGAACAAGAGGTGAAAAGCGTCGAACTCGGCGCCCGCGTGCGGGTGAAGCCAGGCGAGCGCATCGCGCTGGACGGCGCGGTGGTCAGCGGCAATTCGACCATCGACCAGGCGCCGATCACC
>NZ_JBEOOU010000615.1:0-233 GCF_040309405.1 Psychrobacter sp. W2-37-MNA-CIBAN-0211
GAGTGGACTGCTAGCGCGCTTGGCATTGAGCCCGTAATACAACACCCCGCCCAACGCCGAGCCGGTGAACCAGCCGTAGCTGTAGAACCAGCTGAACGCATCGCTGCCCAGCGACAGCAACGTCAGCACCACCGGTACACCAAAGGCGACAAAGCCGCTCCAGTTCCAGGCCGGGTACACGTCATCGCGGTACAGGCCGGCCAGGTCCAACTGTTGTCTGCGGGTAATGAAGT
>NZ_JBEOOU010000616.1:0-233 GCF_040309405.1 Psychrobacter sp. W2-37-MNA-CIBAN-0211
TCATGGAACTTTGCGGTCGATGCAGCACTCAAATGGTGGCTAGGAAGTGATGTAACCGAGGCCGTTGGTGTATTACACGATTTAAAAGTAAACAATGCACGTAAAATTTCACCATTCCCTGATGCACGTACACCTCGTTTACGCTTTGTTGCCGATGGAAATGCATATTTGGGTTTAACGGGTGGTTTTTTAAAAGGCAATGATGATTCGGTTGTTGCATCGCACTCTTCATG
>NZ_JBEOOU010000617.1:0-233 GCF_040309405.1 Psychrobacter sp. W2-37-MNA-CIBAN-0211
GTATTGCACCCACCAACTTTGAGCTGGCAGTGAGCAAGGACATTCCCGCCCTGCCGCAGATTCCGGTCAACCTGCCATCGCAACTGCTGGAGCGCCGCCCGGACATCGCCTCGGCGGAGCGCGCAGTGATTGCCGCCAACGCCAATATCGGCGTGGCAAAGACCGCCTACTACCCAGACCTGACCCTAAACCTTGCAGGCGGCTATTCCAGCAGCACCTACGCCGACTGGATC
>NZ_JBEOOU010000618.1:0-233 GCF_040309405.1 Psychrobacter sp. W2-37-MNA-CIBAN-0211
TTATGAAACTGATCGAAAACACCTTGTTTATCTACATAAACAGAACCCGTAAGCGTACTTGATGCATCGCCTGTGTTAGATGCTACATCGAGGCGTGCATTGGTTTTTTCAAAGGTGTCGTAGCCGTTGTCGCTAGATTTAATCGACACACCTTCGGCAATAGTAATTTTATGCTGGCCTTGATCGCCTTGGTAATTGTACTTGCCGCTAGCGGCATCAAACTGATACGGTTG
>NZ_JBEOOU010000619.1:0-232 GCF_040309405.1 Psychrobacter sp. W2-37-MNA-CIBAN-0211
TAGCAGTAGTATTAGCCACGAATTTCTAGCTCAAAATTTAGAGTTTCTGGGATTACAAGCGATGATAGACCCGCCTCGTCCAGAAGCGATAGAGGCCGTAAAAGCCTGCTACCTTGCTGGTATTGATGTGAAAATGATCACCGGCGATCATGCTTTGACGGCTACTAGCATCGCTCATCAGCTTACTATTGTAGACAACGCTAGCGGCAATGCCACTATTACAGGTCAAGAG
>NZ_JBEOOU010000620.1:0-232 GCF_040309405.1 Psychrobacter sp. W2-37-MNA-CIBAN-0211
CACCCCCACCGCCAACCCCAACCCCAACGCCAACGCCAACGCCAACGCCAACGCCAACGCCAACGCCAACGCCAACGCCAACGCCAACGCCAACGCCAACGCCAACGCCAACGCCAACGCCAACGCCAACGCCAACGCCAACGCCAACGCCAACGCCAACGCCAACGCCAACGCCAACGCCAACGCCAACGCCAACGCCAACGCCAACGCCAACGCCAAGGGCGGGGGGGGG
>NZ_JBEOOU010000621.1:0-232 GCF_040309405.1 Psychrobacter sp. W2-37-MNA-CIBAN-0211
GTTTGAGGTCATGGAAGGAGCTTGACGCCGGACGACGCGCAGCAGCAGCAGGCGATTGAGCAGGGTGGTGCTGGATGCGACAAGTCTTTATAGCGCGTGCGGGTATGTAGGCGATGAGCAGGCGGTGTATCGCTGCCCGTCCGGGTTGGTGCTGGCGTGTGTACCGATGGTGAAGCGGTTGCGGGTTATGAATCGCGCTGGAATGCAGCGCGCAATTGGGTCAGTTCAGCGC
>NZ_JBEOOU010000622.1:0-232 GCF_040309405.1 Psychrobacter sp. W2-37-MNA-CIBAN-0211
GTGAAGCGCAGCGCATCGGTACCGTAGGCTGGGATACCTTCTGGGAACTCTTTACGCGTTTGCTTTTCAATTTTCGCCGCATCTTTTGGATTCATCATATTGCTGGTGCGTTTTTCAACTAGCGTTTCCAAATCGATACCATCGATCAAATCGATAGGATCTAAGACGTTACCTTTAGATTTAGACATCTTTTGACCATTGCCATCACGTACCAGACCATGCACATAAACGG
>NZ_JBEOOU010000623.1:0-232 GCF_040309405.1 Psychrobacter sp. W2-37-MNA-CIBAN-0211
GCACTACTTGGTTCTTGAGATATTGGAATGATCTTATTGCCATTGCTAAATGACTTTTCTTTTCCTGTATAAATTCGGCTGATAACAGACTCATCAAAGCTACTTTCATTTGAAGGATGCACGATAATAGCAAAATCTGCATAGGCGAAGTTCGTAAACAGGAATATTACACTTAATATTAATTTTTTCATTTTACCTCTCCTTAAAATACAACATCGACACCAAGCGTGAT
>NZ_JBEOOU010000624.1:0-232 GCF_040309405.1 Psychrobacter sp. W2-37-MNA-CIBAN-0211
GATGTAAGCTGGCAAGAGTACCCTATGGCTCACCAGGTTTGCGCAGAAGAACTGCAAGCTATTCGCCATTGGTTAATTGCTCGCTTAAGCTAATAATGGAGCCGCTGAGGTTAAAATGAGTCAAAAAATAGTTATTAAAGCAAATGTTAAACGCGAACCACAAGAAAGTGTAACTACACTAACCTACGAGTGGAATTGGCGTCGTATTGTGAGTATTTCTATGCTGCTACTC
>NZ_JBEOOU010000625.1:0-232 GCF_040309405.1 Psychrobacter sp. W2-37-MNA-CIBAN-0211
TGACGAAATAGATTACCTAGTAGAAAACTTTATAAAGTTAGGCCGTAATCCTAACGATATCGAATTGTTTATGTTTGCCCAAGCAAACTCAGAGCATTGTCGTCATAAAATATTTAATGCTGACTGGACAATCGATGGTGAAGAGCAGCCAAAGTCGCTGTTCAAGATGATTAAAAATACTTTTGAGAAAAACCCTGAAAATGTATTGTCGGCATATAAAGACAATGCCGCG
>NZ_JBEOOU010000626.1:0-232 GCF_040309405.1 Psychrobacter sp. W2-37-MNA-CIBAN-0211
TCGTTGATCACCTCCAAGGGCGCCCATGGCATTCCAGGCTCGGCATTGGTGATTCTGGCGGCAACGCTCACGGCGATACCCGCGATTCCGGTGGTCGGCCTGGTGTTGGTGCTGGCGGTGGACTGGTTCATGGGCATCGGTCGGGCGCTGACCAACCTGATCGGCAACTGCGTGGCCACCGTGGCAATTGCGCGCTGGGAAAAAGACATTGATATCCAGCGCGCCAACAAGG
>NZ_JBEOOU010000627.1:0-232 GCF_040309405.1 Psychrobacter sp. W2-37-MNA-CIBAN-0211
GGTTATATCTATTATAATTTTAGGAGTATCGGCATGGTTTAACCAAGCCCATGCTAGCGAGCTTGCGCTAATACTCTATTAAAACAAAACCTATGCTGAGTTTTTATCAAACCTAGCATAGGTTTTTTGCTATAAGCACTAAAATTATCTCCTTAATTAGTTATCTAATTTAAGTCCTCAGTATGCTGCTTGTTGTATCACACCACAATTTCATTCTTATATTGCTAATAGT
>NZ_JBEOOU010000628.1:0-231 GCF_040309405.1 Psychrobacter sp. W2-37-MNA-CIBAN-0211
CTGCTAATACCGCATAATGTCTACGGACCAAAGGGGGCTTCGGCTCTCGCCTTTAGATTGGCCCAAGTGGGATTAGCTAGTTGGTGAGGTAATGGCTCACCAAGGCGACGATCCCTAGCTGGTTTGAGAGGATGATCAGCCACACTGGGACTGAGACACGGCCCAGACTCCTACGGGAGGCAGCAGTGGGGAATATTGCACAATGGGCGCAAGCCTGATGCAGCCATGCCG
>NZ_JBEOOU010000629.1:0-231 GCF_040309405.1 Psychrobacter sp. W2-37-MNA-CIBAN-0211
GCCAAAATAGCTGTCGGTACGCAGCACCTGACGCACATCGAAATGATTTGAAGCGGTGCCTTTTTCCCGAATAACCGCTGAAAATAAAATCGATGAACATTGCTCACCCGTTGACAGCAATTCGTCCATAATCGCTTTGCTGCGATCAAGTTCTAACGATTCACTTAATACTGACATTCGGCTCAGAATTTTATCAATACTGGCCGCCACGTCTTGTGGACGGCCTAATTC
>NZ_JBEOOU010000630.1:0-231 GCF_040309405.1 Psychrobacter sp. W2-37-MNA-CIBAN-0211
TTCAAGTACAGCACTGGAGATATCACCATCACTATCTTGTATCGTATAAGTAAATACGTCAGTAGCACCAGAAGGGATGGTATCCGTTGTACTGGTTAACTCGTAAGTGTATGTACCGTCGTTATTAATTATAACAGTACCGTACTGACCTGTTATAACAACTCCGACATTACCAGTTGTATTGGTACTTGTTTGATCACCTATCGCTACACCGATTACAGAGCTGATATC
>NZ_JBEOOU010000631.1:0-231 GCF_040309405.1 Psychrobacter sp. W2-37-MNA-CIBAN-0211
TTTCTACACGCATACGCTCTGAGCCTGCTACACGGCGCACACTACGATAACGTAGTTTTTCTTCGCGCAGGTCGCTACGAAAATCTTGCTCCATTTGCTCAAGCTGATTATCAACCGCAGTGACCATGTCGATTTCCATGGTGAAATGTACACCACCACTTAAATCTAGGCCTAACTTCATAGGATTACCGCCAAGCGACTTTAACCAAGCCGGTTGTGCCGGTGCCATAT
>NZ_JBEOOU010000632.1:0-231 GCF_040309405.1 Psychrobacter sp. W2-37-MNA-CIBAN-0211
GCTAATGCCTTCTGGATTGGGTTCGACTTCATAACCTCGGTACAAGGCTATCCATGTGACCACCACACCAAAAATAACACTTTTTATCAAGCAATTAACAATATCTTGTCGCCACTCAACCGATGCTTGAAGAATAGACCAAAACGCACCACTATCAATACCTTTCCATTCAACACCGACTAAATGTCCACCAAAAATACCCACCAAACTAAACATTAGTGCGAGTAATGG
>NZ_JBEOOU010000633.1:0-231 GCF_040309405.1 Psychrobacter sp. W2-37-MNA-CIBAN-0211
CTACTGCCATTAGCTCGTGATTAAGCTCGAGCATTGGTGTTATTTGGCTTACTACAAGGGATTATTATGAATATTATGACCGTTACGCTCACCACCGAAGCCCCTGCAGAACATTGGGGTAAAGCTGATGTGACTTACCAAGGTACTAAGGCAACAATCCATCTATCGGGTAGCGATGAACTGCGTCAAGTGCAGATGGCCGCAAGAAAAATCCGCAATCAAGGCATTAAT
>NZ_JBEOOU010000634.1:0-231 GCF_040309405.1 Psychrobacter sp. W2-37-MNA-CIBAN-0211
GAAATATTTAACGATCCATTGACCGATCTTCTGGTTAGTTTATAAAGGCTTCTGAATTTATTCAGGAGCCTTTTATTTTGCAACTCACTACCGCACTTTCTCTAGCCAATAGCTACGCACCCAATTCAGAAGGCTTAGGTCAACTGAGTGATTTTTTATGCCCTGAGTTTATCAAACAATGCGCAGAAACCGCAGGTGTCGCGACGATAAGGAAAAGAAGGCTTCCTGTTG
>NZ_JBEOOU010000635.1:0-231 GCF_040309405.1 Psychrobacter sp. W2-37-MNA-CIBAN-0211
GACTAAAAGCGGGCAAACCATTGGCATGCGCGCATGGCGCTTAAAAGTACAAACTCTAGATGGGCAACTTATTAGCTGGCCGCAAGCAATAATTCGCAGTGTTAGTGCATTACTTGGTTTAGGTAATTTAGTGGTATTGGTTGATTTTAAAAATAAAAAAGCTTTGCAAGATTACCTTTCTAAAACCGAAGTTATTGCACTCACCAAAGAAGAAAACAAGCGTATTTACCG
>NZ_JBEOOU010000636.1:0-231 GCF_040309405.1 Psychrobacter sp. W2-37-MNA-CIBAN-0211
GTATGGAAGTGTGGGACAAAGACAGCTTTGGTCACATTTCGTTTGACGATCAAAGCATGGGCTATAGCCATCTTGGGCATATCGTTGAAAATTCAGTGATTCACTACGCGCTGTGGAACAAAGCGCATCAGTCGTCAGATATCACTCTGTTAGCCCCCGCAGAATTACAGCAGGTCGCCTGGGGAGAAAATGAAACCTTCCTGACGCTGAAAGATGGCAGCATGTTAACGG
>NZ_JBEOOU010000637.1:0-231 GCF_040309405.1 Psychrobacter sp. W2-37-MNA-CIBAN-0211
TTGCTCGCCTTGCCCGGCTTGCTGCTGGCTCTGGCGATTGTCACCGCCATCGGCTTCGGCACGGTGCCGGTGGCTATCGCCGTGGGCGTCGGGATTATCCCCGGATTCGCCCGCACCACCCGCGCCGAAGTGCTGCGCGTCAAGACCCTGCCGTACGTGGAAGCCGCACGCCTGGGCGGCGCCAGCTGGGGCCGCACCTTGCTGCGGCACATCCTGCCCAACGCATGGGGC
>NZ_JBEOOU010000638.1:0-231 GCF_040309405.1 Psychrobacter sp. W2-37-MNA-CIBAN-0211
CAGTTGGAGAGGGCTATAAAACAGCTGTAACGCTTTGTATACAAGAAAATGGCGGTGTTTTAACAGGTTGTGATGCCGGTAAGCTAGGCATTCCAGCTGTCCCAAAAACACTTCCAGCAGCTATCAAATCTTTAACAGTTGAAAATGCTGTAATAACAGCAACTGCACAAGATAATGCTGGCGGTTATACGTGGGTTGTGACACCAAAAGTTGATGGTGGGTCAACTCAGT
>NZ_JBEOOU010000639.1:0-231 GCF_040309405.1 Psychrobacter sp. W2-37-MNA-CIBAN-0211
ATAATATTTTAATTTAAAATTATATTATTAATAATAATTATTTTTTTATTTAATAGTCATTATTTTATTTTTTTTTTTTTTTTTTCTTTTTTTTTTTTTTTTTTTTGTTTTTGTTTTTTTTTTTGTTTTTTTTTTTTTTTTTTTAATTTTAAATAAGGTTATAAATTTTTTTTAAACATGATAAAACTGTATTAAATAATAGTTTATATTATTAAAATGTAGTAAATAAAG
>NZ_JBEOOU010000640.1:0-230 GCF_040309405.1 Psychrobacter sp. W2-37-MNA-CIBAN-0211
ATGAGTATCATTGCGAAAGTGCTAACGGCTATCAAAGATTACAGACAGCAACACGAGGCCCTGCCCTCATCACAGCTACGTAGACTAGGATTGATCTACAGTAGTTATCGACTTTTGGTGAATATGTTTTATCTGATGCTAGCCTATGCTACGGTTAGTACCGATAACACTTCGCTATTGCCAAGCTTGTTGCAACAAACGGCGCTCATACTTTATTTACTGCTTAGTAT
>NZ_JBEOOU010000641.1:0-230 GCF_040309405.1 Psychrobacter sp. W2-37-MNA-CIBAN-0211
CCGTATGTCTGCTTCAGATCGTCAAAGTCTGGTAGTTGTGCATTAAGTTCTTCAGCACCTTCGCCGTCAGGTTGTTCGTTGGCAAAACGGTTAGCCCATAGCATACCTGCAAAAGCGGCTATAGCAGCAACAAACACACCGACAGCAATGACCAGTCCTAGTTGTGACTCAAGCCCTAGATTGCCCGCCGCTGCGATAGGACCCGGGGTAGGTGGCACAAAGGTGTGAGT
>NZ_JBEOOU010000642.1:0-230 GCF_040309405.1 Psychrobacter sp. W2-37-MNA-CIBAN-0211
ATATAAGAGCCCAAAGGGAATTTATTATGTAAACAACTGTGTCAATTATAAATTATGGGAACAAGCACTATGAATAAACATCATGTTAGTTGAAAAACTTTCACTAAATAAATCTATCTAGACGTCTAAATGGCTGCTATATTAAATCCATCAAAACAAACTTAGCTGGAATGAGGATTATGGCTTTATCACTAAAAGAGAAGATAGTGGACACCAACCAAGGTGTTTAT
>NZ_JBEOOU010000643.1:0-230 GCF_040309405.1 Psychrobacter sp. W2-37-MNA-CIBAN-0211
CCGTAAGCTAGACAACAAAGCACTTGAGTATTACAGCAATGCTGAACTGATGGCCTTATCGGCGAACTATAAAGGTGCGATTGACCAACTCAATTATGCCTATCGCTATTCCGATGGCCAAACCTTACAACTGGCGCGAATTGAAGCGAGAATAAGGCAGTTTAGACAAGCGGATAGAGCTATGGAGGCATTAAAATAGCTGCGATAATCTAACCTTATAAGCAATTCTT
>NZ_JBEOOU010000644.1:0-230 GCF_040309405.1 Psychrobacter sp. W2-37-MNA-CIBAN-0211
GTGTCATTGTGATGTTACTGGCTTTATCTACTCGTTTCATGACGGTGAGCTTCCAGCCGATTGATCGTCAATTACAGCGGCTAACGGTCAATCAAGAAGCGGCGGCTGAATTGCTGAGCGATAGTCCCGTGCAGCGTTGGCGACAAGTGGTATTGCCAGTGCTTAGCCCAGGAGTGCTAACGGCATTATTGATGGGCTTTGTGGAAGTGATGAAAGAGATGCCCATTACC
>NZ_JBEOOU010000645.1:0-230 GCF_040309405.1 Psychrobacter sp. W2-37-MNA-CIBAN-0211
GTTCCAGAGCGACGCGATGTCGGCTCAGTACGACGCGTACGCGAAGTACTACAGCACGTCGGAGATCAAGGATCTGACGACGTTCTACAAGAGCCCGACGGGCCGCAAGTTCATCCAGGTTCAGGATCAGGTCGGTCGCGACGTGGTCAACGGCCTGATGCAGAAGTACATGCCGCAAGCGATCCAGGCAACGCGTACGCAGGCTGACAAGGAAGTCGCAGCAGTCAAGC
>NZ_JBEOOU010000646.1:0-230 GCF_040309405.1 Psychrobacter sp. W2-37-MNA-CIBAN-0211
GCGCACGCCTGCCACGGGCCTGTTGGGCAATAACGTGGGAGCCGGTCGCGAGCTGTTTGCATTCATGCGCTTGGCCGCAAGCTCCGCAGAGCAGGGCGCCAGCGCCTTTACCTCTGCCTTGGAGACGCTTAAGTGAAGCTTGCGCTGGTCGGTGACATCGGGGGGACTAACGCCCGTTTTGCGTTATGGCGGGATCAGGAACTGCATTCGATCCGCGTGCATGCCACGGC
>NZ_JBEOOU010000647.1:0-230 GCF_040309405.1 Psychrobacter sp. W2-37-MNA-CIBAN-0211
GTTTTATAAGCTGCAACTTGTTTATTGGTCATTAACGAGCACGAACCCGATAATATGACGGTGGCTGCTTTGGTTGGGTAGCCCGCTTTTTTGGCTTCGCCTTGATCTTGTAGTTGCTGCTGCCAGTTTTTAGCAATGCCCGCTGCCAATCCAGAGCCGCCAGTAATTAACTTTAGCGACTTAGCCGCTTTGCCTAGGGTTGCTAAATGTGCACTATTAAAGGCATCAAC
>NZ_JBEOOU010000648.1:0-230 GCF_040309405.1 Psychrobacter sp. W2-37-MNA-CIBAN-0211
GCTTATAGTCGCTAATAGTTGCTTTTCATGAGGGTGTGTATCAGGAGCAACCAAGCCTAATAAAGCGCGAAAGCTATTGGTATAATCGAGCAGGTTATCCTCTAATAAGCTTAACCACTCAAACGCTAGCACTAAACTGTCTTGCTCGTGCGGCAGTCCGAGCTTGCGGCACAGACCTTGTTGGTAATGCTGCATAAAGGTTGTCTCATAAGGTGCTAAGCAGTCTGCTA
>NZ_JBEOOU010000649.1:0-230 GCF_040309405.1 Psychrobacter sp. W2-37-MNA-CIBAN-0211
ATTTTAGCGGTTTCGCCCATAAACTTAACGCCAGCAACAATTAATGTTTTGGCTGGGTGATCACGACCAAAGCGGGCCATTTCTAATGAATCAGACACACAACCGCCCGTCTCTTCAGCTAATGCTTGAATTTCAGGATCGGTATAATAATGTGCAACAAGTACTGCATTTTTATCTTTTAGTAATTGTTTTATACGCGCTTTATATTCGCCTTGCTCGTCATTTGTTAA
>NZ_JBEOOU010000650.1:0-229 GCF_040309405.1 Psychrobacter sp. W2-37-MNA-CIBAN-0211
GGCTGGAACCTGCCGGCTGCGCGCCGCCGACGGGCGCACGCTGCAACTCGCCGACGGCGATTTCGTGCTGCTGCCTGCAGGTGGCGCGCACGACCTGCTCGACGCAGCGGGCCACCGGTCGAAGCCGCTCGCGCCGCTGCGCGATTCGGGGGCCGGCGACGGTGTGGTTCTGCCGGTCAAGTCGAATGTCGATCCGGCCGTAACAGGCAACGCGAGCGTGGATCTGCTC
>NZ_JBEOOU010000651.1:0-229 GCF_040309405.1 Psychrobacter sp. W2-37-MNA-CIBAN-0211
GCTCAGGACGACGAGTAAATGCAGCACCCATTAACAAACCACCATTACTACCACCTTGAATACCAAGATGCTTGCTTGACGTAATTTTACGAGCAATTAAGTCTTCAGCAATGGCTTCAAAGTCTTCATACGCTTTATGACGATGTTGCTTTAACGCTGCTTGATGCCAGGCTGGGCCGTATTCTCCACCACCGCGAATGTTAGCCAGTACATAAACACCGCCCTGCTC
>NZ_JBEOOU010000652.1:0-229 GCF_040309405.1 Psychrobacter sp. W2-37-MNA-CIBAN-0211
GTTTATGCCAGCGTGCCGTATTCAGACAATCAAGATAAACTGCTAGACTTTAGCCAATCGCGTAAAGCTAGAACTGCCAAAGCCAAAGCCAAAGCCAAAACCATTTTAGCACTTGAAAACCCCGCCGACTTATCTATCGAGGCATTACGCAGCCTGCGTACCAGCTTACATTTTGCGATGATGGAAGCTAAAAACAATATCATTGCCATCTCAGGCCCAAGCCCTGGGG
>NZ_JBEOOU010000653.1:0-229 GCF_040309405.1 Psychrobacter sp. W2-37-MNA-CIBAN-0211
GCAGATCAATGTCCATCATGTATATTAGAGACGGATTATAGCCATTTCAAACGGTAGAATAAGTACATTTGCAAACCTATCAGCGCAAACAATCCGCCACAGAATGCGGCAAAAGCCCAATTTGATTCAGCGCCAGGTATTCCGCCAATATTGACGCCCAATAAGCCTGTTAAAAAACCTAATGGTAAAAATACCGCCGAAATCAATGATAAGAAATACAGTCTCTGAT
>NZ_JBEOOU010000654.1:0-229 GCF_040309405.1 Psychrobacter sp. W2-37-MNA-CIBAN-0211
CCACAGGTTTTGACCAAACGAATCATATCAAGTAATAAGCCTTCGCCATGTGCCGTATCGTGAGTATTGACACTTTTCCGAATGATGCGTAAATCTTCTAACAATTCTTGCGGATTGGTGTAAGCATCTTTTTCAGCCTCGCTATCACTACCTTTGCTTTGAATATGGCTATTAGTCGATTTTATTTTGGCAAGAATAATCGATAACAGTCTTCGGTACGGCTCATTGT
>NZ_JBEOOU010000655.1:0-229 GCF_040309405.1 Psychrobacter sp. W2-37-MNA-CIBAN-0211
GTTTAAGGGATGTTAAATATGAGGTTGTACTTTAGTAATTGATAGTTTTTTTACATCATTTAGATGACTATTTAATTTGTTTAAGCTTGTTGAGTAGTTATCTAATAAAATAATCAAATGCTGAACATACGGTTATACCGTTTTTGTAATGCTATCTTACCACCCTCCATTATTTCGCAAACATTTTCTCTAACATTTACTTCTTGTAGAGCTCCAGATGCATTTATAT
>NZ_JBEOOU010000656.1:0-229 GCF_040309405.1 Psychrobacter sp. W2-37-MNA-CIBAN-0211
TAATATTTTTAAATTTTAGATTTTATTATCAAAAATATTTTTTAATTTTTTATCTTAATTTTTTTTTTTTGTGTTTTACATCATTTTTAATTAATTTTTTTTTTTTTTTTTTTAATTAATTTTTTTATGGTTTTTTGAATCAACAAAATCACTTTAATATTTTTTTTTCTCTAATTTGTATTTACATATAGTGTTATTTTTATATTGTACAATTTGATTAAATTTATCA
>NZ_JBEOOU010000657.1:0-227 GCF_040309405.1 Psychrobacter sp. W2-37-MNA-CIBAN-0211
TTAGTACCATCAACTCCATTCTGACCGTCAATACCGTTTGTTCCATTGATGCCGTCAGATCCTGCTGGACCTTGTGCACCATCTTGACCCGCTGGACCTTGTTTACCTTGCGCGCCGTCCTGACCATTAGTGCCATTAGTGCCATCAGCACCATTTAAACCATCTGTTCCATTTAAACCATCTGTTCCATTTAAACCATCTGTTCCATTTAAACCATCTGTTCCATT
>NZ_JBEOOU010000658.1:0-223 GCF_040309405.1 Psychrobacter sp. W2-37-MNA-CIBAN-0211
AATATTTCATCACTCATTCTAAACGCCTTCCCTTTCGACTAGGGCGCATTATACGGGGTTTTAAGACTGGGTCAAGGTAAATCATTGCTTTTTTATGATTATTTTACTGAATGGAATTAGATGCTGTTGATCAAATAATTACCACCAAACCCCAGACAAACAAAACCCCCCTCTGCTTTCGCAAAGGGGGGTTTAGCTTTTGAATAGAGAGCTGACGATGACC